>CAIXWQ010001301.1 GCA_903923175.1 uncultured delta proteobacterium | reverse complement strand
TTCAGCTCGCGAAGCTGAAGCGCCACCCGCGAGGTCCGAAGAAGCCCGTGCCGAAGAGGACGAAGTTCGCGGACAGCGGTCATGTGTCGACGGCGCGTCTGCTCGCAGAATCTCGGAAGAAGTCACCTTGAAAGGGCTGGCATCAGCACCTACGAGCTTCGCCTCGGCAGCGTCGCACACGGCCTGGCCTCCTTCCCGTGGGGAGGCCGACGCGAGCACCGCGAGTGGCCTCAGGCGGACGACGCCTGGCTGTTCGTCATTCGATCGAAGTCGGTGTGGTCCGTGCCCGAGCCCGTCTCGCCCGCCTTCACGTACCGCGTGACGCGCTACGATCCTGCCCTGCGCGACGGCCGGGGCGCCTTCGTCCCGTCGACGTGGACGGCGAGGAGCGACATCGGTCGCAGCTTCGATGGTCACGTCTTGACGGAGGACGAGTACCTGCGCGCCGAGGATGCCTACGTGTCCTCGGCGATGGCGTTCATGCACGAGGCCGGGGTCGACCGCCTGACGATGGTCGGCGTCGAGGACCCGGCCGGACACGAGGAGCCAGGCCTGACGCCCTCGGAGGGAGGCACGGTCGCCGTCGGCGGCGACTTCGAGGCGAGCTGTCGCGCGATCTTGCGCGAGAGGTTCTGGTGCCGCCTGGAGTCCGCGACGGCGGGCGCGTACGTGCACTTCGGCCGGGACTTCTACATGTACGTGGGTGTTCCTCGACTCTGCCCCGAAGCCGTCGCCCTCGCGAGTTCCCGCGGCCTGTCGGCCGAGCCGCTGCGGTCGCCCTACGAGCGAGCGTAGCGCGGCGACGTGCGCATCACAGGTTCCACGCGGCGGGACGCTCAGGGCACGACCGGGCGTCCGATGATCTCCCGCCGGAGCTACGGGTAGCCGCTCAGGGGCAGACGCCTGCTCCCGCGGCAGCAGCATCAGCCACTCCTCCGGCGCCGCGACGAGGCCGAGGACTCCGTCGGGTACAGCGGCTCCGCCTCGCCTCGGTCGCCGAGTGCGATACGATGACGCTCGTGTCGCCCCGACGACCCGCCGCCGCAGCCACGCGACGCTTGCCCACGGCGGCGGCGATTCGTGCCCTCATGGCCCTCGCGACCACCACTGCCACCGCCACCGCCGCCGGCGCCATCGGCTGCGACGGCAAGACGCTGCGCGCCATGGGCGAGGACCTCGGGTTGGTGGAGCGTCCCCAAGTCGCGGGTGCAATGAAGCACGTGCAGCCGGACACGCCGGTCACGCCGGTCACGCCGGTCACGAGTCACTCGACACGCCCGATCGGCAGCGCCGAAGGCTCGTCCGCACCGGCGACGTCGGCGTCGTGCGAGCCGTCGCGCGAGCCGCGTTGATCGGCGAGGCGGCTCCGTTCGACGCGGGCGAGAGCGAGCTGAAGCCGGCCGGGTGATCGACGCGGGCGATCGGCATCACGTCACGCGCGGCTCCACACAGCTCCGAGGAGCCCGCCTTGCGGGCTTGAGAGTCTCGGCTGCCCCGGGCCTCGGCCCGGGGTGGTTCGCGCGGCGGGCAGCATCCAATCGGCTTGGTTCCAGAGCAAGGACGACGGCGGGAGTCTCTGCGGCGATCCACCGCACGGTCTTCGACTACCCTCGACTCGTGGCAAGCCCGAAGGAGTTCCCGGAGTTCGTCGGCGCCGCGCGGTGGCTCGGCGCGCCGCGGCTGCGCGCGATCGCGAGCGCGCGCTCGATCGCGCTCCCGCCAGGCGACGACCCGATCGGGCTCGCGGCGGCGTTGCTCGCGAAGCTGAAGCACCCGAGCGAGCTCGGTCCGGTCCTCGCCGACGAGGACCTCGACCGCATCGGCGAGGGGGCCGGGCTCGGCGTTCGCGCGGCCTGGCGGCCCTCGCTCTCTGCCGAGGAGCTCGCGAGGCTCCTGCCGTGGCAGCAGCCGTCGTACGCGGGAGATGTCTGGGCGCGTCTGCAGAAGCGCGTCGCGATCCCCCGCGCGCCCGTGCGCAGCGAGGCGGCGCGCGACGCGCACGCGAAGGCGTGGCCCGAGCTCGCGACGGAAGCGGCGTGGAAGGGCGCCGACCGCGCGGGGCTCACGCGCGCGCTCGCGAGCGCGCTCGCGATGGAGCTGGGCGAGCCGGGCCACGACGGCTTCGCGCGCCTCGTCGACGCGAAGACCGGCGTCGCGTACGTCGTGATCGTCGGCGGCTCGTTCACGATGGGGCTCGCGGCCGACGAGAAGCGCGAGCTGAACCGGCGCGCCAAGGCGCTCGGCCCCGAGGCGCTCGAGCACGCGAAGGGGATCGCGAAGCAGGCCTCGCCGACGCGTGAGGTGGCGGTCGCGCCGTTCCTCTTGGCGGAGCGACTGCTCGGCGGCGAGCGGGCGCGCGCGCTCGGCGTCGAGACGCTCGACGAGGTCGCACGGCTCGACGCGGAGGACGCCGCGGCGCTCGTCGCACGCGCCGGTCGCCGCCTCGCGAGCGAGGCCGAGTGGGAGTACGTCGCGCGCGCAGGCGGCTCGGCCTGGCTGCACGGAGACGCGGATCCCGTGGCGTGGATCGCGCGCGCCGACGCGCCAGGGGGCTTCGGCCTGGAGCAGCTCGCGTGGGGCGAGTGGGTCGACGACGGCTGGCACGACACCTACAAGCGCGCGCCGGAGACCTCCGACGCGTGGGAGCCGCGCGCGCGCCCCGAGATGGCACGGTCGGGCGCGAAGGCTCTCGCGCCTTGGCAGAACCCCGGCGAACAGCTGCTCCTCCACGTGACGGCGCGTGACCGCAGCACCGGCGAGCACGGGGTGCGTCTCGCGATGGATCTGCCGGCGCGTCGCTGATCCAGGCTTCAGCCCGAGCCCCCGCGCCCACACCTCCCGCAGAGCCTCGAATCCACGCCCCGCCGCGCGCGCGCCCAACCCCTGTACGCTCGCCGCCATGACCGCTCGCTCGACCCGCCGCGCCGTCGCCGCGCTCTCGCTCTCCGCGCTCGGCGCCCTCTCCGCCCTCGGCGCGCTCTCGGCGCTCTCGGCGCTCTCGACGCTCGCGTGCTCGCGCGCCACCCCGAAGCCGAAGGACCGCGGCAGCGAGGCGACCTCCGCGCCCTCGAGCCCCTCGCTTACCTCGCTCCCCTCGCTCCCCTCGATCCCCCGGAGCGACGCCGAGGGGCTCGTGCGCACGCTCGCCTCCGCGCTCGGCGGGCCCGTCGTCGACCGCCAGGAGCGCGCCGACAAGCTGCTCGCCGGGTGCAGCGAGATCCCGACCTGCGCGGGCACGTGCGCCAAGGCCTTGCACAAGGCGAGCTCCAACGCCGAGAGCACGCGCGCACGCCTCGAGGCGCTGGAGGGGTGCTTCCCCGACTTCAAGAAGGCGCACGACGCCGGCACCCTCGACGCGCCGATCTGGGCGGATCGGCACCTCGCCGCGTACGCCGACCAGGTGATCGCCGCGAAGGTGCTCCACGGCGACGAGCTCGCGATGCTGGAGAAGTACCGCGCGAAGCTCGACGTGCCGGCGCCGCGCCACGTCGATCTCACCCTCGCCGAGTCGAGCGCGACCGCGCCGGTGCCGTCGCCGCTGGTGCGCGTCTTCGCGCGCACGCAGGGGATCGCCGTCGACGGCGGCTTCGGCCCCGAGCCTGCCAGCGTCGTCGTCGCGAGCCGCCCGGACCGCCAGCACGGCTGGGACGCGAAGGCGAAGGCGGCCGGCGCCGGCCTCGAGCTCGAGCCGCTGCGCGACGAGCTCTCGCGCGCGAAGTCGATCGCCGGAGCGGGCGACGCGAAAGCGAACGGCGCGCGCAGGCCGCTCGTCTACGTCGACCGCGCGACGACGTACCAGCAGCTCCTCGAGCTGATCTACACGCTCGCGCGCGGGAGCTTCGACGAGCTGGCGATCGTCGTCGCCGACAAGGACGGTCGCGAGGCCGCCATCCTCGTGAACACCAGGGCGACCATGACGGGGAGCGCCAAGGCGGCGCGGGCGGTCGAGCCGCTCGCCCTCACCGCCACGGTGACCAAACGCGGGCTCGTTGTCGGCGCGCGGGGCAAGAACGTCGGCCCAGGATGCACGCTGGGCGCGAAGGACGTCTTCTCGCCGAACGCCCCCGACGCCGCCGCCTTCGCGGCCCTCGCGGCGTGCGCCCACACGCTCAAGGCTTCCAATCCGAGCTTCGCCGGCGAGCGCGCCGTGTCGGTGGGGCTGCAGTCGGGGCTCGAGTTCCAGACGCTCGTCCACCTGCTCGACGCGCTCCGCGCCGACTTCCCGGATCCGATCTTCACGCAAGTGGCCTAGCGCGCGCCCCCGCTCAGCCGCCCACGCCGTAGTGGGTCAGCGTCTCCCAGACCATGTGGTGATTGGTCCCGGTCGGCCGCACCTTCGCGGCGACCGAGCGGACGTGCGGCACCGTGCGCTTCAGCCGCCCCTCGAGCTCGTTCAAGGCGATCTCCCACATCGCGGTGGGCGTCGCGTCGGTGAGCGTGCCGCCGCACAGCCAGCTCGGCGCCGTCACGCCGTCGAGCCACTGCGCGTTCCACTCGAGGCCGGTGGCGATCCGGTCGGCCTGTTCTTCGTAGAGCGGCACACGCTGGATGTGCGCCGTCTCGGCGGCGTCGATCATCGCGGCGAGCCCGAGCTGCACATGCCCGAAGTCGCGGCACGTCTCCTGGCACAGGCCGTCGACGAACTGGCCCGGATGGTACCAGTACGTCGTGAGCGCGGCGCCCGACTTGGTGGTCCCCGGCGGCGTCACCGGCGCGGGGCCGTCGGACGCGAGGTAGAGATACGCCGGCACGCGCTTGCGCCACATGGCGACCGCCGCGTCGAAGGTCGGGCGATCGTCGAGGAAGACGCCGATCGCCATCGACGCCTCGATCATGCTGAGCTCCCAGTTGCCGTTCGAGGTCGAGCCCTTGATGATCTCGGGGAGATAGACGTCCTTCAGCATCTTGGCGAAGCGCGCCGACTCGGCCGCCGGCCACTTCGGGTAGCTCGCGCGGATCAGCTCCGCCGCCCGCGGGAAGACCGACGCGCACCAGGCCGACTGCAGCGGCGCGTTGCTGTTGGTGTGCGCGGCGAGCACCGCCGACCACGCGTTCATGATCTCGATCGATTTCTTCGCGTAGGCCTCGTCGTCGGTGAAGTAGAAGAGGAGCGCCTGCGTGTAGGCGGCGGTGACGTCGTCCTTCTCGTCCGTGCAGCCGTTGTCGGGCATGGAGTACGAGCCGCACTCGACGGTCGCGCGCGGCGTCGGCGTGTACGTCTTCGCGCCGAAGCGGCTCGCCTTGGCGGCGGCGAAGGCGCCTGCCCACGGCGCCGCGCCCGCCGCGATCTTCGCCTTCACGAAGTCGAGCTGCGCGCGCTGCACGAGGATCCCGGGGTGCACGAACCCGCTGGCGCTGGCGGCGTCTCCGGACACGTCAGCCTGGTCGAGCGCGTCGGACGCCGCATCGTCTCCGCCCACGTCGGCCCCGAGGCCGACCTCCGCGTCCGGGCTCGACGACTCGCTCGCGGCGTCGTCGCTCGGCGCCGCGCTCGGAGTCGCAGCTGGCGGCGCGCCGGACGCGCCGTCGGCGCCGCCACACGCGCCCCCCACGACGGCGAGGCACGCGACGCAGGCGAAGACGAAGGAGCGGATCGCGCGCATCGCCGCGGTCTGAGCAAGACGGGTGCCCGGCGGGCTCAGGCTTGCGCGGGCGGGATCGCGCGCGTTCCGGCCTCCCGCCACGGCCAGGTGGGGAGTCGCGCCCCCAGGTGTCACTTCGCCAGACCCCACAGACCCCACCGTCCACGACCGGGACGCGCTCGCTCGACGGCGGAGAGAGTGTGAAACAGGCTCTCCGGTGGGGTGGGGCCCCGACGAATCGCATTCGGCGGGGCGGGGCGGTGCCGACCGCCCCGGTGGGCAGTGAAGAGCGCGGGAGTTTTCCCGCGAGAGCGGCTCCACGCGAGCACGCCGCGAGGAGCTCGGCCGCGGACGCGCTGTAGCCACAGGTGCCGGGGGTCGTGCACTTGGGGGCCGAAGATCGTGTAGCCGATCTGGCTCCACGTGGTGCCGCTGCGCGAGAAGCCGTAGACCGCGCCCTGACCGGCCTTGGCGATCCTGCCCGAGTGGCTCGGTCGACGACTGCCAGGCCGAGAACGACTGCGATCTCGGCAGCGCGCCGGGCAAATGCGTCGCGACCCCGACGACGACCGCGTCGAGCGGCGGGTGCGCGATCGGCGCGGGCGGCGCGGCGCTGTCCGCGCTCTTCGCGCTCTTCGCGCTCTCGCCGCGCGCGCTCGCCCGACGGCGCGCGGGGCGCTGACGCGGCGCCGGGCGCGCCCACTCCCCTCTCCCCGCGCCCCTCCGCCCGCGCCACCCGACGCGCTGCCGCTGCACGCTGGCTCGACCCGCGCTCTGGTCGGCGCGCGCGGTACGCGCGAAGACGACGCCCCGCTCGTCAGAGCGGCGGCAGCTGCGCCTCGAGCACCGCGAGCGCGGAGGAGAACTCGAGCCAGTCGACCTGGCGATCCTGGTTGGTGTCGAGCTTCGCCAGCACGCCCAGGATCCAGAACGGGCGCGTGACGACGTTGCCGATGCCGGCGTCCTTGAGCAGCGCGTCGAGCTCGGACTTGCTGATGCGGCCGTCGTGGTCGCGGTCGTACTCGTCGAACATCGCGCGGATGTTCTCCTGGGTGTACGCGCCCCGCTTGGCGATCATGAAGGCGCGCAGCTTGACGGCGAGCTCGCGCTCTTCGCTCGTCATGGTGAGGGAAGGATCGGGGGTGCTCGACATGGGGCGATGATACCGCCCGGCCGCGCGCCGGGACGCGCTCGATCGTGACCGCGAGAGCAAGCGTCCCTGGCCGCCCGCGCAGCGCGCGCTGCGACGAGCGGCGTGACGGCGAGCGCCGGGTCAGAAGCTGCGCGACAGCTTCACGCGCGCCAGCGGGGCGTTGCGGTGGATCGGCAGCAGCACGACCTCGACGAGGCGGTGCACGGCCTTGCCGAGCCGGTGGTTGCGGTAGACGTTCGAGCGGTTGATGCGAATGCCGGTCATCCCGGAGATCCGGCCGGTCGTGAACGAGGCGTGCGCGCCGTGGACCTCGAGCACGGTCGAATCGGTGTCGAAGAGCGCGAGGATCCCTGCGAGCGTGCGCGCGTCGACCCCGCTCGTCGACCACCAGAGCTCGACGCGCACCCGGACCGCGGCGTCCGGCTCGGAGGCGAGCAGCTCGAAATACCAGTCGAGCGGGAACGGCAGCGACGCGACCCACGCGCGCTCGGCCTCGACCGACGCGCGCGACGCCATCGGCGGCACGAACAGGTAGCCGGCGAAGAGCCAGGCGGACGCGAAGAGCCCCGCGAAGCGGAACGGCCGCAGCGAGAACCCGAGCAGGTCGTCGAGGGCGACGAGCTCGCCGAGCACCAGCCCGGCGATCTGCGCGATCACGCACAGCACGAGCAGCACCAGGATGGCCCGCTTCAGGGGGGCGCCGCGCACCGGCCCGAGCGCGGTGCGCAGGTTGCGCTCGGCGGCCGCGCGCGCGCGACGGTCCTCGCCGCTGTGCGCGGCCTGCAAGCGCGCCTGCCCCTGCTGCGCGAGGCGCGCCAGCTCCTGGCTCTCCTCGCCCTGTCGTCGATACGGGTCCTGGCTCACGCCCGGAGCCTACCAGGCGCGATCCCCCCGGACGCGTCCGCGCGCGCGCCTCTCGCGCCTCTCGCGCCTCTCGCGCCCGACGCGCCCGTCCGCGCCCGAGGCGCGATACCGCTCGCGAGCTCGAAGGCGTAGACCGCGCCCTGCGTCGTGTTCGAGCCCACGGTCTCGAGCGGCGCGCCGACGAGCACGTTCGCGCCGTCGAGGGCGACGGCGTAGCCGAAGTAGTCCTGCGCGTGGCCGTCGGAGGCCTCGAGGACCCTCGCCTGCTTCCACGCCCCTTCGTCGTGGCGGAAGCTGCGCGCCGCTCAGGCCCCCGCGCGGATCGCCGCGGCCATCAGGGCGACGACCGCCACGGCGATCCCGAGCATCCACGCGACGCCGGAGACGAAATACGGGAAGACCATGAGCGTCACCCCCGCCACCATCTGCGGGAGTCGCGAGGCCTTCTTGCCGTACGCGAACGCGACGAACCCGACGCCGCCGATCAGCATCGAGAGCAAGAAGGCGTTCGCGTCGAAACCCACGAGAGAGGAAGCCGCGGCCACGCACGGCTATTCCGCGGGGGGCCGGAGCGGCTGCGCGGGGCCGCGCGCGCCTTGACGGTCGAGGTTCGCAGCGAGCATGGTGCGCGCCACCTCGGCGAGCACCCTGCCCGACCGCCGAGCCGCGGAGGGGCCTTGTCCAGCAACGAGTCCGAGACGCTGCCGGTCTTCGAGGATGGAGCGCTGGTCTCGCTGGCCGCGCTCGCGTCGCTCGCCACCGAACCCGCGACCCTCGTGTCGCTTCGGTCGCCGGGCGGGCTGACGCTCGATCCCGCCCGCGACGACCATCGCTCGGTGCTCGACGAGCTGAAGGACAAGCTCCCTTTCGTCGACCTCGAGAACGGCGGCGCGAGGCTCGTCACGGTGAAGCTCGGAGAGGTCCCGGTGAGCGTCGAGATCACGCCGACGCCGGAGTCGGTGAGCGTCACGCTGGTCGGCAGCTACTGAAGCGCGCGCCGCTTCGCGGACTGCAGGTTCTCGAAGCGGCAGCGCACCCCTTCCTCGTGCTTCGCGAGCTTCTCGTCCGCGCCGATGGCGAGGATGGCGAGGTCGTCGTCGGTGCTCGGCGCGTCGAGGTCTTCGCCTCGCGCGGCGACGGGCGACGGGCAACGTAGCTGTGCGCGAGGCGTGCGTCTCGCGCTGCGCGAGCGACGCAAGCGGTGCGCGCCGTGCGCACTCCCCCTCACGCCGCCCGCGACGCCTCGACGCGTCCAGTCGAGTCGCGCCCCATCGGCTAGACTGGAGTGATGCCGCTCCACGCGCTCGACACGGGCCTCGGGGTGGTGAGCACCTGGACGCTCTTCGGGCGCCTGCCGCTGCTCATCCTGTTGGTGCTGGTGTTCCGCGGCGGCGTGCGGCGCGGCTGGCCCTGGCGCGCGTCGCTCCTCGCGACCGCGGCGCTGGTCGCGGGGCTCACCGCCGGCACGGCGCTGCTCCCCAGCGTCCTCGGCGCGATCGGCGGAGGCATCGTCGCGTGGCTCGTCGCGCAGCGCCTGCTCGGCCTGCGCCGGCCGCCGCTCGCCGAGCTCGCGCTCGGGCTGCTCGTGGTGGTCGCCGTCGGGCGCGTCGGCTGCCTGCTCAACGGCTGCTGCTTCGGCACCACGACCGACCTTCCGTGGGGGATCCGCTACGGCGAGGGGAGCGGCGCCTGGCTGCTCCACCGTGCGCTCGGCTGGATCGGCGCGGGGGCCTCGTGCTCACGCCCCGTCCACCCCTACCCGCTCTACGAGACGCTCGGCCTCGCGGCGTGGCTGCCGGCGTTCTTCGCGCTCCGTCGGCGGCTGCGCTCCGAGGGGGCGCTGCTGGCGCTGACGGCGGCCTGGGATCTCGCGCTGCGCGCCGGGATCGACCGCACGCGCGGCATGGTCAACGTCTGGTGGTCGCTCCTCGACGCGCGCTACGAGCTCGCCCTCTCGGCGTGCGCGCTCGCGCTGATGGCCTCGGCGGTGCTGCTCGAGCGGCGCGCCCGGGCGCGCGAGGGCGCGGCGCGCGAGACGCGAGAGACGCGAGAGACGCGAGACGCGCGAGAGGAGCAGCTCGCGCCTCTCGCGCCGTACGCGCCGTACGCGCCGTGGGCGCCGTGGGCGGCCTGGCTCCTCGCGTGGGTCCTCGGCTCCGCCAGCACCGTCGATCAGACGCCGCTGCTGCGGCAGCTGCTCCTCGCGGCGCTCGCGTGCGGCGCCCTCGCGCTGCCGCTCCCCTGGCCCTCGCTCGCCGGGCTGACGCGTCGGCGCGCCCTCGCCTTCGCGATCGCGTCGGTCGCCGCCGCGCTGCTCCCGCTCGCGCTTCGCGTCGACGCACGCGCGCAGGTGAGCGCGCAGGGGAATCCACCGAACGAGGCCACGAGCGGCTCGGCTGCCCCCTCGGCGACGAGCGCCGCGGCCGGCGTCTCTGCGCCGGGAGCGCCGGGCGCGCAGGACGCGCAGGACACGCCACCGCCTGGCTGGCGCTACGAGGTCGACCACGAGCGCGGACGACTGGTGCGCGTCGGCTCGGATCGCGACGACCCCGAGACGGTGCAGGAGCGACGCGATCGTCTCGGGCTCGGCTCGTCTTCGGAGGGCGGGGAGCGCGGGGAGCGCGTCGGTCGCCTCTGGGTCGGCGGCGGGCTCTCGGGCGGACACACCAACTACCAAGTGAGCGACTCCTGCAGCGGCAACTACACGACGTTCGACCGCACGGGGTTCAACGTCTACGGGCAGGCCGAGTGGGAGCAGCCGGTCGGCGCCGAGACGGTCGCATGGCTCGGCGGGCGCGTCGGCTACGCCGGCGAGAGCCGCACCGTGCAGAGCGGGACCTCGAGCGGCGCGAGCCCCACCCAGACGTTCAGCGCCCAGACCGGCTTCGGGCAGGTGTGGGCCGAGATCGAGCACCCGAACTACTCCTTCGGGCTCGGCTTGGTCGGCTTCCGCGAGAGCGTCGATGGCACGGCGCCCGGCCAGCAGTGGAATACGACGACGATGCGGCCCCGGATGGGCGCCCACTTCCGCGGCGGCTTCTCGTTCCTCGCGATCGACGTCGGCTACGCCGATCGCTTGTCGATGGTCGGCTACCCGGGCGCGCACTTCGGCGTCTCGGGCGGCTTCTGGGACGAAGCGGCGCTCGGCACCCGAGCCAAGCACCCCGACGACGCGGTGGTGCGCTATTTCCTCGGCGCGCAGAGCTTCCCGGGCGGCCAGTACTCGATGGACCGCTTCGGCTTCGGCATCGGGCTCGATCTGAGAGTGGCAAAGAGGCACGTCCTCGGCCTGGACGGCGTCGGCCTCGACGGCGGCTTCGCAGGAGGGGTGCACTACTCGTACGCGGTGACGCGGTGACGTGCCGGACGGGTCACTTCGCGCGCGCCGCGATCATCGCGACGCCGGCGATGCTCACCGCCGCCGCCGCGAGCGTCAGGCGCGTGATGGCCTCGCCGCCGAGCGCCCAGCCGACCAGCACCGCGACGATCGGGTTCACGTACGCGTACGAGGTCGCGAGCGCGGGGCGCACGTGGCGCAGCAGCCAGTTGTAGGCGGTGAAGCCGACGATCGAGCCGAAGGTCGCGAGGTACAGCACCGCGCCGAGCGAGCGCGCGGACGGGTGCGGCCACGGCTCGCGCGTGACGAGCGCGAGCCCCAGCATCGAGGCGCCGGCGATCAGCATCTGCGCCGCGGTCGCCATCGGCCCCTCGGGGAGCGGCACCTTCTTGCTCCAGACGGAGCCGAACGCCCAGGTGATCGGCGCCGCGAGGAGCACGAGGCCGCGCGCGTCGAGGCGGAGCCCGCCGCCGAGGTGCAGCAGCACCACCCCCGCGAAGCCGAGGGCGAGCCCGAGCCACTCTCCGCCGCGCGCGCGCTGCCCGGCGAGCCGGCCGAACACCGCGGCCCAGATGGGCATCGACGCGACCACGATCGCGGCGACGCTCGACGAGGCCGTCTGCTCGCCGATCGCGACGGCGCCGTTGCCGAGCGTCAGCAGCAGCACGCCGATCTTGGCCGAGGCGAGCCACTGCGCGCGGGTGGGCGCGGGCGCGCCGCGCAGGCGCAGGAACGCGTACATCGCGCCGCCGGCCAGCAGGAAGCGCGGGCCGGCCATCAGGAACGGCGGCAGCGTCTCGAGCGCGATCCGCATCGCGAGGTAGGTCGAGCCCCAGATGACGTACACCGCGACGAGCGCGAGCAGCACGCGGGACGCCGTCGGCGCGGCGCGCTCGGCGCGCACGGCGAGCTCGGCGAGCTCTGCCGAGCGCCCTAGCGCGGGCGGCTCGTCGTCCGCGGGCACGCGTTCGCGTCGGGGCTCCACGCGGGCCCGATCGCCCTGCGCCCGTGGCGCGTCGACCCGGCGCGGCGGTGGCGCGGCGGTGGCGCGGCGGTGGCGGAACGCTGGGCGAGCACGGCAGCGCCGGGCTCCGAGCGGCGCGCGCCCGCTGCGCTACGCTGTCCTCATCGTGGAGGATCCGAACCGCGCGCCGCGCCCCGCCAAGGTGCTCGCGTTCGCGGCGTGCATCGACCCCTCGACCGACCAGCTCGAGCTGCAGTGCGTCTCCCCCGACGCGCGCGTCCTGGTCGAGCGCGACGATCCCGCCCTGCGCGAGGCGCTCGATCACGCGCTGCGCTTCGTCGCGGGGCGCCCGGTCTTCGACGACGACACGGATCCGCGCCCGGCGCCTTCGGGCACCGCGCGCTTCTCCGAGGTCCGCGCCGCATTCGCGGACCGGCTGCGCGCGGCGATGCCCGGCTGCCGCGTGTGGTGCGGGGCGCTGCGCCGGTAGCGCGACGCGCGCACCAGCTCGAGCGCGCAAGACCTCTCACTCTGGGGCAATTCGACACGAGAATTCGTGCGTGGCGTCGCTGCGCGACCGCAACTTTCTCACCTTGCCCGCCGTAGCTCACTACATGGCGGAAAGGTCCCCCTCGAGCCCTCGAAACGTGGGCGCCTCGCCGACCGGGCGGCCGCGCGCGCCCGACTACGGGAAGGGGACGCACGAGATCGACGGCGAACGGCTGCTCGAAGCCAGCTCCGAGGAGGTCGTGCGGCGCGTCCTGGTTCGATTCCGTCAGCCCGACTACGTGCCGCCGGTGCTCCCCACCGTCGCGCTCGATCTGCTGGCGATGACGCGGCAGGTGGACGTGGACATCTCGGGCATCGCGAAGGCGATCGAGAAAGACTCGATGCTCGCGGCGCGCGTGCTCCGGCTCGCGCAGTCGCCGCTGTACGCCGTGCGCACGCCGGTGCGATCGATCGCCGACGCGCTGCTGAAGCTCGGGCTCGATCGGCTCACGCAGCTGGTGATGGAGACCGCGCTCTCGGCCAAGGTGTTCCGCGCGCCCGGCTACGAGGCGCCGATGGCCCGCCTCGCGCGCCACAGCAAGGCGACCGCCCACATCGCACGCGTCGTCGGCGCGGCGGCCGGCGCGAACGGCGAGTACGCGTTCCTGTGCGGGCTGCTCCACGACGTCGGCATCGCCGCGGTGATGATCTCGCCGACCGCGCTGCCGCGCGGCGAGTCGCCGCCGAGCTTCGAATCAGTCTGGCCGATCATGCTCGCCACGCACGAGGAGATCTCGGGCATCCTCGCTCGCCTCTGGGGCTTCAGCGCCGAGCTGCAGCACGTGATGGGGCACCACCACAGCTACCAGATGGGCGGCCAGACGAACGCGCTCGCGGCGGTGGTGTTCATCTCCGGCGCGCTCGCGACCGAGCTCGGCGCGGGCTGCGACGAGGCCTTCCACCCCGACGCCATCGCGCGCAGCGGCGCGTCGCTGGGGCTCTCGAAGGAGACGCTCGAGAAGCTGCGCGCGCAGGCCGCGACGATCGTGGAGTGCGTGAGCTAGCCGAGCAGGCCGAGCCGCCCGCGCCGCCTCACCTCACGGCAAGAACCGCGCGCGCACCGACGCGTCCGGCACTCGGCACGTCTCGAGCTTGCCGAACACGCGATAGCGAACCGACGCCACGAGATCGTAGCCGGCGTCGAGCAGGAAGGCCGGGAGCACCCCGAGCGCCGCGGAGTGCCGCCACGGCCCGCGCACGTGCCGCAGCATCCGCATCACGGCCTTCGAGCGCACGGTCACGCGCTCGACCTGTTCGACCTGCTCGACCTGCTCGACCTGATCGACCGCCGCGCCGCGCGCAGCCCCCACGCGCTCCACGAACACGACGCTGTCGACCCCCTCGAGCTCCGGGTGGCGCGCGCGGATCGCCGCCGCGGTCTCGCCCTGCATCGGCGCGAACCAGAGCGCGCCGTCGGGGTCGTGATCGAGCAGGAACTGCACGGTGCGGTCGCAGAGGCCGCAGACGCCGTCGAACAGCACGAGGCGCGGCGGGAGCTCGGTCATCGACGCGAGGATGTAGGGGCGCCGCGGAGCCCACGTCAACGTGAGCTCGCGGGGCGCCGCCGCTTCACGGATACGCCGTGAACATGTCCGCGAGATCGTTGGAGGTCGCCGCGCCGCGCAGGTACGGCACGCCGAAGATCGTCTCGAAGGTGCGCAGCGCCGAGCTGTGCGTGTACGCGGTCGCGACCGCCCCGACCTTCGCGAAGTTCGACAGCACGATCATGCCCATCGGGCCGTCGCTCGCCGAGGCGAGCGGGTTCGCCGGCTCGTCGCCCTCGTCCCACACGATGAAGATGGCGCCTCCGTTCTTGTAGGCGGCCGAGGCCTGGATCTTCGGCACCTCGGTCGACAGCCAGGTGTCGCCCTTCTTGATCATGTCGGTGGTGAGCGAGGGGCAGTTGGTGCCGATCGTCTCGCCGTGCATGTCGTTGCAGAGGTTCGGCGTGATGAAGTTGTAGCGAGCGACCGTGCCGGCCATGAGGTCGGTCGCGAGCTCGGTGTACGGCCGCACGTGATCGGTGCAGTGCTTCGAGCTCGCGGTGCGGTTGTCCGTGATGTTGTCGAAGAAGAGCATCGGGCAGTGCTTGGGGTCGTAGAGCCCCGACGCCGTCAGCGGGCAGGTCGTGCCGGTGATCCCCTCCTGGTAGGTCTTCCAGGAGATCCCCTTGGTCTCGAGCTGCGAGACGAGGTGATCGGTCGTCGACTGGTGGTTGGCCGACGGCGGGTTGTCGGTCGTGATGCCGAGGTTGCCGCCGGCCTCGAGCCAGATGTAGTTCGGCTCGCTCGGGTGGTTGCCGGCGGGGGTCTTGTAGTTGGTCGCGTACGCGCCCTTCGTCATGAGCGACTTGAGGTAGGTCGCCGACGAGCTGGCGGTGATGGTCGACCAGTTGTGGTTCTCCATCATGATCACGAAGACGGTCTTGATGTTCCCCGCCGGCACGCCGGTCTCGCTGGGCGCGCCGGAGTCGGTCGGCCCGGTCCCGGTGTCGGTCGGCGACACGCCGGTGTCGCTCGGCGTGCTCCCCGTGTCGTCGCCGCTCGCGGTGTCGCTGCCCAAGCCCGTGTCGTCGCCGCTCGCGGTGTCGGCGCCGCTCCCGGTGTCGTCGCCCGGGGTCGGGTTGCCGGTGGTCGCGTCGCTGCCGGAGCAGCCGGCCGCGGCGAGCAGCAGCATCAGCGGGAGCGAGAGCGAGAGCGCGCCGAGGCGGCGGGCGAGGGACGGAGCCGGCGAGCTCGACCGGGTGGCGGCGAAGGAGGGCGAAGAGCGCATGGGTGGAGCCGGGTAGCACGCCACGCATGAGCACGCTCGACGACGGGCGCCCGACCGACCGGTTGGTTCGTCCACCACCGGAATCGTGCGCTCCCAGCGGCGCGCGGAGCCCGAGCTACGCCGACAGCCCGAAGAACCCCTGGATCGAGTCGAAGATGCGCTTGCGCTCGGCGAGCTCGCGCGCCGCCTTCGCCTCGGCGTCGAGCCCCTCGCGCGCCGCGATCAGCTCGATGCGCCGCTTGGCGATCGTCTCGGAGATGGCGTGGGCGATCTCGGGGCGCTCGAGCAGCACCGCCTCGAAGCCGGCCTTGTCGACGCGGAAGCACTCGACGTCGGTCTTGGCGACGACGTCCGCCGCGCGCGGCTCGCCCGTCATCAGCCCCATCTCGCCGAAGTAGCCGGGCGCGCGGATGGCCGCGACGGTGCGGCTCACCCCCTCGACCTTCGCGCGCACGTCGACCTCCCCCTCGGTGAGCACGTAGAGCCAGTGCGCCACCGCCCCCTGGCGCGTGATCGTCTCGCCGGCGGCGAAGGGCGAGTACTGCACGCGCCCCGCGAGCGTCTCCACCTCGGCGTCGCTGAGCGACTGGAAGATGTCCATCTCGCGCATCGCGCCGACGCTGCGCGCGTTCTTCTTGTCGGCCCGGCGCTTCTCGGTCTCGTCCGTCTCCATCTGGACGAAGTGCGTGTGGGCGGGGCGCGCGAGCGGGATGCCGGCGCGCCGCAGCGCCGCGTACACGCGCGTGCGCACGACCGAGCTGGTGGGGTCGTCCTTGGCGAGATCCGTGAGCCAGTAGCGCACGGCGTAGTAGGCGAACGACTCGCGCAGGTCCTTCGAGAAGTCGAAGCAGATGCAGTTGGGCGCGGGATCGGTGGCGACCCCCGGGATCGGCGCGGCGCGCAGGGCCTCCTCGACGACGTCCATCACCCGCTGCGGCGCGTAGCGGAAGTCGACGTTGAAGTAGACCCACATCCGGTGCTGCAGCGGCTGCCCGTCGCGCTTGCCGAGGATGGTGATGTTGCTGCCGAGGAGCGAGGCGTTGGGGACGATGATGGTGTCCCAGTCGCGCGTCTCGACCACGGTGTGCCGCCAGCGGATCTCCTTGACCTTGCCCTGCTTGCCGTTGTCGAGCTGGATCCAGTCCTCGACGTGGATCGAGCCGTCGAGCTGCAGCGCCACGCCGCCGAGGATGTTGCCGAGCGTCGTCTGCAGCGAGATGGCGAGGATGCCGGAGGCGACCGCGCTGCCGGCGACGAGGCTCGACGGGTTCATCCCGCCGGAGCGGAGCACCCAGATCAGCGTGACGATGTAGGCGAGCCCGGTGAGCAGATCGCTCGTGATCGAGACGAGCTCGACGCGCATCGCGGGGAGCGCGAGCTCGAAGATCGCGAGCGCGGTCAGGTTGATGACCGTGAACGACTCGAGCACGACGGCGACGATCTTGAGCGTCGCGGCGGCCTTGGCGAACCCGGCGGCGCCGAGCCCCGCCGAGAGCCCGAACGACAAGAGGTAGAGCCCGAAGAGGATCAGCACCCGCCGGATCAGCACGCGCTTGCGGGGCGCGAAGCGGTTCACGAGGTACGTCACCGCGACGAGCGCCACGCCCACCAGCACGACGCTCCAGCGCTCCGCGAGCCGCTCGAGGACCGCGGCGAGCCCCTCCTCGGCGGCCTGCGACGCTTGCACGACCGGCTCGGCGGCCCAGGCGAGCCGCGGGAAGAGGACCGCGAGCGCGGCCGCGAGCGTGGCCGCGAGCGTGACGGGGAGCGTGACCGCGAGCGGTCGAAGCGGCGGAGAGCTGCGAGGGGACCGAGGAGATCGCGGGGATCGCGGGGATCGCGGGGATCGAGGGGATCGAGGGGATCGAGGGGATCGAGGGGATCGAGGCTGCGCACGCATGGATCGGGGCTCGGAGGGTCGCACGCGCGTCGCGCGATCGTCACGAAAGCTACGCGTACGGAGCGCGCGCGAGGCGGCGCTCGCCGCGGCGCGAGCGAGGGGGCGACCGGGCGCACGCCGCGACGCGGTGCCGCATTGCGGCGTCTTGATGCGAAGGTCGAACGCCGACGACGCCGCTTCGACGGTGCGCTCGCCTCGCGTCCATGTACCCTCCCCCGCCATGCACATCGCACTGATCGGCCTCGGGAAGATGGGCGGGAACATGGTCCAGCGCCTCCTCGGCGGAGGGCACACGGTCGTCGCGCACGATCGCGATCCGCACGCGGTCGCCGCCGTCGTCGAGAAGGGCGCGGTCGGCGCCGCCTCGATGAAGGAGGTCGTCGAGAAGCTGGGCGCGCTCGGCGCGGGTGGCGCTTCGGGTGGGGCGCGCGTGGTGTGGCTGATGATCCCCGCGGGCGACATCACCGAGGCGGCGATCGCCGAGCTCGTCACGCTGCTGTCGCCCGGCGACGTGATCGTCGACGGCGGCAACTCCAACTGGAAGGACTCGCAGCGTCGCCAGGCCGAGGTGAAGGCGAAGGGGCTCGGCTCCGTCGACGCCGGCACCAGCGGCGGCGTCTGGGGGCTCAAGAACGGCTACTGCCTGATGGTCGGCGGCGACGTCGAGGACGTGAAGAAGGTCGAGCCCGCGTTCCTCACGCTGGCGCCGCCGAATGGCTATCTCCACGTGGGCGCGGCCGGCTCGGGCCACTTCACCAAGATGATCCACAACGGCATCGAGTACGGGATGATGCAGGCCTACGCCGAGGGGTTCGAGATCCTCGAGAAGAGCCCGTTCAAGCCCGATCTGCACGCGATCAGCAAGCTCTGGAACCAGGGCTCGGTGGTGCGCAGCTGGCTGCTCGAGCTCGCCGAGCTCGCGTTCCAGGAGGATCCGCACCTCGACGGGATCAAGGGCTGGGTCGCCGACTCGGGCGAAGGGCGCTGGACGGTGCAGGCCGCGATCGACGAGGACGTCCCCGCGCCGGTGCTGACGCTCGCGCTGCAGATGCGCTTCCGCTCGCGGCAGGACCAGTCGTTCTCCGCGAAGGTGAACGCCGCGCTCCGCAACCAGTTCGGCGGCCACGCCGTCAAGAAGGCGTGAGCGTGGACGCGAGCACCTCGAATTCGGGGAACCCGCTCCGGGCAGGGCTCGCCACCGAGCGCACCGCGCCGCCGTGCGCGGTCGTGATCTTCGGCGCGAGCGGCGACCTCACCAAGCGCAAGCTCCTGCCTGCGCTCTACAACCTCGCCGTCTCGCGGCTCCTCGCGCCCGGCAGCGCGATCGTGGGCTTCGCGCGGCGGCCGAAGACCGACGAGCAGTTCCGCGAGGAGCAGAAGGCCAACGTCGCGCAGTTCTCGCGGCGCAAGCCGATCGACGAGGCGGTCTGGTCGACGTTCGCGAGCGGCCTGCACTACGTCGCGAGCAGCTTCGAGGACTCGCACGGCTACGTGCGGCTGCGCGACGCGCTCGAGCGGCTCGATCGCGAGCGCGGCACGCGCCACAACCGCGTCTACTACCTGTCCGTGCCGCCGAGCGAGTTCGGCGTGATCCTGCGCCACCTGCGCGAGGCGGGCCTGGTCGCCGATCCGAAGCACGAGGACGACGGCTTCACGCGCGTCGTGATCGAGAAGCCGTTCGGTACCGATCTCGCGACCGGCGAGGCGCTCAACCAGGAGCTGCTCTCGGTGTTCGACGAGAAGCAGGTCTTCCGCATCGATCACTACCTCGGCAAGGAGACGGTGCAGAACCTGCTCGTCTTCCGCTTCGCGAACTCGATCTTCGAGCCGATCTGGTCGCGCGAGCACGTGGATCACGTGCAGATCACCGTGGCCGAGGACATCGGCGTCGAGGGGCGCGGCCGCTTCTACGAGGAGGCCGGCACCACCCGCGACGTCGTGCAGAACCACCTGCTGCAGATCCTCTCGATCGCGGCGATGGAGGCCCCGGTCGCGTTCGACGCGAACGCGGTGCGCGACGAGAAGGTCAAGGTCGTGCGCGCGCTGCGCCCGATCCGCGGCCTCGAGGACGTCGCGCGCCAGACCGTGCGCGGCCAGTACGTGCGCGGCACCACCGACGGCAAGCCGGTGCCGGCGTACTCCGAAGAAGAAGGGGTGCCGCAGGACTCGCGCACCGAGACGTACGTCGCGATGAAGGCGTACATCGACAACTGGCGCTGGGGCGGCGTGCCGTTCTACCTGCGCGCCGGCAAGCGCCTGCAGAAGCGGGTGACCGAGATCGCGCTCCACTTCAAGCCGGTGCCGCACGCGCTGTTCGCGGCGAGCGCGGGGCGCGTCGAGCCGAACGTGCTCTCGATCCGCATCCAGCCCGACGAGGGGATCACGCTCCGCTTCATGTCGAAGGTGCCGGGCCCCGAGACGACGCTCCGGCCCGTGACCATGGACTTCAAGTACGGGGCGACCTTCGGCGGCGCGGGGCCCGAGGCCTACGAGCGCCTGCTGCTCGAGACGATGCTCGGCGACGCGACCCTCTTCGCGCGCAGCGACGAGGTGCGCGCGGCGTGGTCGTGGATCACGCCGATGCTGGAGGCGTGGCGCGAGCTCGATCCGCCGGAGGCCTACGCGTCGGGGAGCTGGGGCCCGGACGCGGCCGACGCGCTGCTGCGCGCCGATGGGCACGCGTGGAGGCGACCATGACGGCGGGAGCCCTCGGGGTCGCCGGCTTCGCGGCGCTGCGCCCGGCGCGGCTCGACGCGGTCGATCACGATCTGCGCGCGCTGTGGGAGGTCGCGGCGCGCGACGGGCAGCGCGTGACGCGCGTGCAGACGATGAGCGTCGTCGCGCTCTGCGAGACCGAGGCGCACGCGCGGCGGGCCGAGCCGGCGCTGGCGGCGGCGGCGAGCGCGCACGGCGCGCGCACGATCCTCGCGACCTGGGGGCCGGGGTCCGCGGACTCGGCCGAGATCGTGGCCGAGGTGGCGCTCCATCCGAGCCTCACGGCGGCGGCGGTCCCCGCGGGCGAGGCGGTGCGGCTGCACGCGCGCGGCGCGGCGCGCGAGTTCCTCCCCTCGGCGATCGGCCGGCTGCTCGGGCCGGACCTGCCGGTCGCCGTGTGGTGGGTGGGCGACCTGCCCGACCACGACGTGCTGTTCGATCGCGTCGCGCGCGACGCCGACACGTGCATCTTCGACTCCGGCGAGATGGACCTGCGCGATCTGCCGCGCCTCGCCGCGCTCGCCGCGCGCGACGAGCGTCGCTACGCGCTGCAGGATTTCTCGTGGCTGCGGCTCGCGAGCTGGCAGGAGCTCGTCGCGCGGTTCTTCGATCCGCCCGAGTGCACGCCGGTGCTCTCGTCGCTGGAGCGGATCGTCGTCCGCTTCCAGCCGCGGCCCGTCGATCCCGAGCCGGTGTCGAACCCCGCGGCGCTCTTCGTCGGCTGGCTCGCCGCGCGGCTCGGGCTGCGCCTCGCGCGCTGGGAGCGCGGCGCCGACGGCGCGGTCGAGGCGCAGCTGCGGTCGACGACGGGCGCGGGGCTCGGGCCGCGCGTCCGCTTCGAGCCGCTCGCGCGCGGCGCGGTGGCGCCCGGCGGGCTGCAGGACGTCCGCCTCGAGGCGGGGACGGCGTGCTTCCACGTCGAGCGCAGCGAGGACGACCCCTCCGTCCTCTGCTGGTCGTCGGCGGGCGCGCGCTACGAGGTCGCGCCGCAGTGCGTGCGGCTCGAGGAGTCGCTGGTGCGCGACGAGGCCAAGACGCTCCCGCGCCTGCTGGAGCGGCCGATCCGCGATCCGAACCTGGAGCAGAGCCTCGCGGCCGCGGCGGCGCTGATCGCGTCGATCGCGCCGGCCGCGCCGCTCGCGCCGCCCGCGCCGGGGCTCACGAGAGGCGCGCCGGGCGCATGACGACCGAGCTCCTCGTCGAGGCCGACGTGGCGGCCTTCGCGCACGCGTGCGCGGAGCGCGTGGTCTCGGCCGCGCGCGAGGCGATCGCGGCGCGCGGGCGCTTCGTGCTCGGGCTCACCGGCGGCTCGACGCCGGAGCCGATCCACCGCGCGCTCGCGGGCGCGCCGTTCGCGGGGGCCATCGACTGGGGCCGCGTGGTCGTCGTGTTCGGCGACGAGCGCGCGGTCCCCGTCGAGGATCCGCGCTCGAATTACCGCGCCGCGCACGAGACGCTGCTGCGCCACGTGCCGCTCCCCGAGGGCAACGTGCTGCGCCTTTGCGGCGAGGCCGCGGACCTCGACGCCGAGGCGCGCCGCTACGCCGAGGCGTTCGAGCGCGAGGCCGCCGGGCACGTCGATCTGCTCTTCGTCGGCCTCGGCAAGGACGCGCACGTCCTGTCGCTCTACCCGGGGAGCCCGGCCATCGCCGAGCGCGCGCGGTTGGTCGTCGCGGAGCTCGAGCCGCCGATGGAGCCCGCGGTCTCCCGCCTCACGTTCACCCCCGCGGTCTTCGGGCGGGCGCGCCGGGTGCTCGCGATCGCCACCGGCGCGGGCAAGGCCGAGGCGACGCGGCGCGCGCTCGAGGGGGACGAGGACGCCCTCGCCTGCCCGGCCGCCTTGCTGCGCGCGGCGGCCGCCACGACCTCGGTGACCTGGGTCGTCGACGCGGCGGCGGCGGCCGGGCTCGCGAGCCTGCGCGCGCGCTGAGGCCACCCGGCGCGCGGCCACGGGCCCCGACGCGAGCGCCTGCTACGCTCGCGAAGGCTCCGCGCGCCGCGAGGAGCCCCGGATTCGCCCCGTGCACGCGATCGTCCTCCTGCTCCTCGTCGACCCCGCGCCCGACATCGCCTCCTCGGCGCTGACGGCGGCCAGCATCGACGGCCTCGCCGGGCGCGCGGAGCTGATCGTCGAGCACGTGAAGGCGGCGCCGCCGGACGATCAGGCGCTCGCCCGCGCGACGCAGCTGAAGGCCGAGGTCGTCGTCGAGGTGACCTGGCCGAGCGGCGACGACGGCCGCGCACACCTGCACGTGCACCTGCGCCGCGCGGCGCCGTGGGTGGATCGGGATCTCGCCTTCGCGTCGACGGCCCCTTCGTGGGAGCGCGGGCGCGCCACCGGGCTCGCGATCGCTGCGATGGTGCCAGACGAGGAGGCGGAGCCGGTGACGCCGACGGCGCCCACCACGCCCACCACGCCCACCACGCCCACCACGCCCACCACGCCCACCGCGCCCACCGCGCCGACGCCCCCGACCGCGAACACGCCAGCCACGGTCGCCCCGAGCGGCCCGACGCCCCCGCTCGCCCCACCCTCGCGCGACGCCGGCAC
>CAIXWQ010001300.1 GCA_903923175.1 uncultured delta proteobacterium | reverse complement strand
TGCTCGCCGGCGAGCAGGTCTCGCGGCACGGCGCGCGGCGCGGTCGGCGCTTCGTGCACCGCGGCCGCTCCCGGGCGCGCCGGGCTCCGCGGGGGCATGCGGGGGGAAGGCACACCGGGGCGCTGCGCCGAGGGGGGCTGCGACGCCTCGGGGAGGACCTCCGGCCGTCGCCCTAGGTTCTCGGGGCGGATCGAGCCGACCAGCGTCGGCATGTCCTCTTCGTCTTCGTCGAGCGCCGGGCTCGCGTGCTGCGCGTGCTGGACGGCGCCGTGCGCGCCGCTGCGCGCGCCGGGATCGGTGGTCGCCTCGACGTTGACCGTGCGGGTGGGCTCGCCGATCACCGCCCGGAACGCGTCGGGGCGCTTGGCGGCCGCGTGCGCGCGCTGGCGCGCCTCGTCGGCGAGCCGGATCACGATCTCGCGCCGCGGGTCGGCCTTCTTCGCGCCGGCGGCGGCCGGCATCGCGAAGCCGAGCTTCGGCACCGCGGCGGGCGGCGGCAGCGGCACCGACGCGATCGGCGGCGGCTTGCCCGCGCGCACCGCGCGGATGTCGCGCTGCATCTCGCGCGCGTTGGCGTAGCGGCGCTCGGCCTCGAACTCCACCGCGCGATCGATGATGGCGGCGACGTTGGGATCGAGCGCGATGCCGAGGTCGCGGAGCTTGGTCGCCCGGGTGGTCGCCACGAGCGCGATCTGCGCCGCGCCTTGCCCCACGTGCACGTGGCGCCCCGCCACCACGCGGAACAGCGTGGCGCCGAGCGCGTAGATGTCGGCGCGCCCGTCGACGTCCCGGCCCTGGCCGCGCGCCTGCTCCGGCGCCATGTACGCCGGGGTGCCGATCGGCACGCCGGTGCGCGTGAGCCGCGCGGCGTTGTCGTCGAGGATGCGCGCGATGCCGAAGTCGAGCACCTTCACGGTGCCGTCGGCGCAGAGGAACAGGTTCGCGGGCTTGAGGTCGCGGTGGACGATGTTGCGCTCGTGCGCGATCGCCAGCACCTCGAGCGCCTCGTCGGCGAGCTCGAGCGTCTTCTCGATCGGCAGGCGCGCGCCGCGCTCGAGCAGATCGAGCACCGACTCCCCCTCGAGCAGCTCCATCACCAGGAACGGCCCGAGCGCCGGATCGGCGTCGTCGTCGAGGACGTGGACGACCCCCTTGGTCTCCAGCGAGTTCGCGAGGTACGCCTCGCGCAAGAAGCGCTCGCGGACGACCGTGTCCTCGCTCAGCGGGCCGTGCAGCAGCTTGATCGCCGCGCGCATGCCGTTGCGGTGCCGCGCCAGGTAGACGGCCGCCATGCCGCCGACGCCGAGGATCCCTTCGAGCGTCCAGCGGTCCTTGAGGACCTTCCCCAGCTTCTCGCGTGCGACGGCGAGTTGGGGGGACGACATGCGCGCCGAGGATACCAGAGCTGCCCCGAATTCCTCCCAATTCTCTGCGCCGCCGGCGGCGGCAGCGCGCGGGGGGCGCACCGGGCGCGCGGGCGAAAGGGGGGCGTGGACTCGGGTGCTGGCGGCGGGGCGAGGCCTGCTACCCTGCGAGGCTCGATGCACGTCCGCCATCAGGTCTCGCTGCGCGATGCGCGTGCCCACCTCGTGACGATCCGCTCGACGTTCACGGCGCCAGCGGGGAGCTCCCTCCCCGACCCGCTGGTGGTCGCGATGCCGGTCTGGACGCCCGGCAGCTATCTCGTCCGGGAGTACGCCCGCAACGTCGAGTCCCCCCGTGCGGGGGCGCCGCTCGCGCCTGGCAAGCCTGACGTGAGCGGCTCGCCGAGGGAGCGCTCGCTGCCGTTCACCAAGCTCCGGAAGAACGCCTGGTCGATCGCCCACGGCGGCGCCGCCGAGGTGGCGTTCGAGTACGAGCTGTACTGCAACGAGATCACCGTCCGCACCAACCACGTCGACGCCTCGCACGCGTACCTGAACGGCGCGGCCACGTTCTGCTTCGCCGAGCAGGCCCCCGCCGCGGCGGCCGACGTCGCCCTCGACCTCCCCGAGGGGTGGCAGGTGACCACGGCGCTCGCGACCACCGCCGAGCCACGCGTCTACCGCGCCGCGAGCTTCGACGAGCTCGTCGACTCGCCGATCCAGGCCGGCGAGCACCTCTCGCGGACGTTCGAAGCGCTCGGCAAGCCCCACGCGTTCGCCATCTGGGGCGAGGCCCCCGCGGCCAGCTGGGACGACGTCGTGCGCGACACCAAGGCGATCGTCGAGACCGAGGCGCGCCTCTTCGACGGCGTCCTGCCCTACGACGCGTACTCGTTCCTGTGGCTGGTGACCCCGCGCACGCGCGGCGGGCTCGAGCACTGCGCGTCGACCACGCTCACCGTCACGCCGCAGCTCTTCGAGGACCGCAAGGGCTACCTCGACGTGCTCTCGCTGGTGGCGCACGAGTTCCTGCACCTGTGGAACGTGAAGCGGATCCGGCCGGCGGGGCTCACGCCGTACCGCTACGAGCAGGAGAATTACACGCGCCTGCTCTGGTGGTTCGAAGGGGCCACCAGCTACTACGACTGGCGCGTGCTGCGCGTCGCGGGGCTGTGCACCGTCGACGAGTACCTCGAGCACCTCGGCGAGGAGCTCGCGCGGCTCGAGGACACGCCCGGCCGGGCGGCGCAGTCGTGCGCCGAGGCGTCGTTCGACGCGTGGATCAAGCTGTACCGCGCCGACGAGAACACGGTGAACAGCACCGTCAGCTACTACCTCAAGGGCGAGATCGTCTGCGCGCTGCTCGACGTCGAGATCCGCGTGCGCACCCAGGGGCGGCGCGGGCTCGACGACGTGCTCGTCGCCCTCTGGCGCGACTACGGCAAGGTCGAGCGCGCCGTACCCGAGGACGCGATGCCCGCGATCTTCGAGGAGGCGGTGGGCGTCTCGATGAGCGACGTGCTCACGCCCTGGGTCGACGGGCGCGGCGAGCTGCCGATCGACGAGGTCCTCGGCAAGGTCGGCCTCGAGCTGCGGCGCGATCGCGACGGCAAGCGGCCTCGCGGCGCGCTCGGCGTGCGGCTGCGCACGAGCGATGGCCGCGCGATCGTGAGCTCGGTGCTGCGCGGGCGCGCGGGGCACCGCGCCGGGCTCGACGCCGGCGACGAGATCGTGTCGGTGGGCGGGCGACGCGTCGAGGCGGGCAAGGTCGACGCGGCGCTGGTCGGGCGGGGGCCCGGCAGCACGGTCGAGCTGCTCGTCGCGCGGGACGGCGTGCTGCGGACGCTCCCGGCGACGCTCGACGCGCCGGCGGCGGAGCGGGTGCGCATCTCGCTCGCCGAGGGGGCCTCGTCGACGCAGCGCTCGCTGCTCGAGGGGTGGCTGCACGGGACGCCTGGCGCGTCGGGCGGGTCCGGCGGGGGCCCGCGATGAGCGCCGGGAGCACGCTCGCCCCGCGGCGCGCGAGCGCGTCGGTCTGCACGATGACCGAGCTCGTGCTCCCGAGCCACGCGAACTCGTTCGGCGGCGTCTTCGGCGGCACCATCATGTCCTGGGTCGACCTCTGCGCCGCGATCGCCGCGCAGCGACACGCCGGGCGGCTGGTGGTCACCGCGTTCATCGACGATCTCTTCTTCCACGGGCCCGTGAAGGTCGGCCAGGTCGCCCGCCTCGAGGGGCGCGTGACCGCGACGTTCCGCACGAGCCTCGAGATCGAGGTGATCGTGACCGGCGAGGAGGCGACGACGGGGCGCACCTGGCCGTGCGTGCGCGCGCTGCTCACGTTCGTCGCCCTCGACGACGACGGCAAGCCGACGCCGGTGCCGCCGCTGCTCCACGACGACGACGCCTCGCGCGCGCGTCAGGCGGAGGCCGAGGAGCGTCGCGCACGCCGCCTCGCGCGCAAGCTGTGACCGACGCGCGCTCGGAGCACGCGCCGCAGGTGGCGCCGACCTCGCTGCGCATCCACGCGAACGGGCTCGACCTGCACGTGCTCGCCTGGGAGCCGCCCGCTTCCGTCGCGCGGCGCGTGCGCGTGCCGGTCTGCGTGCTGCTGCACGGCTACATGGACTCGGCGGCGAGCTTCGACGAGATCGCGCCGTCGCTCGCGCACGCCGGGTTTCGCGTGATGGCCCCGGATCAGCGCGGCTTCGGCGACAGCGGGCGCGTCGCCGACGGTGGCTACTACCACTTCCCCGACTACGTCTTCGACGTCGCCGATCTCGTCGACGCGGTGTCGCCGGACGCGCCGGTGTTCCTGGTGGGGCACTCGATGGGCGGAAACGTCGCCGCGCTCTACGCCGGCACGCTCCCCGAGCGCGTGGCGATGCTCGCGCTGCTCGAAGGGGTCGGGCCCCCCGATTTCCCGGACGAGCTCGCGCCCGTGCGCACGCGCGCCTGGATCGAGGGGGTGCGCAAGGCGCGCCTGCGCGACGAGCGACCGATCACGCTCGAGGAGGCCGCGCGTCGGCTCGGGAGCAACCACCCGTACGTCGACCGCGCCCTGATCGCGCGTCGCGCCGAGCAGCTCACGCGGCCCGTGTCGGACGTGTCGGAAGCGTCCGAGGTGTCGGGTGATTCGGAGGCGTCGGGCGCTCGCCTGCGCGCGTGGCGCTTCGACCCGCGCCACCGCACGACCTCGCCCTACGCCTTCTCGGTCGCGCGCTGGCGGGCGCACGCGGCGCGCATCTCGGCGCCGACGCTCGTGGTGGGCGGCGGGCCGACCGGCTACCACCCGCCCGACGAGGCCGAGCGCATCGCGGTGATCGAGCGCGCGCGCCTCGTGGAGCTCCCCGGCGCGGGGCACATGATGCACTGGACGCAGCCCGCCGCGCTCGTGCGCGAGCTGCTCGCCTTCGTCGACGCGGCCGACGCGCACGGCGGCTGAGCGAGCGCGTGCGCGCTACTTCCCGCGGCCGCGCTTGCCCGGCAGCCGGCCGTGGCGCGGATCGCGCGGCTTTTTCGTGCTCGCCGTCAGCGCCTCGGAGATCGCCACGCCGCGCGCCCCCTGCGCTCCGCCGGAGAGCGTCTTCGCGGCCGCGGCCAGCGCGTCGCGGTTGTCTTCGTCTTCGCGCGTGGCCCAGGCCTCGAGCGTCGCGGACGCGGACGGGTGGCGCAGCACGATCGCGACGAGCATCGCGGGAAGCGCGCGGCAGAGATCGCGGAAGGCGACGTGGCGGTGCCCGGCGCGGTGCTCGCGCTCGACGCGCGCGAGCGCGTGATCGGCGAGGCTCGCCACGTCCTCGGCGCTCAGCGGCGCGAGCGCGTTCCGATCGGCGAGCGCGCTCACCACCGCGCGGCTGAGGAACGGCTGCTCGTGGTCGATCCAGGCGCACAGCGTGGGGACGAACTCGCGCCCGAGCGTCTCGGTCATCGACGCGATCGACTGCGCGACCTGATCGCGCACGCGGAAGCGCCCGTCGCAGGAGGCCTCCTCGAGCTGCTCGAGGATCGCGGCGCGCACCTTCGCGTCGGCGCCAGCGCGCGCGCCGAGGCCCACGACCCCGAGGATGGGGAGGATCTCGTCGACGTGCCCGTACGGCGCCACGTCTTCGTGCATCGAGACGAACGCGGTGAGCAGCGGATCGATCGTCTCGCCGCGCTTGATCGACTCCGCGGCCCAGGCGCGCACGAGCCCGTCGTTGGGGCGCAGGCCGGGGAGGCCGGACGCGCGGCGCAGCCGATCGATCAGCGGCGCCCGATCGCCGGCGATGGCGCGATCGAGCGCGGCGGGAATCGTATCGTCGCGGAACGCGTCGCGTTGGCTTGCCACCCAGCCTCCGTAGCCTTGAGCGCCCGCGGGAGGAAGCGCGGGTGCTACCTTTCGGGCCTCGACGACGCGCGGCGACCCACGCTCGGCTCACGAGCGCGCGCGCGCGCCGCCCGCTTCGTGCCCGCTTCCTGCTCGCCCACGGTTTCCACGTCCGATCCTCCACGGCACGCGACTCGTCCGAGCCGCGCCCCTCCACGGCCGACTTCATGACCGAAGACGCTCCCCTCCCCGAAGACCTCGGCGCCTTCGACGGCCTCTCGCACACGCCGCTCGGCCGCCTGCTCGCCCAGCTGCCGACGCGCTGGTTCCACGCCCGCCTCGAAGGCGTCGAGCACCTGCCGGCCGGCGGCGCGCTGCTCGTCGGCAACCACGCGATGTTCGGGCTCGACGGCGTCGTGCTCGGCGCGCTCGTCGTGCGCGAGACGCGCCGCCACCTCCGCTTCCTCGGCGAGCGCAACCTGTTCCGCTTCGCCCCGCTCGCGCGCCTGTTCCACGCGGCGGGCGCGGTCGAAGGGGCGCCCGAGAACGCGGTCGCGCTGCTGCGACGAGGCGAGTGGGTCGGCGTCTACCCCGGCGGCATCGACGACAGCTGGAAGACGGCCGACGAGCGCTACGTGCTCAAGTGGGGGACCCGCAGCGGGTTCGCGCGCGTCGCGATGCGCGCAGGCGTGCCGATCCTCCCCGTCGCGGCGCACGGCATCGACGAGATGTACACGGTGGTCGCGCGCGAGCGCTGGCTCGGGCGCGCGGTGATGGGGTCGGCGCGCTACGATCTGCCGCTCGTCTTCGGCGCCTACGGCACGCTGGTCCCGCGCCGCGTGCCGCAGCGCTACGTCATCGGGGCCCCGGTCGACACCGCGGGCGACGCCGAGCGCCCCGAAGACGTCGAGCGCGTCCGCGCCGCCACGTTCGAGGCGCTCGACGGCATGCTGCGCGCGCTTCGAACGAACGGCTGAGCGAGCGTCAGCCGATCATCGAGTCGCGCGCGCGGCGCGGCCTTCGCGGGGGCGGCGGCGGTCGTTCGCTCGGCCAGCCGAAGCTGGCGCGTGGCCGCCTTCGGGGACAATCCGCCCTCGGGCAACCGCACGCGCTCGGAGAGCTGCTCCCGCAGCGCGGCGAGATCGCGCACCTCGCCCGTCAGCCGCGCCTTCCGGAAGGCCACGACCTTCCCGTCCTTCTCGAACGACGACTCCTCGATGACCACGAAGCCG
>CAIXWQ010001299.1 GCA_903923175.1 uncultured delta proteobacterium | reverse complement strand
GGCCGCGGGCGGCAACGCCGGGAGCGGCTCGGTCGGCGGCGCGCAGGGAACGTACGAAGGGCCCGAGGCGCAGGCGCGGCGGATGCGGCGGACGCAGTACGAGCTCGAGCTCCATCAGTGGATCGAGCCGCTGCTCTCGGACGCCTTCCCGCACGACGCCATCGCCCAGCTGCGCAACGGCACGATCTACGTCGAGCTCACCATCGCGAAGGACGGCCGGATCGTCGGCATCATCGTCACGCGTCCGAGCGGCGTGCCGGGCTTCGACGACAACGTCGTCGCGGCGATCCACGCTGCGCGCGCGTTCCAGCCGCTGCCGGACTTGCTCGGCGGCGCGCCGGTGAGCTTCCTGCTCGCGGTCAACGGCGGCTGGGGGCTCTAGCAGGTTGCCGACGTTGGCGGTTCCTCGTCGATCTGCCGCCCTCCGAGCTCGCGATCGTTCGGACACTTCGCGCAACCCGCCGACGGTCACAGTCTTCGCGCGCTGCTTTTCGGCAGCCCGCGAGCGAGTACGCTGTCGGCGTGGTCCGCACCCGCACGCTCGGCTTCGCCTCGCACCTCGCGCGTCCGGCCGACGAGGTCTGGGCGCACGCGACCTCCATGCGCGGCGTGAACGAGGAGCTCTCGCCCTGGCTGCGCATGACCTATCCGAAGGGGTTCGACGACCTCGCGGCGAGCGTCCTCCAGCGCGGCGGCGCGCCGCCCGAAGAGCCGCTGTTCACGAGCTGGATCCTCGCGCTCGGCGGCTTCCCCGCGGAGCGCTGGCGGCTGCGCATCGTCGCGCTGGGGCCGGAGCGTCGCTTCGTCGAGGAGTCGCGCGTGCTGACGCTCTCGCTGTGGCGCCACGAGCGCTCGGTCGCGCCCGAGGCCGACGGCGGCTGCACGCTGCGCGACACGCTGACCTTCGCGCCGCGGCTCGCGCTCGCGCTGGCGCCCGTCACCGCGCTGGTGCGGGCGCTCTTCACGCGCCGGCACGCGTTCCTGCGCCGGCGCTTCGGCGAGGCGCGCTCGGCCGCGTGATCAGGACGGGAACGGATCGGTCTGGAAGTCGATCACCAGGTCCGCGGTCGCGATCTTCTTCATGAACACGCCGACGAAGCTCGCGAACAGCGTGTCGCCCGGCGAGATCGAGCCGCTCGCGCCGGTCGAGCGCGTGACCCACTGCTGCACCTTCTTGAGCGTGTCGGCGCTCACCGGATTCACCTCGACCTTGACCGCGAGGTAGTAGTCCGAGGGCTTGTTGCGCAGCGTCGGGCGATCTGCGATCGGAAGGTCGACCAGATCGGTGCAGAGGCGATAGACGCCCTTCTTGTTGACGACCGGCTTGCTCTTCGCGCCGTTGACCGAGACGAGGTAGACCTCGTTCCAGAGATCGAGGGCGACGCTGCAGGTGTGCGCGGTGAGCGCGATCGGATCGCCGCCGGCGTTCGGGTAGACGTAGCCGCGCATCACGAGCTTCACCTCGAGGCCGTTGCTGAGCTTCTTCGCGATCGCCTTGTCGTCGAGCGCCTCGCGGAACGAGAAGCTGCCGCGCAGCACGCCGACCTTGTCCCAGCCGAACTTGGCGGCGCGCAGCGGCAGCGCCGCGGACGCCTCGGTCGCCAGCGTGGACACCGCGAGCGACGCCGCGACGCCGAGCGCGCAGAGCCGCGACCTCACTTCGCCTCGCTGCGAATCGGGAACGCGCCGATCGCGTTGGAGAGCCCGAGCAAGAAGCCGCCGGCGTTGGTGGAGATGCGCAGCCCGAGGTTGAACGTGAGGTCGACCGGGAAGCGCGACGCGCCGTAGAAGCCGCGCGCGGGCTCGGTGAAGTCGCGCCGGGAGCCGAGCGCGAAGAAGCCCGCGGAGCCGAAGAAGTCGATGCCGTAGACGGAGCGATGACCGCGGTAGATCGGGATGCGGTACTCGCCCACGAGCCTCGCGGCGAGCTCCTCGTAGCGCATCTCGCCGACGTTGGTGCGCAGGAAGTTCGGCGACGGGCGGCGATCGAAGTTCAGATCGAGCGCGCGATCGGGGAGGAAGTCGGAGAGGTCGCCGACGTAGAACCGCATGAAGAGCGGCGCGTCGCCGGTGATCGCGCCGGCGAAGCCGTCGAGGCGGAAGACGTGGCGGTTGTCGCCGCCCCAGGGGAGCGTCCAGTACTTCGAGGCCCGCCCCTGGAAGCGCAGGAACGGGTAGTCGCTGCCGAGCGACGAGAGCCCGAGATCGAGGCCGAGCTGCACGAAGTAGCCGCGCGTCGGCAGGATCGGATCGTCGCGGGTGTCGTCCTCGAGCTGCAGCGAGACGAGCGAGAGGATCGAGCGCCCGTTGATCAGATGGAACTCGATCGGCTCCTGGTCGTAGCCGCGGTACTGCGACGCGGCCGCGGGGAGCGACGCGTTGATGACCTCGAGGTGGTAGGCCCCGCGCAGGCGCGTCGAGGCGCCGAGGTCGTAGCCGGCGCCGAGCTCGAAGCCGGTGCGCGAGTAGAGAGCGACGGCGTAGTCGGTCGCCGTCGACTCGCCCGGCGCGGGGTCGTACTGCACCTTGCCGGCGCAGCTCTGCCCGGGGAGCGGCGTGCAGTTGCCGAAGAAGTCGCGCGCGTTGTTGTAGAGGAGCGAGGCCGAGACGATCCACGCGCTGCGCAGGAACGAGGGGTCGACGAAGCGGAGCCGATACGCCTGCTGCTTGTCGGCGACCGCGACGCCGCCGCCGATCGAGATCCCCGTGCCGAAGAAGTTCGTCTCCGCGATGTCGGCCCCGCCGAACGCCGTGAGCGGGCGCTTGGCGCCGTCGAGGCGCGCGTCGGCCGAGAGCCCGAGCCAGAGATCGTTGACGACGATCGTGTTCCGCTCGACGACGGTGACGTTCATCACGACCAGGCCGCGCTTGGACCCCTTGGTGAGCGAGAGCTGGACGTCGGAGAAGAAGCCGGTGCCGAGCAGGCGAAAGCGCGTCAGCTCGAGGTGCTCGTCGTCGACCTCCAGCTGATCGCCGGGCTGGTAGGGGACGTAGCGGAGGATCACGCGCTCGAGGGTGCGGCGGTTGCCGTGGACCTTGATCGCCTCGATCTCGTAGCGGAGGCCGAGCTTGCCCGCCTCGCCCGCTGCAGCGCCGCCGTCCGCGGCCTCGCGCACGGGCACGCACGCTTCGGCGTCGCTCGGCGCCGCGGCCGTCGACGACGCCGCGGCCGTCGACGACGCCGCGGCCGGGGCGCTCGACGCGCTCGGCGACGCGCTCGGCGACGTCGCGGCGATGGTCGGGGCGGAGCCACTCTCGGTCGCCGACGACGACGTCGAGGGCGCGATGGCTGCGGATGGAGACGCGGCAGACGCGGCGCCGACGGCCTCTCCCCGCTGCGCCACGGCGCCGCGCGCCCACGACCATGGGCCGATCGCGAGCGCGCCGACGACGAGCAGCGCCCGGTTGGCCCTTGCGTAGCGTCCGAGGGTCGCCACCGTCGGACAAGCTAGCAGGTCCGCCCCGCGGGGACGCATTTTGGAGCCGTCTGCGCCGGGTCGCGCGCGGTGGACGTCGGTCCTGACACGCCGCGCCGACTGTGCTTCAACGGGCGCGTGCCCGACAAATCCGGCCCCCTCGCCTCCGACGTCCGCCTCCCCGACCCGACCGCGAAGCCCGCCGAGACCCCCCTCGAGCGGCAGATCGGCGAGGCCTTCCCCCGACTCGTCGCCGTCATGCGCCGGCTCCTCGCGCCGGGCGGCTGCCCGTGGGATCGCTCGCAGACCCCGGACACGCTCAAGCGCTACGTGCTCGAGGAGGCGTGCGAGGTCATCGACGCGATCGAGTCGAAGGACGCGGTCCACCTCCGGGAGGAGCTCGGCGATCTGCTGCTGCAGGTCGTCTTCCAGGCCGAGCTCGCGCGCCGCGACGGCACGTTCGGGCCCGACGACGTCGTCGAGGGGATCGTGGAGAAGCTCGTGCGCCGCCACCCGCACGTCTTCGCCGACGTGACGGCCGTGGACTCCGCCGAAGTCCTCAAGAACTGGGAGCAGATCAAGGCCAAGGAGAAGGGCAATCGCGGGCTCATCGAGGGCGTGCCGCGCGCGCTCCCCTCGCTCGTGCGCGCCCAGCGGGTCGGCGAGAAGGTCTCGCGCGTGGGGTTCGACTGGCCGTCGATCGACGGCGTGCGCGCGAAGGTGAGCGAGGAGCTCGCCGAGCTCGACGCCGCGATGGCGAACGGCGAGGTCGCGAAGATCGAAGAGGAGCTCGGCGACGTGTTCTTCTCCCTGGTCAACCTCGCCCGCCACGTGAAGACGAGCGACGGCGGCGGCATCGACGCCGAAGGGGCGCTGCGGCGGACGGTCGACAAGTTCGTGCGCCGCTTCGGGCACGTGGAGCAGCGCGTTCGCGAGGAGCACGGGGGGTTCGGCAGCCATCCGTCGCTCGAGACGCTCGACGGCTACTGGAACGAGGCGAAGCGCTCCGAGTCGTAGCGAAGGCGCCCCGCGCGGACGCATGCCACCGAAGACGACGTGTGGGTGCGGCCTGCGGCGAAGACGGACGACTGCAGCCGCGACGGCGGATGGACGTGCGCGTGCGCGCGGGTCGACTAGGCTGCGTCGGATGATGCTTCGCTTCGCCGCGCTCGCCCTCCCCTTGGTCCTGGTCGCCGGCTGCGGCGGTCAAATCGACGGCTCGGTCTTCGACCCCGGCACCGATGGCGCCACGGGCGACGACACGAGCGTCCAGCCGATCGACTCGTCGCCGGTGTCCGTCGATGCCAAGCCGGAGCCCGACGGCACGCCGATCGTCGAGGAGACCTCGGTCCCGCCGGTCGAGACGGGCCCCAACCCCGGCGGCCCGGTCGGCTCGACGTGCACGTCGAGCGCGCAGTGCGCGAGCGGCCACTGCTCCGGCGGTCTCTGCACGACCACCTGCAACAACGCGGCGGACTGCGTCTCCGGCTGGTACTGCAGCCAGACCACCGGCGGGAAGCTCTGTCGCTGCACGCCGTCCGGCCAGGACTGCGGCGGGCAGGACAAGAACTGCGACGGCCGCGTGACGAGCAACGCGCCCTGCGCGACGCCGCCGCCCGTCGACGCGGGCCCGGCCCCCAGCTGCACGACCTGCGCGCAGAGCGCCTGCGCGAGCCAGGCGCAGGCGTGCTACTTCGACGCGACCTGCAAGAACTTCCTGACGTGCGCGCAGGCCTGCGGCTCGTACACCGGGACGTGCGTCACGCAGTGCATCAACAAGAACAACGACGCGGCCACGCAGACCTTCGTGAGCTGCATGGCGTCGAACTGCGGCGGCTGCATGTGAGCTCGTCGCGCGCGTCGGCGACCGTTCGCGCGCGTCGATCCGTCGTCGGCCTCGGGATACCCTCGGGCCGATGGCCGCCTCCGACCCGTCCTCGTTCGCCCACGCGCTCGCGCAGGCCGCCGGCGCCCGCGCGGTGGTGTCGATCGACGAGGCCGACCGCGTCGCGTACGCGCGCGACCTCTGGCCGAAGCACCTCGTCGCGCTGCGCGCAGGCCACGCAGCCGGTACGCGGCCGCGCGCGATCGCGTGGCCGACGTCGACGGAGGAGGTCTCGCGGCTGGTGGCCTGGTGCGCCCGCGAGGGGGTGCCGATCGTCCCCTACGGCGCCGGCAGCGGCGTGTGCGGAGGCGTGCTCCCCGACGAGCGCACCGTGGTCGTCGACCTGAAGAAGATGTCGCGCTGGCGCGACCTCGATCCGCTCGGCCCGACCCTCGACGTCGAGGCCGGCGCGATCGGCGTCACGCTCGAGGAGGATCTGCAGCGCAAGGGGTGGACCATCGGGCACTTCCCGTCGTCGATCCTCTGCTCCACGGTCGGCGGCTGGGTCGCGGCGCGCGGCGCCGGCCAGACGAGCGGCAAGTACGGGAAGATCGAGGACATGATCGTCGACCTCGAGCTGGTCGATGGCGCCGGCGAGGTCGCGCGGCTGCACCGTCGCGTGGGCGGGCTCGATCTGACCTCGCTGGTCGTGGGGAGCGAGGGGACGCTCGGGATCGTGACCTCCGCACGCTTGCGGCTCCACGCGGCCCCGCAGGCGCGGGGCTTCGCGGCGTTCGCCTTCCCGACGACCGAGGCGGGCTGGGAGGCGATGCGCGCGATCTTCCAGCGCGGCCTCCGCCCCGCGGTCGCGCGGCTCTACGACCCGTTCGACGCCGCCATCGCGCGCGCGGGCTCCGCCGGCAGCGGCGAGGCGCACGGCCCCCGCGACACCGGCCTGAAGGCTTTGGCGCTCCGCACCATCCTCAAGCTCCCCCGCGCGCTCAACGGCGCCATCCAGCTGATGGAGGAGCACCTGCCGGACGGCTACTTCGGCTCGATGCTGGTGCTCGTCTTCGAGGAGGCCACGGCGGCCGAGGCGGCGCGCGGCGTCGACGCGGTCAAGGACGTGGCCCGCGAGCTCGGCGGCCGCGATCTCGGCGAAGCGCCGGCGCGCAAGTGGCTCTCGCACCGGTACGCGATCAGCTACCGACAGCCGCCGACGATCCGCTCCGGCGCGTTCCTCGACACGATGGAGGTCGCGGCGACCTGGTCGAACCTCGGCCCGCTCTATCGCGACGTGCGCAGAGCGCTCGGCGAGCACGTCTTCGTGATGGCGCACCTGAGCCACGCCTACCCGGACGGCTGCTCGATCTATTTCACCTTCGCCGGCTCGGCCGACGGCGAGGCCGCCGCGACCGCCAGGTACGAGCGGGCCTGGCGCGACGCGCTCGACGCGGCGATCGGCGCGGGCGCGACGCTCTCACACCACCACGGCGTCGGTCGCTCGAAGGCGCCGAAGCTCCCTCTCGAGCTCGGCGTCGGGATCGACGTGCTGCGCGCGGTGAAGCGCGCGTGGGATCCCAAGGCCATCCTCAACCTCGGCAACCTGTTTCCGCCGGAGGAGCGCGACGCGCCGCCGCTCGCGGGGAGCGACGCGCCGCAGCCGTCGGCCGTCACGGTCGACGTGAAGAGCCTGCTCGCGCGCGCCCCGGCCTCGACCAAGCTCAGCGAAGTCGAACGCGCCGCACGCGCCGTGCAGGCCTCGCTGCGCCTCGACACGGCGATGCTCGACGTGACCGTCGGCGCCTGGCTCGACGCCGGCTGCCCTGGCGCGGTCGACCCGTACGACGATCCCGTCGATCACGCGGTCGCGGGGCTCGACGCGCGCCTCCCCGACGGCCGCGTGCTCTCGGTGCGACCCGCCCCGCGCCGCGCGGTCGGCCCCGATCCGATGGCGCTCGTCCTCGGCGCGCGCGGTCGCTTCGCGACGCCCCTCTCGGCGACGTTGCGCATCCACCGCGACGGCGCGGCGATCGTGTGCTCCGGCGCGACCGCCATCGACCGCGCAGCGCCCGAGACCGCCGGCGAGGCGCGCTTGCTCGAGGCCATCCGTGTGCAGCTCGGCGCGTAGCCGAGCCCCTCGGGTCAGGCGGCGCGCTCGTCGTCCGTCACGGCGCGCGCGCGCGGCGCGAGCGCGTCGAGCAGCTCGTGCGAGCCCGCGTCGATGGCCGCGCCGATGCGGTCCATCGGCAGGTCGTTCGGGTCGTCCCCGAACGGATCCTCGATCTCCACGCCGATCTCGTCGATGCCGTAGAGCGCGAACGCGAGCAGCGCGGCCGCGATCGGCGTGTACCACTTCATGGACTCCGCCATCGCGAACGGCGCGGTGAGGCAGAAGAGCACGACGAACGTCTTGATGTGCTGCGCATAGGCGAACGGGATCGGCGTCTTCACGATGCGCTCCGCGCCGCCGAGCGCGTCGACGAGCGCCGTGAGGTTCGCGTCGAAGAGCTGCAGGCGCGGCTCGGTCAGCTTGCCTGCCCGGGCGAGCGCGACGAGACGCTGCGAGATCCAGCCGAGCAGGATCGGCGCGCGCGCCGATCGCTTCTCGAGCGCCGCGACCTCCGCGGGCTCGAGGTGACCCGCGAGGTTGCCGAGGTCGGTCAGCTTCTGCAGTCCGAAGATCGAGACCCAGTAGAACGCGGCCGTGAGGCGGCGCAGCTCGCTTCGCTCCGCGGCGGTCGCGGCGTCGTCGCCCTCGATGAGCGTCGCGATCTGGCGCGAGAGATCGCGGGTGCGGTTGACCATCGCGCCGAGCAGCCGCCGCCCCTCCCAGTAGCGGTCGTACGAGGCGTTCGTGCGGAACACCAAGAGCAAGCCGAGGGCGACGCCGATGAGCGTGTGCGCGATGGGCGGGAACTTCACCCCGCGCGTGACGTAGAGCCACGCGGCGAAGGCGCCGAAGCCGGCCGCCACGAGGATGCGCGGGAAGAGCCGCGGCAGCACCGAGCCGCGGAGCCGGAAAACGACGTCAGTCCAGTTCTTGGCCTCGTAGTCGATCATGTCGGCCGGGCATCATAGCCGCTCGACGTCGACTTCGAGCCCCAGTCGCGCGAGCCGCGCGCGCGTCGTGTCGATCGCGAGCGCGCTCGCGTCGCAGCCGAGCGCCCGGCGGCCGAGGCGCGCCGCGACCGCCAGCGTCGTCCCCGAGCCGCAGAACGGATCGAGCACCGTCGCCCCAACGTCCGACGACGCCCGCACGATGCGCTCCAGCAGCTTCTCGGGCTTCTGGTGCGGGTAGCCCGTCGTCTCCCTCGCGCGCGGCGTGTTCGCGGCCATCGAGGGGCAATCGCTCCACACCGTCCCCATGCGTCGCCCGCGCGACATCTCGTAGCGGTACGTCTTCGGGCCGGTCGCGAGCATCACCGTTCGCTCGCGCCAACGCTTGCCCTCGCCGTCGACCTTGTCGAAGTGCTCGGCGGCGCTCCCCGCGGCGTACGGCTCGCGGACCTCCTCGGCGTGGAACACCCACGCCGGTTTGGCCGGATCGCGCCGCGCATCGGCCGTGTAGACGAGGATCGTCTGGTGCGTGGCGCTCCACGCCTTGCTCGAGCGCGCGCCGTTGCCCGGCACCCAGACGATCTCCCCGCGAAACGCGGCGCGCCCGAACACGCGATCGGCCGCGACCTTCGCGTCGTGCACGGCCCGGTGATCGAGGTGCAGGTACACCGACGCCCGCGCCGAGAGGATCGTCCGCAGCGCGGCGAGCCGCTCCTCGAGCGAGGCGACGAAGCGATCGACCCCCTCCCAAGCGTCCTCGTACGCGGCCGAGGTGCGGCGCCCGCGCTCCTCGCCCGCGCGCGTCCGGGCGCCGTGGACCACGCCCACGCCGAACGGCGGATCGAGGTAGACGAGATCGATCTCGATCCCTTCCGCGGCGAGCCGCGCGCAGCCAGCCAGGCAGTCGCCGTGGAGCAGTCGCGCCGGCGCGGCGGGCCCGCTCATGGCAAGGCGGCGACGCCCGCGGGCTTGGCCGGCGGGAGCGCGCGGATCGGCGCGGTGATCGCCTCGACGATCTCGGACGTCGGCGCCTCCACGCGCGGGATCCTCGGCAACCACGCCCACTGCGGGCCGTTGTCGATGCAGCCGCGCACGCGCTCCTCGGCCTCGCAGGCGACGCGGACGTGCGTGTGGTCGTCGTGCGGGAGCGAGTCGCCCGGCTGCAGCATCACCTTCTCGGCCATCGCGACCATCTCCGCGGGCTCGCCGCGCGCGATCGCGTGCTCGACCAGCAGCGCCTCGAGCGGCGTCGCGATGAAGATCCACTGCAAGTGGATGCGCTCGTTCGTCAGCAGCGAGCGCACGAAGAGCCACTCGCGCTCCACGTCGAAGCGCACGAAGCGCCCCGACGCGTCCACGCCGAGGCCGTCGGGCCCGAACTTCACGAACTCGGCCCCCGCGAGCGGCGCGCCGTCGAGCGTGGTCATGAAGAACATCACGTCGACGTCGCGCCCCGTCCGGTGCGAGTGGTGCTTCGGAAGCCGCCCGCCCGTCTTCGCGGAGATCTCGCCGACGAACATCGGCACGCCGGTCGGTCGCTGCTTGGCGACCGCGGCAGCCGCGTCCTGGAGCGCGTCGACGAGCCTCGGCACGCCGAAATGGAAGTCCGCGGCCGAGCGCCACCGCAGCCCGGGCGACTCCTTCGGCAAGTCCTTCGCGCCGTCGAGGAACCCCGCGTGCGGTAGGCCGACCGAGCCGCGATAGCCGGGAGCGAGCGCCGAGGGGACCGCGCACGAAGCCACCGCGCCGAGCGCCGCGCCGAGCGTGAGCAAGCGCGCCGCGCGGCCGAGTCTTCGCATCGCTCCGGTCACGGCGCCTCTCCCGGGTGCGCCGTCCCCGGCACGTCGACCCCGAGGTACGAGGCGATCCTCCGCTCGAGCGCGCCCATCGCTTCGATCGTGGCGAAGGATTCGGCGGGGACCAACTTCCCGTCCGACTTCGCGACGTACCCCTGATCGAGGAACGCCGAGATCGCGTTGTCGAAGACCGGCCGCGCGATCGCCTCTTTGCGCGCGACCTCGCCGGCGAGGAACATCCTGCGCCCGATGACGAGCGCGCGGCGCGCCAACTCCTTCTGCGTGAGCGGCCCCTTGCGCGCGAGCACCACCAGCGCGCGCGCGGCGACGCGGTAGCCCTCGATGAACGACGCGATCGTCGACGCGAACAGCGCGAGCTGCGCCTCGGCCTCCGCGTTCGGCACGACGATCTCGCCGCCGTCGAGCTGCACGAACCCCTGCTTCGCGAGGTCGGCGAGCGTCTCGTCGAAGATCTCGTCGTAGGTCGCGTCGGCGCGGAACATGAACTCGTACTTGAACAGCCGCGACAGCCGCTGCACGCGTTCGCGCACGACGCGCGCCGGCGCACGCCCGTCCTTCGACATGCGCACGCTCGTCGCGATGAGCGCGTACGGCACGAAGAAGTGCACGATGACGTTCTTCGACAGCGCCAGGCTCATGCGCCGATCGTCGGGCAGGCCGTAGACCGGCTCGCGCCCCTCGTCGCCCTCGTCGACGCGCGCGCGCGGCTTCGCCTGCAGAAGCGACGCGAAGCGCGCCTTGCGCCGCGTCGGCTCGCCCTCCCCCTCGTGCACCTGGATCCACCCCGCCGACGAGAACAGCTTCAGCGCCTCGTCGATCGCGCGCGCCGAGAGCCCGCCGCCGGGCGCCCGCAGATCCGCGTGGATGCGCGCGCCGAGGTGCGAGAGCGTCGAGAGGTAGCGCTCGGCGTCGCGCAGGAGCGCCGCGCGCGGGACGCCGCGGCCGCTCGCCGACAAGAGCGCCATCGCGGTCAGCGAGCCCCCCGTGACCGCCATCGCGCGGTTGATCTCGTAGATGATCTGGTGGCCGAGCCTCGTGACGACCGCGCGCCGCGGCACGAACGGCCCCCCCTCGGCAGCGTCGCCGCGAGTCACGTCGCGCCGCGTGCGCGCCGAGCGCTCCACCTCGGCCTTGATGCCGTCGATCGTCAGGATCTCGCCGACCTGGAGGTTCAGCCGCCCGTAGCGCTCGGCCAGCACGCGGACCGCCTTCACCAGCCCCGCGACGCTCTCGCTCTCCTTCTCGCCGCCCGAGATCTCGCGCACGTAGCTCTTCGCCTCGACGACCCGCTCGTAGCCGATCGCGACCGGCACGAAGAAGATCGGGCGCGACGGCAGCTCGTAGGCCGCGTCGACGACCATCGACAGCAGCCCGAGCTTCGGCGGCAGGAGCTTGCCCGTGCGCGAGCGCCCCCCCTCGAGGAAGAACTCGAGCGAGTACCCCTCGTGCACGATCTTCTGCACGTACGCGGTGAGCACCGACGAGTAGAGGCGATCGCCCGCCACCTTGCGCCGGATGAAGAACGCGCCCGCGTTGCGGAACAGCAGCCCGAGCGGGAAGAACGCGAGGTTGTCGCCCGCCGCGATCAGCGGGGGCTGCATCCCGACCTTCCAGAACAGGTAGCTCACCAGCAGGTAGTCGATGTGGCTCTTGTGCGAGGGACACAGGATGACCGTGCCGCGACGCGAGGCCTCCCGAACGCGCTCGAGCCCCTCGGCGTCGAAGTCGAGGCCGTCGTAGATCCGCTCGAAGACCTGCTTGATCGCCGTGCCCATGGCGGCGATGACGTCCACCTCCATCGACGCGGCGATCTCGCGGAGCATCGAGCGAGCGCGCGCCTCCACGACGAACCGCTCGCGCGCCCCCTCGCCCGCCAGCTCCTCGATCACCGTCCGCACCCGGGGCGTGCGCACGATCTCGTCGACGAGGCGATCGCTCGGCTTCACCACCGGGCCGACGATCACGCGACGCTCGCGCTCGAGCCGGCGCAGCAGCGCGTACACCACGCGGCGCACCACCGCGTCGTGGCGAGGATCCCCCGCCGCGAAGCCGGCCGGCGCCTTCGACAGCATCGGGGGCGGCGGAACGGAGCGCGTCCCGTCGGCGGAGACGCCGTCCTGCGCGAGGAACTCGGAGAGGTCGAGCGGCGGCCCCGCGCGCATCTCGACGTTCTGGTAGTTCAGCAGGAACTGCCCCGCGCTCCGCACGATCCCGGGCCACTCGCGCGTGCCGAGGATCGCGTCCATCAGCGAGCGCTGCCGCGTGTCGGGGCGCTTGGTCCACACGAAGACCTGCGGCACCACGAGGATCGGCGGCTCGCCCGCCGCGGTGCGCGCGCGCTGGAGCGCGAGCAGCTCGCGCACGAAGTCGTCTCCCTCGAGCAGGCCGCGCCCCGTGGCGCTCGGGTTGACCAGGTTCGGCGGCCGCTTGAGGAACAGCGCCGCGCTCTGCCCGCGCGCGATCGCCGCGCGCAGGTCCTCGAGATCGTCGTCGCGCGTGCGGGCGCGGAAGGCGCGCTCCACGCCTTTGCCGAAGGGCTCGAGGAGCCAGAGCCCGAGATCGTTCGCGAAGCGGATGTGCGGCAGGCCGAAGCGCTTCGTGATGTGATCGAGCGCGAGGAAATCGAGCAGCGAGAGGTTGCGCAGCGCGTACACGACCGTGCCGTGCTTGGCCGCCTCGCGGACGCTGCGGATCCAGTCGGGATCGACCTCGATCCGATCGAAGAAGCGCCGGTAGAGCCAGCGCAGCAGCGCGTTCGGCTCGTACGTGGGCGGGAGCGCGCGCAGGCTCTCGTCGAGCTCGCGCGCGGCCGCGTCGTCCACCGCGCCGGCGCGCAGATCCGGGCGCACCGCGTCTCCTTCGGTCATGGTGCGAACGGAACTCCATCCCGCAGCAAAAAGCAAAGCGGGAACGCCTCACGACGCTCCCGCTCGCACTCGTTCTCGCGCGCGCCATCCGCGCGCGAGGGCCGGATCAGGCCTTCTTGCCGGCGTTCTTCTTCTTCACGGCGCCGCGCACGGTGACCATCGCGTTGCGCGCGCCGGGGATGCCGCCCTCGATGAGGAGGAGCCCCTTCTCGTTCTCGATGCGCGCGACCTTGAGGTTGAGGACGGTGAGCTTCTCGTCACCGTAGTGGCCGGCCATCTTCACGTTCGGCAGCGTACGACCCGGGGTCATGTTGGTACCGATCGAGCCGCCGTGGCGGAAGTACTCGTGCGTACCGTGCGAGCCGACGCCGCCCGCGAAGCTCCAGCGACGCATGACGCCGGTGAAGCCGCGGCCGCGGGTGAAGCCCTGCGCGTCGACGAACTGGCCGACCGTGAAGATCGCGTTCAGGTCCAGCTTCGAGCCGATCGCGTACTTGGCGACCTCCTCGGCGGCGAGACGGAACTCCTTCACGTGCTGGACCGGCTCGACGCCCTGCTTCTTGAAGTGGCCCGCGAGCGGCTTCGTGGTGCGCGACGCCTTGCGCTTGCCGTACCCGAGGACGAGGGCGCTGTAGCCGTCCTTCTCCGTGGTGCGGTGGCCGACGACGATCAGCTCCGAGACGTCGATCACGGTGCAGGCGGCGACGTTGCCGTCCGCCTTGAAGATCTGGGTGGCGCCGAGCTTTTTGCCGAAAATGCCGGGATGCTGGTTCATGTTCGATCCTGCCCGCCTCGACCTGACGAAGTGCGAGGTCACGCTTTGGCCGGGGCACGAGGCCGCCGGGGGCGTGCTTACGCGAATGCGGGGGCGCGAAACGTAGCGATTTCGACGCAGGGGTCAAGCATGACGCGCGCGGCCGGCCAGCAGCTTGCTCGCGAGCTCTGCGAACCCCGCGCCCATCGCCCCCTGCGTCACGTAGCGCGGCGGCATGCTCAGCCGGTGCACCCAGGGAGCGATGTTCGCCACGCCCACCGTGGTCGCGAAGGCGGCGAAGCACGCCGCGTCGTTCTCGCTGTCGCCCACGTACGCGCAGCGGATCCGCGCCGCCGCCGGGTCGAGCGCCTTACGCCAGAGCATCATCCGGAAGGCCCCGCTCGCCTTGTCGTCGCCCTCGAAGCTCGCGTGCAGGTGCACGCTCGACAGCATCGCCCGCGCGCCCGCCGCGAGGATCGTGGCCCGCGCCTTCGCGACGCGATCGGGCGGCAGCTTGTGCCGCTCGCCGACGTCGAAGGTCACGTCGGTGAGCCGCGCGGCGTTGTCGTCCGCGAGCTCGATCTCGGGGACTGCGTGCTTCACCAGGGCCACGACGTGCTCGAGGCGCCGTCGCGCCGCGTCGAGCATCGGGCCCTCGTGCCGCAGCTTGCGGGTGATCCCCTCGCCTTGGCGGTAGAGCAGCACCGCACCGTTCTCGGCGACGACCCCCTCGACCGGCCACTGCCGCGCGACGAGCTCGCCCCACCCGGCCGGCCGCCCCGTCACGGCGACGAGCGTGAGGCCCGCCGCCGCGAGGTCGCAGATGGCGTCGTACGCGCCGCGCGAGAGCCTGCCGTGCGTGAGCACGGTGTCGTCGAGGTCGAAGAGGAGCGCGTCGATGCGGGCGGCCTCGTCGCGGGGCATGTCGGCGAGGGGTCGCATTCGCGACTAGCCTAGCTCGGCGATGAGCGTCGAGAGATAGACCCCCTCGGGGAAGGCCGCGGGGACAGGGTGATCGCTCCCCTGGCCCAGGCGATCGAGCACCGTCGCCGAGCGGCCGACGCGCCGCGCGCCGATCGCCAGGCTTCGCGCGACCTCGGAGGGGCCGAGCGCGGCCGAGCACGACGAGATCGCGAGCAGCCCACCCGGCGCCACGACGGCGGCGGCCGCCTCGACGAGCTTCGTCTGGTATTTCATCGCGGCGTCGCGATCGCCGCGCGTCGGCGCGAGCTTCGGCGGATCGAGGACCACGAGGTCGAAGCGCGCCCCCTCGCCCGCCAGCCGCGGGAGCTCCTTGCGCACGTCGCCGCGCAGGAAGCTCGTCCGTTCGGCGAGCCCGTTCTCCCGCGCGCACGCCGCCGCGACCTCGATCGCGCGCAGGCTGTCGTCGAGCCCCTGGACCTCCGTGGCGCCGCCGCGCGCGGCCGACAGAGCGATGCCACCGACGTAGCAGTACGCGTCGAGCACGCGCCGGCCGCGCGCCAGCGCCTCGACGCACGCGCGCAGGGGGCGCTGGTCGAAGTAGAAGCCGGTCTTCTGGCCCACGTCGCCGGGGATGTCGAAGACGAGCCCGCGCTCCCGGAAGCGGAGCGACGCGACCGGCGCGCGCGAGGCGAGCTCGTCGTCGAGCGTGAACCCCTCGGACTGGGCGGTCGAGATCGTGGTGCGATCGACGATCGCGCTCGGCGCGATCACGCGCTCGATCGCCTCGATCACGAACCGCGCGCGGCGCCGGAGCCCCGCGGTGCCGAGCTGCACGACGGCCGTGCCGCCGCGCCCCGAAGCGTCGACGCCGAAGACGTCGACGACCAGACCCGGCACGCCGTCGCCCTCCGCGTGGAGCAGCCGGAAGCCGTCGGTCTCGCGCCCAGCCGTGGCGTCGGGGAGCCCGATCGCGCGTCGCCGCGCGCGCGCCGCCTCGAGCCGCGCCACCAGCCAGCCCGCGTCGTCGAGCGAGGTCGTGTCCTCACGCACCACCAGTCGGACCGGGATGGCCTTGCGTGGCGACCAGAAGCCGCGCCCCATCAGGTTCCCCTGCGGGTCGATCACGCGCACCTCGTCGCCGGTCGCCGGCGCCCCACCCTCGACCCGCGCGATCGCCTGCGCGTAGACCCACGGGTGCCCGGCCCAGATCGGCTGCACGTGGCCGGGACGCAGGTGCACGGTCGCGATCGATGCGCTCAAGGGAACCTCCTCGGCCCCCGTAGCCCGGTCAATCCGCGACGTCGACGTCGATCTCGGCCGCGATCTCCGAGTCCATCGCGAGGACGGTCTCGTCGTACTCGACGATCAGCGCCGGGCGGCGCTGGCGCACCATCAGCGACACGCCGCCGACGATGCCCATCGCGGCGAGCCGCGACGCCCGCGCGGGCTTCGACGGCGCGATCGTCAGCACGACCAGCGGGCGGCCGAGCGGCGCGTCGACGAGCCTCATCGCGCCCCGCCGCCTGCTGCGCCGCGCGACCGCTCGGCGTCGCCGCGGCCACGGAAGAGGCGCGCGAACGCGTTGGCGATCTTCGACTCCGGCGGGAACTCGTAGCCGCACGAGGGGCAGGTCACCATCCCGCAGCCGCGCGAGATCGGGCACCCCTTCTTGCACATCTCGGCCTCCGCGCGGGTGAAGCTCGCGCCACAGAGTCCGCAGTCGAGGGGCGTTCGATCGTCCATGTCCGGCTCACCCCATCAGCCGACGCACGAGCGCGCCGGCCGCAATCGCGAAGGGGAAGATGAAGCTCGCCATCAAGAGCGCGGTCTTCGCCCCGCGCTCCTTCACGATCATGAAGACGTTCGCGATGCACGGGATGAAGAGCGTGATCACGACCATCGAGACGGCGACGTCGGTGTGCGACAGCTGGCCGTGCCGCGCCAGATCGAGCAGCCCCGCGGCGCCGAAGTCGCGCCGCAGGAAGCCGACCAGCAGCGCCTCGGAGACCTTGTCGGAGACGCCGCTCCCGCGCGGGAAGCCGAGCGCGTGGTAGACGATCGGCTCGCCGGCGCGGTGCACGTACGGCAGCAGGTGCGCCGCATCGAGCGCGAAGAGCAGCACGGTGCCGATGAGGAACAGCGGCACCGCTTCCTTGAGGTACCACTCGATGCGCGCGAGCGTCTTGGTCGCGAGGTTCGCGATCTCCGGGCGACGGATCGGCGGGACCTCGAGCACGAAATCGCTGCGATCGCCCGGCACGACGCGCGCGGCCGTCCAGCCGACGATCAGCAGCGTCAGCACCATCACGAGGGCCCAGACCGCCGTGGCCTTCCACGACACGGTCTGCATCATCGCGAACACGACCGTGAGCTGAGACGAGCAGGGGATCGCCAACGCGAGCAGCAGCGTGGTGAGCACCCGCTCCTTCTTCGACTCGAGCACGCGCGCGGTCAGCGTCGCCATCGTGTCGCAGCCGAGGCCGAGGATCATCGGCAGCACGGCCTTGCCGTTGAGGCCGATCGCGCGCATCCCGCGGTTCGCCATCACGGCGAGGCGCGGCAGGTAGCCGCTGTCCTCGAGGATCGAGAACACGAAGAAGAACGTCGCGACCACCGGGAGCACGATCGCGATCGCGTAGGTGAGCCCCATGGTGAGCAGGCCGTACTGCCCCACCACGAACGCGGTGATCCAGCGCACGCCGATGCGGTCCACCAGCCGATACGCAGCCGGGTTCACGTGGCCGCTCCACGCCTTGGCGACGTGCCCGGCCGGATCGCCGCGCACCACCAAGCGCCCCGGCTCCTCGGCGACGACCTGCAGCGACGCGCGCGCCTCGATCGTGATGCGCTCGGCGGAGCGCGCGAACGCCCCGCCCGCCTTGGTCTCGATCGTGATCTCGCTCGCGCCGTCGGCGAGCCGCGTCACGCGCAGCCGCTGCGCGCCGTCGTCCGCGTCGTCGGGCGCCGAGGTCCCCGCGGACTCGATCGACCGCTCCGCGACGACGCCGCCGAACAGCTTGTTCTCGAGGAAGTCGACCGCGGTGCCAGCGCCGAACACGCCGACGACGCGGTAGGCGAGGAACAGCGAGGCGAAGAGGAACGGCAGCCCCGCGATCGGCCGCATCGTGAGCCGACCGAGCGCGCGGATCGCCGCGACGTCCCGGCGCTCGCCGAGCGAAGCCACCACCGCGAGCGCGACGAGCCCGACGCCGCAGCCGACGACGAGCGGCATCGCGCCCGTGGACTTGCGCGCGAGCTGCTCGGTGATCGAGGCGATCGCGAACGCCATGTAGCCGAGCGCGCCCGCGAAGAAGGCCTTCCAAGAGACGACCCGCACGCGCGTCGCGCGCCGCGCCGCGACCGCCGCGACCACCGCGACCACCGCGCCGAACGCGAGCGCAGAGGGGTGCCAGCCGCGCGCGACGTCGCGCGAGAACAACCGCGCGACGATCGGGATCGCCCCGTAGTCGGAGAGCGGATCGCCGCCGGAGCTCGCGGCGACGGCCGCGAGCGCGCCGTCCAGCACGAACGCCGTCCCCGCGCCGAGGGCCGCGCCGAACGCGACCGAGCGACCGACGGTGACCGGCGCGACGAGCCCCTCGAGGGCGGACGCGCGCCGCTGCACCTCGCGCACCATGCGCTGCGCGACCTGCAGGCGGGTGCGGTTCAGCAGCGCGAAGACCGGCATCCCATGCGCGACGCGCAGCGCCTCGGCGAGCTCGTGCGCGCGCGCCGCGATCGCGGGCTCGATCTCTTCGACGAGGAAGCGATCGCCGCCGAGGAGCAGCGCCGCGAGCGCGCGTGGCGCGACCACGTACCGCCCGTCGTCGCGCACCAACGCCTCGAGCTCCGTCAGCGCGGACTCGACGTCATCCGCGTACTTCGGGGCGATCGGCAGCGGCAGCAGCGGCCGCTCGTGGTGCCGCGTCGTCGTCGCGCGCACGATCTCGGCGCGCACCGCGTCGACCCCCTCCCCGCGCAGCGCCGCGGTCGCGAAGACGGGCACGCCGAGCAGCTCGCTCAGGCGCGCGACGTCGAGCGCGAGGCCGCGCGCCCGCAGCTCGTCCATCATGTTGAGCGCGAGCACGAAGGGGAGCCCCGTCTCGGCGAGCTGCAACGTCAGGAGCAGGACGCGGGAGAGCGCCTTGGCGTCGCCGACCTGCACGAGCGCGTCGTGGCGCTCGCGCACGAGGATCGCGCGGGTGACCGCCTCGTCGTCCGACACTGGCAGAAGGTTGTTGGTGCCGGGGGTGTCGACCACCTCCCACTCCGGCGCGCCCGCGGTGGCCGCGAGCACGACCCGGCCCCGGGAGACTTCGACGGTCGTCCCGGGGTAGTTCGACACCGTCACGTAGGCGCCGGTCAGCTTGCCGAACAGCACCGACTTGCCGACGTTGGGGTTGCCCACGAGCACGGCGCGAGGGGGCCCCGCCGGGCGTGGACGTTCGCCGGACCGCTCGGATTCAAGCGCATCGTGGCCGTCGACGTCGTCTTCGTCGGCGGCCAGGGACGCCTTGAAGTTGAAATTCGTTTTCAACTTGGCCGCAGTATGGTGGCGCCCTCGCCCATGCGCAAGCGCAGAATTCGCGCGCCACGTGCCCGCTGGTGCTCGCCGGGGCGCCGCGGTCGGCGCGTGCGGTCGAAGGCTACTTCCGGCCGGCGGCGCGCAGGGCGGGCGTCGACGGCGGCCGCCCCTTGGCGGTGCCGGGGCGGGCCGCGCGCGGCTTGGCGGCCCGACGATTGGCGGACGGCGGATCCGAGCGGCGTGAGGGCGGGATGGACGCGGAGCTCCAGACCAGGAGCACCGCCTTGCCGCGCCGACGCTCGGTGCGCGCGCCCACGAAGCCGTGGTCGCGGGCGAACCCCTCGAGGTCGCCCTGACTGCGCTCCATGTGCTCGCTGAACGCGCGCCACAGCGCGCGAGCCTGCTCCTCTGCGAGCTCGACGCCGTCGCGCACGACCGAGAGCCGACCCGTCTCCATGCAGGCGACGCTAACCGGCGCGAGCGGGCGCGCAAGCGTGGCCTTCCCAGCAATGTCCGCGGCGATCGGTTGACGCGCAGGCACGGCGATCGCTGCGACCTGCCCCGCGCGATCGCCCTCGACGGCGTCGCGCGCGCGGCAAGGCTCGTCGCGTCGCGTCCGGCGCACCTCGCAAGATGCCTTCGATCCGCGCGCCGAACGATTTGTTGTTGACAGCGTTCGTGCCGCGAATATGGTGCCGGCCTCGCTGAACGGCGGAATGCCGTCAGGCGCGAAGGTGGCGGAACTGGCAGACGCACTAGCTTGAGGTGCTAGCTCCCGAAAGGGAATGGGGGTTCAAGTCCCCCCCTTCGCACTCTGGGTGAACGGAGACGACGGCCGAGCTCGGAAACGAGTTCGGCCGTTTCGTTTTTGTCGCCTCGCCGGCCACGCGCGAGCGAAGGCCGAGGCTGCGCCCTCCTCCGTCGTGCCGCGCCCCTTTTGGCCCGCGCCGAAGCCGCGTGGTACGCGCGCGGTCATGGCTGGGAACGGCATCGTCGTGCAGAAGTACGGCGGCTCGTCGGTCGCGGACCTCGAGCGGCTGGGGATCGTCGCGGACAAAGTGGTCGCGACGCACAAGGCAGGTCACCGCGTCGTGGTGGTCGTCTCCGCGATGGGCAAGACCACCGACGCCTTGCTCGGCCAGGCCCGGGCCGTCGACCCCGAGCCCCCGCGCCGCGAGCTCGACATGCTGGTCTCCACCGGCGAGCGCGTCTCCATGGCGCTGCTCTCGATCGCGATCCAGAAGCGCGGCGCCGAGGCGATCAGCTTCACCGGCTCGCAGGCGGGCATCCTCACCGACGAGCGCCACTTCGACGCGCGCATCGTGGCCGTCCGGCCGCAGCGCGTGGAGGACGAGCTCGCCAAGGGGAAGATCGTGATCGTCGCGGGCTACCAGGGGGTCTCCGCGACCACGAAGGAGATCACCACCCTCGGGCGCGGCGGCTCCGACACCACCGCGGTGGCGCTCGCGGCCGCGCTGAACGCCGAGCGCTGCGAGATCTACAGCGACGTCGACGGCGTCTACTCGGCCGATCCGCGCGTCGTGCCCGAGGCCGAGCACCTGCCGCTCCTCGACTACGAGACGCTGCAGGTCGCCGCCGAGGCCGGCGCCAAGGTGCTCAACGCGCAGGCGGTCGAGTGGGCGCGACGCGCGGGGATCGCCATCTACGCGCGCCACACCGGGCAGTCCTACGTGGGCGCCGAGCCCGCCCCGGGCGCGAAGCAGACCCTCGTCGGCGCCGCGCTCGCCGGCGCCCCCGTCAGCGCGCGGCGCGCGCGCGCCGTCGTCGGAGAGAAGGGCATGGCGCTCGTGCGCTACCCCGGCGCGACGCCCATCGACGCCCTCACGACGCTCGGCGAGGCGCTCGAGGCCGCCGATCTCGCGCCGCGCGACCTCTCGCTCGACGGCGCCGGCTGCGCGACCGCGACCTTCTCGCTCTTGAACGCGCCCGACTGGACGCGCTCGCGGCGCGCGCTGCGCGAGCACCTCGGCGACGCCGCGACCCTCCACGAAGGGCTCGCCACCGCGACCGTCGTCGGCGACGGCCTCCACGCCGTCTCGTCGCCCGTCGCCGGCGCTCGGCTCGCCGCGCTCCTCGGGGCGGCGAAGGCGACCGTGCACGCGCTGGTGGTCGCGCCGTTGCGCGTCTCGGTCGTGATCGACCAGGAGCACCTCGACGACGTCGTGCGCGCGCTGCACGCGGCCATCTCCCCCTGACGAGACGCCGCCCCGAAGTCCGAGGTCCGGTCGCGCGTGCCGCTGGGCGTCCGCGCGCGGCCGTGCTGGCATCGCGCCCGATGGCGGGCCGGTTCATCGTGGTCGACGGCGTCGACGGCGCGGGGAAGTCGACGCAGATCGAGCGGCTGTCGGCAGCGCTGACCGCGCGCGGCGAGCGCGTCCACGTGACGTGCGAGCCGAGCGGATGGCCGATCGGCCAGCTCATCCGCCGCTACCTGCGCGGCGACCTGAAGGACGGCGTCCCTGGCTGGTCGTCGATGGCCCTGCTCTTCGCGGCCGATCGCATGCAGCACGTCGAGCACGAGATCGAGCCGCACCTGGCCGCGGGCGAGGTCGTCCTCTGCGATCGCTACGACGCCTCGAGCATCGCCTACCAGTCCGCGATCGCGCCCGACGGCGCCGACCGCGACGCGCTCATGCGCTGGATCGCCACCGTGAACGAGCCGGCGCGACGCCCCGATCTCGTGCTGCTGCTCGACCTCGACCCGAACGTCGCCGCCGCGCGTCGCTCGCAGCGGGGCGGCGAGGCCGAGCTCTACGAGAAGCTGGATCTGCAGCGGCGCATCCGCGCGCAGTACGAGAAGCTCGGCGCGCTCCGGCCGAACGATCGCATCGTCCGCATCGACGCGTCGCGCTCGATCGACCTGATCCACGAGGAGATCCTCGCGGTGACGACCGAGGCGCTCGGGCTCAATCGCTGAGCGGGATGTCGACCGACATCACCGTGCCATGCGGCTCGCGACGCGCGACCCGGATCGCTCCGCCGTGCGCCTCTGCGATACGCCGGCAGACCGCGAGCCCGAGCCCCGTCCCGCCCCGCCGACCGGTGGCGAACGCCTGGAACAGGCGCGGAGCGAGCGCGGGATCGATCCCAGGACCGTCGTCTTGGATCTCGATGCCGAGGCTCCCCCCTTCGACGCGCGCCGCGACGCGGACCGCGCCGCCCTCGCCCGCCGCGAGGGCCTCGAAGGCGTTGCGCAGGAGGTTGAGCAGCAGCTGCCGGATCTGGCGCGCGTCGATGGCGACCTGCGCCGCCGGCGCCTCGACCTCGACGCGCACCGTCTCCGGGCGCTCCACGGCCGACACGACCTCGAACAGGAACGACCGGAGGTCGACCGGCGCGCGCTCCAGCCCCCCGAGCCGCGTCTGATCGAGCGCCTCGCGCACGATCGCCTGGCCTGCGTGGATCTGCTCCGCCATCCGCGCGAAGTGCGGACCGAGGCGCTGCTCCGCCTCGACCTGGCCGCGCACGGCGCGCTTCGCGAGGTGGAGCGACGTCTCGAGCACCGAGAGCGCGTTTCGTAGCTCGTGCGCGACCTCCGCCGACCGCGCGCCGAGGGCCGCGAGGCGCTCGAGCCGCTGCCGGACGTCGTCGTCCGAGGCCGGCGCCGGCAGGATGCGCGGCGCCGACGGAGGGGGCGGCGGGCGACTCGATCGGCGCGGCGGCGGACGCGAGCTGCCGCGCCGCGCCCGCGAGACAGCCTCACCGTCAGGTCGCCGGGCGCTCACGGCGCGAGCCTACCAGAGGCGCGCCGACCGCGGCGCCCCCCACAGCGTAAACGAGCGTCCACGGCGAACCGGCGTGGATGGCAGGGTGTCGGTTCCCCGACGCGGCAGGACGTGCAAATTACGGCCAATTCGGCCAAAACTACGCCCGCGCCCGATTCTTGCTGAGAATCTCTGGCGTGGGTCGGTGAATCTCACGGCCGCCCGCCCGTCGATCGCTACGAGCCCCGAACTGGAGGAACCTTCGATGTCCCGCACGATCCGCCGTCTCGCCTTTGTCGCCTCGCTCCTCGTCGCCCCGGCCCTCGTCGCCGTGGTCGCGCCGGAGTCGGCCGCCCACGCCCAGACCGCGACGACGGCGTCGGAGTTCCTCAAGGACAAGCAGGCGAAGCTGCTCAAGCTGCTCCGCGAGAACAAGCCGAGCGCCGAGCGGACCACGAAGCTCAACGCCGAGCTCGCCAACCTCATCGACTACGAGGAGATGGCGAAGGGCTCCCTCGGCACCGATGAGTGGGGCAAGCACAGCGAGGCCGAGCGGACGCAGTTCACGGGGCTGCTCAAGCAGCTGATCGTGAAGAGCTACACCAAGCGCCTCGACGACCTCGTCGACTACGACGTCGCGTACAAGTCCGAGTCCGCCAGTGGCAGCGACACGACCGTGAAGACCGAGGCGAAGAGCCAGAAGGACAAGCGCGCGGCGGCGGTGCAGGTCGACTACGTCCTTCGCAAGAAGGGGAGCGGCTACGTCATCGTCGACATCGTCCCGGAGCAGTCCTCGTACGTGAAGACCTACAACAAGGAATTCACCAAGGTGCTCAAGCGGACCGGCAGCGACGGCGGCTGGGACGCCCTCATCGCGAAGCTGAACAAGAAGCTCGCCGAGAAGTGACGGCGCGGCGCGCGGCCTGACCCCTCTCGCTCCAACTTCAGAAGCGCCTCCGACGCCCCTCGCCCCCGGTCCCCCGGACACGGTCGAGGGGCGCCGGCATTTTGTCCCCGAGCGCAGCGTGCCCCCGTTTCGCGCACGTTCGGTGGCACGCTCGTTGACAGCCGATCCCCTGCCGACTACTTAGCCCTTGCCCAAAAACCGGGCGATTTCCGCTGAATTCGCGGTAGCGAGGGCAATCGCACGATGTCCGCGTACGTCCCGATGTTCCTGCTCTTCGCCGTGGCGGCCACGCTGGTCGCGGCGTTCTTCCTGCTGTCCACCTACATGGGCCCCCGCAACAAGGGCGAGCCCGAGCACAACACGCCGTACGAGTGCGGCAGCGAATCCTCCGGCGGGCGCCACATACGCCTGAGCGCGAAGTTCTATCTGACGGCCATCCTCTTCGTCGTCTTCGACATCGAGGGGGTGTTCCTCTACCCGTGGGCGGTGAAGTTCCGCTCGCTCGGGTTGGCAGGGCTCGTCGAGATGCTGGGCTTCCTCGCGGTGCTCGTGGTCGGCCTCGTCTACGTCTGGAAGAAGGGAGCGCTCGAGTGGGAGAAGTGAGAGAGATCGCCGGGAGCGAGGCCGGCTTCGCCACGACGAAGCTCGACGCGCTGCTCAACTGGGCGAGGAAGTGGTCGCTGTTCCAGTACCCGTTCGTCACCGCCTGCTGCGGCATGGAATTCATGTCGCTCAACGGGCCGCGCTACGACGGGCTCGCGCGCTTCGGCGCCGAGGCGCCCCGCTTCTCGCCGCGCCAGGCCGACCTGCTGTGGGTCGTCGGCACGATCAGCCAGAAGCAGGCCCCCGCGCTCAAGCGCATCTACGAGCAGATGTGCGACCCCAAGTACGTGGTCGCCTTCGGCACGTGCGCTTCGTGCGGCGGGTTCTACGACAACTACACGACGGTGCCGGGCATCGACAAAGTCATCCCGGTCGACGTGTACATCCCGGGCTGCCCGCCCCGCCCCGAGGCGGTCATCGACGCGCTCAACCTCCTCCAGGACAAGATCCAGCGCGGCGACAAGACGCCCGGGATCGTGAAGCCGCGCGAGGACCTGGTCGAGCGCCAGCTCGTCCAGCTGCAGAAGTCCCCGAAGGAGCTCGAGTACGGGCCGCAGCGTCGCTCGGTCGAGCCCCCGGTGCTCCTCGGCACGCCGATCAAGCCGGAGGGTGAGCGATGAGCGCAGTCATCGTCGAGCGCGTGAAGGCGCACTTCGGCGGCGCGGTCGTCGAGACGACCTCGTTCCGCGGCGACGAGACCATCGTCGTCACGCCCGCGGCCTACTACGACGTCGCCAAGTTCCTGCGCGACGACGCGGCCTGCGACATGTCGATGTTCATCGACATCACGGCGGTCGACTACCCCTCGCGCGACGCGCGCTTCGAGCTCGTCCTGAGCCTCTACTCGCTCCACAAGGGGCACCGCATCCGCCTCAAGACGCGCCTCTTCGAAGCGGAAGAGGGCGAGCCGGCCGACGCCGCCAAGCCGACGACGGTGCCGACCGTCTCGACGATCTGGGCCGCGGCGAACTGGTTCGAGCGCGAGGTGTGGGACATGTTCGGCCTCAAGTTCGAGGGTCACCCGGACCTGCGCCGCCTGCTCCTCTACGAGGAGTTCCAGGGGCACCCGCTGCGCAAGGACTACCCGGCCGACAAGACGCAGCCGCTCATCCCCTACCGCCAGGGGCCCGACGTCCTCGGCAAGCAGCTCCCGTTCCTCGGCGACGAAGGGATGCCCTTCGGCCGCAAGGACTGGGCGCAGCGCGACGCCGCCTGGGCCGACGACGCGATGGGCGATCCGTCGGACGCGCCCCCGCCCGACGGCACCGCCCCCACTCCCGTTCCCTGATTTTCCCTGCGCGTCGCCGCTCTCTCGGGCGCGCGACGTGGCGGACTCCCTCTCGGCGGAGCCCCCCTCTCGAAGGCCCAGATGGAACCGAACGATTACGACATCGACGAGACCGACCTCGAGCTCCCGACGGAGCCGATGCGCCTCAACATGGGCCCGTCGCACCCGGCGATGCACGGCACCATCCGCATGATCCTCGAGCTCGACGGCGAGTCGGTCGAGAAGGTCGACGTGCAGATGGGGTACCTGCACCGCGGCTTCGAGAAGATGTGCGAGCGCGGCACGTGGGCGCAGGTCTTCCCGTATACGGATCGCCTGAACTACGTCTCGCCGATCCTCAACAACGTGGGCTACGCCCTCGCGGTCGAGAAACTCTGCGGCATCACCGTGCCGGAGCGCTGCCAGTGGTACCGCGTGATCCTCGGCGAGCTGTCGCGCGCCGCGGACCACCTGACCTGCAACGCCGCGATGGCGATGGAGCTCGGGGCCTTCACGCCGTTCCTCTGGATGATGAAGGCCCGCGAGCACATCTGGGATCTCCTCGAGGAGGAGACCGGCGCGCGCCTCACGCACTCGTTCTTCCGCATCGGCGGCGCGGCCAAGCCGCCCACCGAGAACCTGAAGCGCAGGGCGACGGAGATCTGCGAGGCGGTCGAGCGCGTGTGTCGCGAGAGCGAGAAGCTCCTCCTGACCAACCGCATCTTCCTCGACCGCATGCAGGGGATCGGGAAGATCTCCGCGGCCGAGGCCATCCAGTTCGGCTGGACCGGCCCCGCCCTCCGCTCGACCGGCGTCGCCTACGACGTCCGCAAGGCGCACCCGTACCTCACGTACGACCGCGTCGAGTTCGAGGTCCCGGTCGGCCACGACGGCGACAACTACGACCGCTTCATGGTGCGCTGGGCCGAGCTGTACCAGTCGATGCGCATCGTGCGTCAGTGCGTCGAGCAGATGCCCGACGACGGGCCGGTCAACGTCGACGCGCCCGAGCTGATCCTCCCCGACAAGCAGGACGTCTACCGGACGATCGAGGGGACCATCCAGCACTTCAAGCTCGTGATGGAGGGGCCGAAGGTCCCGAAGGGCGAGGTCTACTCGTACACCGAGGGCGGCAACGGCGAGCTCGGTTTCTACATCGTGTCCGACGGGACCGGCACGCCCTACCGCGTGCGCGTGCGACCGCCGTGCGTGTTCACGCTGCAGGGGTTCCCGCGGATGATCCGTGGGCACATGATCGCGGACATCGTCCCGACCTTCGGCTCCGTGAACATGATCGGCGGCGAGTGCGACCGCTAGCCGGCCGCAGCCCGACTCCTTGAACGCTTCGACGCAGTAGTGGTGCGAGGGAACGAGAGCGATGCCGACGATCAAGTTGGACGGTAGGGAGATCCCCTTCGAGAAGGGGGACACGATCATCCGAGCGGCCTGGCGCCAGGGGCTCGAGATCCCGCACTACTGCTGGCACCCCGGGCTTTCCGTGGCTGCCAACTGCCGCATGTGCCTCGTCGAGATCGAGCGGCCAGGCGGCCGTCAGATGATGCTCGACGTGCTCAACTGGGACGCCGAGAAGGGCGACTACGTCCCCTCGAAGAAGCCCAAGCTCGAGCCGGCCTGCCAGGTCGAATGCCTCGAGAACATGAACGTGAAGAGCGAGTCTTCGGCGTTCGTGTCCGACGCGCGCAAGCACGTGCAGGAGTACCTGCTCCTCAACCACCCGGTCGACTGCCCGATCTGCGATCAGGCGGGCGAGTGCAAGCTGCAGGACTACTGGCTGCAGTCGCAGCGCGCGCCCAAGCGCATGCACGACGAGATCGTGCACAAGCCGAAGGGCGTGAGCTTCGGGCCGACGATCGTCTACGACGCGGAGCGCTGCATCGTCTGCACGCGCTGCGTGCGCTTCATGGACGAGATCGCCAAGGATCCGGTCCTCGACAAGCGCGAGCGCGGCAACCTCGGCGAGATCGTGCTCAGCCCGGGGCGTCAGCTCGAGGGCAAGTACACGATGATGGTCGATCACGTGTGCCCGGTCGGCGCGCTGACGACCAAGGACTTCCGCTTCAAGTCGCGTGTCTGGTTCCTGCGCAAGGTCGAGACGGTCTGCCCGGGTTGCGCCACCGGCTGCAACGCGTGGCTCGACTACGACCCGCGCACCGGCGAGGTTCCGCGCCTGCGCCCGCGCGACAACCAGGCGGTCAACCAGTTCTGGATGTGCGACGACGGCATCCTCACGCACAAGCGCGTGCAGAGCGGCCGCGTCGTCACCGCCACGGTCGGCAGGGGGAAGGACCGCAAGGCCGTCACCCCGTCGGCGGCGCTCAAGGCGGCCGCGGAGCTCCTCAAGGGGGCGAAGTCGGTCGGCGCGGTGCTCTCGGCGCAGCGCTCCACCGAAGACAACTTCACGCTCGCGCACATCGCGAAGACGTTCCTCGGCGTCGGCGAGCTTCACCTCGCCTCGCTCGGCACGTGGGACGGCGACGCCATCCTGCGTGACGCGGACCAGAACCCCAACACGCGCGGCGCGACGCTCGCGGCCGGTGGCGCGGTGCACCCGATCGGTGAGCTCACCGAGCCGGTCGTCGGCGGTCAGGTCGGCGTCGTCGTGGCGCTCGGCGGGCCCGTCGATCTCGACGACGTGACGGCCGGCGCGCTGGGCCGCGCCAAGCTCATCGTGTTCAGCGACGCGGAGACGGCCCTCACCAAGATGGCCGACGTCGTGCTGCCGATCGCGAGCTGGGCCGAGCAGGACGGCTCCTTCGTGAACCGCCAGGGAACCGAGCAGAAGTTCGTCGCGGGGCCGAAGCCCATCGGCGACGCCCTGCCCGGCTGGGACGCGCTCGTGCGTCTCGCGAAGCAGGCCGGCCACCCGCTGGACTGGAAGCGGATCAAGGACGTTCGCAAGGCCATGGGCGGCGCCGCGGCGCGCCCGAGCACGCAGCCAACGGCGCCCGAAGCGCCCCCCGCCGAGTGATACCGATGACGTTCCTCACCGTCCTCGCCGCGCTCCTCAAGATCGTCCTCATCGTCGGCGTCGCCTTCAACCTGGCGGCGGTGCTCACCTGGGCCGAGCGGCGCCAGAGCGCGATGATGCAGGACCGCTTCGGTCCCAACCGCGCGTCCTTCAGCCTGTTCGGCAAGGAGTTCCGCCTCGCCGGCCTCGTCCACCTCCCGGCCGACGGCCTGAAGCTGATCTTCAAGGAGGACTTCGTCCCGCAGAACGGCGACAAGCTCCTCCACGCGCTCGCGCCGATGCTGTCGCTGTTCGCGCCGCTCGTCCTCATGGCCGTCGTCCCGTTCGGCGACGTGCTCTGCATGGACCAGCTGAAGAACGGGCACCTCTGGGACGCGGTCGAGCGCTTCGGGACCTGCACCGGCGCCGCGGGGCCGAAGTCGCTCCCGGCGATCCCGATGCAGATCTTCGAGAGCAACAACGGCATCCTCTACGTGTTCGCGCTCTCGGGGCTCGGCATCGTGGGCGCGACGCTCGCCGGCTGGTCGAGCGACAACAAGTTCTCGATCCTCGGCGGCCTGCGCGCCGCCTCGCAGCTCGTGAGCTACGAGGTCGCGATGGGCGTCTCGCTCGTCGGCGCGATGATGGTCTACGGCACGCTGCGCATCGACGAGATGGCTCGTTGGCAGGGCGAGCACGTGTGGGGCATCTTCGTGCAGCCGCTCGGCTTCCTGCTCTTCTGGGCCGCCTCGCTCGCCGAGTCGAAGCGCACGCCGTTCGACATGCCCGAGGGCGAGTCGGAGATCGTCGCCGGACACCTGGTCGAATACTCGGGCATGAAGTTCGGGATGTTCTACTTCGGTGAGTACCTCGAGATCGTCGTCTCCTCGGCGCTGCTCGTGTCGCTCTACCTCGGTAGCTACAACCTGCCGTTCCTGCACCGCGACGGCATCACGATCGCCTTCGGGGACGCCATCTGGCACAAGACGCTGCCGCACCTGCTGGTGGTGGTCGTCCAGGTGGGCACGTTCTTCGGCAAGCTCGCGCTGATGTGCTGGTTCCAGCTCTTCTTCCGCTGGACGCTGCCCCGCTTCCGCTACGACCAGGTCATGCGCTTCGGCTGGCGCATGCTGCTGCCGGCGACGCTCGTGAACCTCTTCCTGACCGGCGTCGTCGTGCTGGCGATCGACCGAGCGGGCGAGGCCTTCGCCGACCGCCTCGGCCTCGTCGCCGACGGCGTCAACCTGCTGCTCGGCGCGCTCATGGTCTTCGCAGTGGTCCGGCTCGTGATCGGCTTCGCGATGCCGACGAACCGCGCGCCCCGCCCGGGCGCGAACGACGCGCCGCAGACGGCCTGACCCGCTTCTCCACCGACACCCCCCGCCGAGTCCTCGAGGAACCCAAGATGCCGCTGCCGCTCGAAGGCCCCGTCCAGTACGACCGCGTGAAGGGGACGAAGATCTCGAAGCCCGGGCGCAACGCCGTCCAGCAGGCGTACGTGAAGGACATCGCCGATGGCCTCGCCATCACGATGCATCACTTCTTCAAGAACACGAAGGAGATGATCCGAGGCACGCGCCCCGACGCGGTGAACGATCCGATGGAGGACGGCGTCACCACGCTCGAGTACCCGTTCCAGAAGCGCCCCTACCCCGAGCGCTTCCGCGGCGTGCACCGGCTCACCCACCGGGCGGACGGCTCGCCGCGCTGCGTGGCCTGCCTCTGCTGCTCCACGGCGTGCCCGGCGCAGTGCATCTACATCGAGGCCGGCGAGTATCCCGAGGGGGACAAGAAGCGCGGCTACGAGAAATACCCGGTCAAGTTCGTCATCGACGAGCTGCGCTGCATCTTCTGTGGCTTCTGCGTCGAGGCGTGCCCGTGCGACGCCATCCGCATGGACACCGGGATGCATCCTCAGCCGTACGACTCTCGCGATCAGTTCGTCTTCGGCAAGAGCTTGCTGATGTCCTTCGTGAGCGCGGACGGCGAGCAGCAGTCGGAGAATCCGCGCAGGGAGCCCGGCGAGAAGGGCTTCGCCGGGATCACTCGCCTCGGGCAGCATCACTAGATCGGGCGCATGCACCGCTTCCGGCGCGTCGCGCCGGGGGTTCATGCAACATCCAGCGAGCATCGGCGGCTATTCGATCCTCGGCACCGTCGGCGGCGGCGGCATGGCGGTCGTCTACCGAGCGCGACCGCCGCCCGAGCTCCTCGAGGCCATCGGGCGACCGGTGGTGGCGCTCAAGACGCTGCTGGCGGAGCACGCCCGCGACCCCGAGTTCCGCGTGATGTTCGAGGAGGAGGTCGAGATCTCGGCCATCCTCCAGCACCCGAACCTCGTCGAGCTGGTCGACTGCGGCTGCACGCGCGAGGGGGCGCTGTTCCTCGTGATGGAGTGGGTCGACGGCGTCGACCTCGGCGCCGCGCTTCGCAGCTTCCGCCACCGGCGGCTCCGCCTCTCGCCCGCGGTCGCGTGCAGCATCGTCGCGCAGGCGCTCCGGGGGCTCCACGCCGCGCACGCGCGAACCGAGCGCGACGGCACGCCGCGCGTGGTCGTGCACCGCGACGTGAGCCCCGCGAACATCCTGCTGTCCGCCGAGGGGGCCGTGAAGGTCGCGGACTTCGGCCTCGCGCGTCCGCTCTACCGCGCGCGGCGCACGATGCCGGGGATCGTGAAGGGGAAGTTCGCGTACCTCGCGCCCGAGCAGACGCTCGACCGCCCGGTCGATCCGCGCACCGACGTCTTCTCGGCGGGGATCGTGCTCTGGGAGGCACTCGCCTCCCGGCACCTCTTCCGCCGCGCGCGCGACGTGGAGACGGTCATGGCGGTGCGGGCGGCGCGCATCCCCGACGTGCGCACGTACGCGCCGGGGCTCGATCCGCACGTCGCCGAGACGCTCGAGCGCGCGCTGCGTCGCGAGCCGGACGCGCGCTTCGCGAGCGCGCTCGCGTTCGCGGAGGCGCTGGAGTCGTGGCTCGCGACGCTGCCGCGCGCGGTCGGCGCGCGACAGGTCGCGGCGATCGTGGCGGACGTGCGGGCGCCAGGGCCCGCGGGGGCGCCGAGCGCGCCTCTGCGCAGCACCGAGCCCTTCCCGCTCACGCGCCGGCAAGGTTGGCGGCCGCGCCGTTCGCGGCTGCCGGCCGCGCTCCGCTGGCTGGGGCGCGCGCCGCGCTGAGCCGCTCGCCGTGGGCGTTGGCTCCGGCGTGGGAGCGGGCGCGGCTCAGTCGAGGCGGTCGGGCAGCGGCGGCCACCAGCTGCCGTCGGGCTCGCGTGACCAGGTGCGCATCGCGCCCATCACGCGCACGAGCGAGTCGGCGTCGCAGGGGAGCGGCATCTCGCGGACGACGACGTCGGCCACGCCCGGGTGGACCGCGCCGGCGGCGACCAACGCGTCGAGCAGCGAGGCGCGCACCGCGACGAGCATCGCGCCGCCAGCGGGCGGGCGCGCCTCCACGAGGTACGCGGGCTCGCCGGAGAGCGGCTCGGCGAGCGGCGCCGGCGCCTCGAAGGCGCTCAGCTCGGCGGTGAGCGCCATGCAGGGCTCGGTGAGCACGTCGTCGTCGCGCACGCTCGTCCAGCTCGTGCGCTGCGCGAGGTAGGCCTCGGCGGCGGCGCGCTCGGCGTGGGTGGGCGGCAAGGTCAGCGGGGCCGTCTGGGTGATGTCCGGGTCCATGCCGGAGGTCGACCGACGGCCCACGCCGGTTGCGCAGTGGGGCGTCGGGCCTACAGCTCGCCGACCAGCTCGCGCGACTCCTCGAAGCGCTGCCGCGCCTGCTTGAACGCTTCGAGCTGCGCGCGCGACTCGGCCACGACCTCGGCGGGCGCCTTCTCGGCGAACGACGGCTGCCCGAGCTTCTTCTCGATCGCGACGATGTCCTTATCGAGCTTCTTGATCTCGCGCTCGATGCGCGTCGTCTCGTGCTCGGGGGTCACGAGCCCCTTCAGGAGCACGAGCACGTCGACCTCGCCCGCGGGCATCAGCGCGAAGCCGGCCGGGCGCGCGGTGCCGCTCGGCTCGATCGCGAAGTCCTCCGCGGCCTTGGTGAGCGTGCGGATCGCGGCGCGCTCGCGTTCGAGCAGCGCGCGCACCTCGGGCGAAGCCGCGCGCAGCTTCACCTCGACCGACGCGCTCGGGTGCACCTCGTGCTCGCTGCGGATCGAGCGGATGGCCGAGACCGCCGCCTGCAGGATCGTCATGTCGCGCGCGGCGGTGGGATCGGCGCGCCCGTCGACCTCGCTCGGGAACGGCGCGACCATGATCGACTCGGGGGTCGCGACCGAGCCCTTGGGCGTCTCGTAGTGCTTCGGCTTCGGGAGCTTCTGCCAGAGCTCCTCGGTCACGAACGGGATGAACGGATGCATCAGGCGCAGCGTCGCGTCGAGCACGCGCGCAAGCGTCAGGCGCGTCTGGAGGGTCTGCGCCGGCTGCGCGGCGCCGGCCTGGAGCCCCGGCTTGACCAGCTCGAGGTACCAGTCGCAGACGTCGCCCCAGAAGAAGCGGTGCAGCGCCGTCGTGGCCTCGTCGAGGCGGAACTCGTCGATCGCCGACTCGACCGCGCGCGCCGTCGCGACCACGCGATCGAGGATCCAGCGATCGGCCAGCGTCGTCGGCGCCGGCATCGCCTCGGCCCCTTCGAGCCGCACGCAGAGCGTGACCTCGACCCCCTCGCTCGAGAGGCGCGCCCGCGCGGCGGCCTCGTCGATCGCAGCGATCTGGCCGCTGCGCACGATGCTCCCCGCGCCCTGCCCCTCCCAGCGCCACCACGGCTGCGCGGCGAGCGCGTAGAGATCGTCGCCGCCGAGCAGCGGCAGCGCGAAGCGGAGCGCGTTCCAGAGCTTGTTGCAGAGGTGACGCGAGCTCTCGATGCGCTTGATCGCGAGCGGGATTTTGCGCTGCTGCGGCGGGTAGGTCGCGAGCGTCCAGCGCAGCGCGTCGGCGCCGTAGCTCGGGATGCCGGTCGGGTACGTGTTGCGGACGTTCTTGAGGCCCGACTCCTCGGCGCCGCCGTCGCGGATCTTCGCGACGAGCTTCTCCACGTCGATGCCGTAGACG
>CAIXWQ010001298.1 GCA_903923175.1 uncultured delta proteobacterium | reverse complement strand
CACGCCGCCGCCGCCGGCGCCGCCGCTGCTGCCGCCGGTGTTCCCCGCCGGGCCGCCGGCGCCGCTCCCCACGGAGAGCAGGCCGCCGCCGCCGCCGCCCCCGCCGCCGGCGCCCGCCACGATCAGCGGTGAGGCAGGGAGCGGGAAGGCCGTGCTCGCGAGGTAGACGAAGCTGCCGCCGCCGCCCGCGCCGCCGTCAAAGCTGCCGACCGGGCCCGCCGCGCGCGCGCCCACGACGATCTGCACGACGGCGCCGTTCGCCATCGGGAAGTTCGCGGTGATCGAAGCGCCGAGGCCGCCGCTCCCACCGAGCGCGCCCTGCGAGCCCTGCGCGCCGAGCGCGACGAACGTGTAGGTCCCTGCCGCCGGGATCGTCACCTGCTGGACCGCGCCGATCGCGTTGAAGGTGGTGTTCAGGCACGTCGGCGCGCAGATGCCTGCCTTGCAGTTACCGGTCGCGCAGTCGCCGTTGACCGCGCACCCCTGACCGAGCGCGCACGAGGAGCACGTGCCGCCGCCGCAGTCGACGTCGGTCTCGGCCGCGTTCTTCGTGCCGTCGTTGCACTGGTTCGCGTCGCAGAGCTTGGTCGTCTTGTCGCACCCCTCGCCCGCCGCGCAGTCGCTCGTCACGAGGCACTTCTTGCCGACCCCGCAGCCGCCGCAGGTGCCGCCGCCGCAGTCGACGTCGGTCTCGAGGGCGTCCTTCGCGCCGTCGGTGCACTGATTGGCGTCGCACTTCTTGGTGACGCCGTTGCAGCCTTCGCCGGCGAGGCAGTCGCCCGTCGCGAGGCAGCCCTTGCCGACCGTGCAGCCGCCGCAGGTGCCGCCGCCGCAGTCGACGTCGGTCTCGAGGGCGTCCTTCACGCCGTCGGTGCACGCGTTCGCCACGCAGTGCTTGGTCGTCTGGTCGCACCCTTCGCCGGCGAGGCAGTCGCTCGTCACGAGGCACTTCTTGCCGAGGCCGCACGCGCCGCAGGTGCCTCCGCCGCAGTCGACGTCGGTCTCGGCCGAGTCCTGCAGGGCGTCGTTGCACTGGTTGGCGTCGCAGGTCTTGGTCACGGCGTCGCAGCCTTCGCCGGCGAGGCAGTCGCTCGTCACGAGGCACTTCTTGCCGACCGGACACGCGCCGCAGATCGCGCCGCCGCAGTCGACGTCGGTCTCGACGCCGTCCTTCGCGCCGTCGTTGCACAGGTTCGCGTCGCAGACCTTGGCGGTCACGTCGCAGCCCTCGCCGGCGAGGCAGTCGCTCGTCGCGGCGCACCCCTTGCCCACGCCGCAGCGCGCGCAGGTCGCGCCGCCGCAGTCGACGTCGGTCTCGCCGGCGCTCTTGAGCCCGTCGTTGCACTGGTTGGCGTCGCAGAGCTTGGTCGCCTTGTCGCACCCCTCGCCCGCCGCGCAGTCGCTCGTGGCGCCGCACACCTTGCCGACCGCACACCCGGCGCACGTGCCGCCGCAGTCGAGGTCGGTCTCGGTGCCGTTCTTGAGCCCGTCGTTGCACTGGTTGGCGTCGCACGTCTTCGTCGTGACGTCGCACCCCTCGCCCGCCTTGCAGTCGAAGTTCGACGCGCAGCCGCCGCCGATGCCGCACTTGGCGCACGTCGCGCCGCCGCAGTCGATGCCGGTCTCGAGGCCGTCCTTCACGCCGTCGTTGCACTGGTTGGCGTCGCAGGTGAACGTCGTGACGTCGCACCCTTCGCCCGCGCCGCAGTCGCTCGTCTTCGCGCACACCTTGCCGACCGCACACCCCGCGCAGGTGCCGCCGCCGCAATCGACGTCCGTCTCGGCGCCGTCCTTCGCGCCGTCCTTGCACGTGTCGGCGTCGCACGTCTTGGTCGCGAGGTCGCACCCCTCGCCGGCCTTGCAGTCGCTCGTCGAGGTGCACGCCTGACCGACGCCGCAGCCGCCGCACGTGCCGCCGCAGTCGACGTCGGTCTCGGTCGCGTTCTTGATCTTGTCGGTGCACGAGGTGCAGGTGCTGGGTGAGGAGCCCGTGCACTGGTTGCTCGCGCAGTCGGCGTTCTTGGCGCACGTGCGCTTGTCGGCGCACTTCGGGCACGCGCCGCCGCAGTCGACGTCGGTCTCGGCGCCGTTCTTCGTCATGTCGGTGCACGAGGGCGCGCTGCACTTGTTCGTCATCGCGTCGCACACGCCGTCGGCGCAGTCGCCCGCGACCTTGCACTTGGAGCCGGGCTTGCACGCGCCGCACGAGCCACCGCAATCGACGTCGGTCTCGTCGGCGTCGGTGATCAGGTCGGTGCAGTGCGCCGAGACGCACTTGCCGCCGCCGTCGCAGACCACGCCGCCGGCGTCCATGCACGAGGTCCCGGCCGCCGCGTTGGTCACGCCGCACGCGTTGCCGGTGCAGGTCGCGATCGCGCAGGCCGTCCCGGTCGCGGGGCAGTCGGTGGCCGCGAGGCACGCGACGCACTTGCCGCTGCCGTCGCAGAGGCTCCCGCCGTCGTCGGCGCACTTCGTCGCCGAAGGCACGGGCGTCGTACCGCACACGTTGGCGTTGCAGCTCGGCGTCACGCACGACGTCGCGCTCATCGGACAGTCGGTCGGCTTCACGCAGGCGACGCAGCTCCCGGCGCCGTCGCAGACCGTTCCTCCCTTGTCGGAGCAGGTCGTCCCGCTCGCGGCGTTGGCGGTCGCGCAGGTGCCGTCCGCCGCGCACGTGGCGGTCGCGCACTTCGTGCTCGGCGCCGGACAGTCCGACGCGGGGGTCACGCACTTCGGCGCGGTCTCGGCGTCGCCCGTGGGCGCGTCGCTCACGGGGGCGTCGCCCGCGGGCGCGTCGAGGTCGCCGTCGGTGGTCGAGGCGTCGTCGCCGAGATCCCCGCCGGTGCCGGAGGTGCCGCCGCAGCCCACGCCGAAGGTCGTTGCGAGAGAGGCGAACGAGGCGAGCGAGGCGAGCGAGGCGAGCGAGGCGAACGCGAGAAACCGGGGTGAACGCATCCGCGCAGACTCTGCGCCCAGCACGAACAACGCAATGTTTGCCGGCTCGTTCGATTCACGCACCGGCGCTGCGTCGCGCTGGTTCTCCGGATCGAGCGCCTCGCGAGCGGACTTCGCGCGGAGATCGTGGGGAGCTCGTACGCAGATCGCGCCCGTCGCTCACGCCACCGACGCCTCGTCGCTCTCCGGCGCCGAGGCCGCCGCCTCGCCGATCGGCAGCCGCAAGACGAACCGCGCGCCCCTCGCCCGGCGCCGCTCGGCGCGGATCGAGCCGCCGTGCGCGACCGCGACCTCGCGCACGAGATAGAGCCCCAGCCCGAGCCCGCCGTGGTGGTCCGCCGGCGCGGCGCGTTCGAACCGATCGAAGATCCGCGGCAGATCGGCCTCGCTCACGCCAGGGCCCTGATCGGTCACGCTCAGCTCGGCGGCGCCGTTTCGCGTCTCGACGGCGATCTCGACCGGCCCGCCGCCGCCGTACCGGAGCGCGTTGGTGATCAGGTTCGTGATGGCCCCCTCCAGGCGGAGGCGATCCCAGACGCCGAGCACCGGCCCCTCCACCACGAGCTCGAGCGCGCAGCCGGCCTGGCGCGCCGAGTCGTGCAGCTCCACGACGAGCTGCCGCGTGATCTCCGCGAGGTCGACCGGCCGGCGATCGAGCGTGACGTGCCCCGTCGCGAAGCGCGAGACGTCGAAGAGCAGGTCGACCAGCGCGGCGAGCCGGCGCGAGCTGCCGACGGCGCGGCCTAGCCGCTCGGCGTTCGGGCGATCCTCGTCGCGGGCGGCGCGCTCCAGCCCCTGCAGCTGCAGCAGCAGCGCGGTGAGCGGGGTTCGAAGCTCGTGCGCGGCGATGAGCAGGAACTCGTCGCGCAGCCGGAGGGCCTCTTGGGCCTGCGCGAGCCGGAGCCGCGCCTCCTCGGCCTTCTTTCGCTCGGTCAGATCGCGCGTGATCTTCGCGAAGCCGACCAGGCGGCCTTCGTGATCGTGCACGGCCGTGATCACGACGTTCGCCCAGAAGCGCGTGCCGTCCTTGCGGACCCGCCACGCTTCGTCCTCGAAGCGCCCCTCGTGCGCCGCGACGGCCAGCTCGAACTCGCACTTGCCCGAGCTCACGTCGTCTGGCGTGTAGAACGCCGAGAAGTGGCGGCCGACGATCTCCTCGGCGCGGTAGCCCTTGATGCGCTCGGCGCCGCGGTTCCACGTCGCGACGCGACCGTCGGGCGCGAGCATGAAGATCGCGTAGTCCTCGATCGCGGCCACGAGCCGGCGGAAGGTCTCGGCGTCGTCTGCGCTCGGCAGCGAAGTGCGCGGCTCGTCGACCATCGGTGGGTCCGGGTTCGATGCAGCGAAGGCGACGTGGGCGACGCCGCCGCGCGTTCGATCGCCGCGGCAGCCTCGTCCGCGCCTCGCGAGGCCCGAGTGAGGCGCTCGCTCGCCTGCCCGAGCTCGCCGAGCGCGCCGAGTACCGCCGAGACGGTCTCGGAGCTCAGTCGAGCCCGCGTTCGAACGCGGCCCTGCGCCCCGCGTGCGGCAGCACGTGCTCGAGCGACCGCGCCACCGCGAGCACGGTCGCGTCGGCGTACGCGCGCCCCGCGAGCTGCACGCCGATCGGCAGCCCGCCGGTCGACACCGCGGCCGGGTAGCTCGCCGCCGGATAGCCACAGATGTTGAACGGCGCGGTGAACGCGCCGAGCACGGCGGCGCGCTGGAACGCCTCGGCAGGATCGCCCCCCTCCGCCACGCGGAACTCGCCCACGCGCGGCGGCAGGCGCGGCACCGTCGGCATCACCCACAGATCCACGCCCGCGCCGAACCAGCGCTCCACGCGGAGCTCGAGGTCGCGCTGCAGCGCCTGCATGTCGCCCTCGCGCAGGTGCCGCCCTCCCTCGTAGAGCCAGCGCGTGATCGGCTGCACGCGGTGCCAGTCCATGAGCGGCATGGTCGCGATCTGGTGCTGCCAGAGCGGCAGGAACTCCTGCAGGTCGGCGTCGACGAGCGCCCCCTCCTCGACGTCGTGCCCGAGCCCCGTGAGCGCGCGCACCACCTGCTCCACCGCGTCGGCGATCTCCGGATCGATCGGCGCGAGGCTGGTGGCGCGCGCGACGCGCACGCGCAGGCGTTTCGGCGGCTGCTCGGCGAGCTCGCCGAAGCGCGCCGAAGGCGGCGGGGCCCAGTGGCGCTTGCCGACCGTCTCGCCCGCCATCACGTCGAGCAGCGCGGCGGCGTCGGCCACCGAGTGGGCCATCGGGCCGTCCGTGTACAGGATGCTCTGATCGCGGAAGCCGAACGCGTTCGCCACGCGGCCGCGCGAGGGCTTGAAGCCGAACAGGTGGCAGAACGACGACGGGATCCGGATCGAGCCCGCGCCGTCGCTCCCCTGCGCGATCGGCAGCAGCCCCGCCGCGACCGCCGTCCCCGAGCCGCCGCTCGACCCGCCCGACGTGTGCTCGAGGTCCCAGGGGTTGCGCGTCGGCGCGTGGATGTCGGGCTCCGTCACCGGCATCGCGCCCACCTCGGAGGTCGCGAGCTTGCCGAGCAGCACGAAGCCGCCGCGTCGCAGCTGGGCGGTCGTCTTGTCGTCCATCGGCGCGAGCGGCAGCCGAGTCCCCGCCGAGCCGAAGCGCGTGCGCGAGCCGCGGACCAGGTTCAGATCCTTCACGCCGATCGACACGCCGTGGAAGGGGGCGAGCTCGCCCTGCCGTCCGGCCCGTCGCGCGCGCACCGCCTCGTCGTCCTTCGCGTGCGCCGCTCGCAGCCCGCCGCGCTCGAACACGCTCACGAACGCGCTCAGGCGAGCGTTGGCGCGGCCGATCCGCTCGAGGTAGCCGCGGGCGAGCTCCTCGCTCCCGAGCTCACCGCGGCGGATGGCCTGGGCCTGGTCGAGGGCGGAGAGGGCCAGGGCATCGGCGAGCGACATTGCCCGGGAGCATGCCGGAGGCGCCGCGGCGCGGCACGTTCGCTCTTTCGCGCCCTGTCCGCGCAGGCGGGAGCCCCGGCGTGCGAGACGCCCTGAACTTCGGCCAGGCCGCGGCCGTAGGCAAGCAGGAGCGGGAGGCGCGTATGCTGGGGTTCGGCAAATCCAGAAAGGAGTCGCCGAAGGAGGCTGGGCGGGCGGAGCCGCCGCCGTTGCCGTCGGCATTGCCCGAGCCGTCGCTCGCCGAGGTCGGCGAGGAGCTCGAGACGACCCTCGAGTCGCTCGGCGGCGTGCTGCGCGCCATCGGCCGCAACGCGTTCCCGATCGACGAGCTCACGCCCGAGCTCATCGCGAAGAAGTTCGAGGCGTGGGCGCAGCACCTCCTGGTGCTCTCGAGCAGCCCCGAGCGCCCGGAGGGGACCGAGCCCTCGCGCAAGCTGCGCCGAGACTGGGTCGGGCTGCGCCGCTTCGTCACCGAGCACCGGCGCCGCGAGGTGGCCTACGTCTCCGAGTCGGTCGACGGCCTGCGCGACGCGGTGTGGGCGTTCGTGCGCAGCATGAACCGCGTGCTCGGCACCGATCGCGCGGCCGACCTCGAGGTCGGCGGTCAGCTCCGGAGGCTGCGCGACGCGACCGAGAAGCGCTCGCCCGAGGAGCTGAAGAAGGAGGTCCTCGCCGCCGCCGCGGCCATCGAGGGGGCGCTCACGGAGCGTCGGCGCAAGCAGGTGAGCTACACCGAGGAGCTCGCCAAGCGCATCCGCCTGCTCACCGAGCAGCTCGCAGAGGCGCGCCGCGAGGGGACCGTCGACGCGCTCACCAGGCTGAACAACCGCAAGGCGTTCGACGCCTTCATCGCGCGCGTGGTCGATCTCAGCGGCGTGTTCCACCAGCCGGTGACGCTGCTCATGGTCGACATCGACCACTTCAAGAAGGTCAACGACACCTTCGGCCACCCGACCGGCGACGAGGTGCTGCGCGGCGTGGCCGACCTCCTCGCGCGCACGTTCCTGCGCAAGAGCGACTTCGTGGCGCGCTACGGCGGCGAGGAGTTCGTCGTCGTGCTCTCCGACACCCCGCTCGTCTCGACGCGCACGCTCACCGAGCGCTTCCGGGTCGCGCTCAAGACGATGTGCTTCCAGCGCGGCGGCCGCGTCTTCGGCGTCACCGTCTCGATCGGCGTCGCCGAGATCAAGCCGGGCGAGCAGATCGACCCGTGGATCGAGCGGGCCGACCGCGCGCT
>CAIXWQ010001297.1 GCA_903923175.1 uncultured delta proteobacterium | reverse complement strand
GCTCGTCGTGCGCGGCGCGCGCGCGCACAACCTCGCCGGCGACGACGTGACCTTCCCGCTCGGCGTGCTCTGCGCGGTCACCGGCCCCTCGGGCAGCGGCAAATCCACGCTCACCGCCGACGTGCTCGCGCGCGCCGCCGCCCGCGCGACCGGCGAGCTCAACGCGGAGGCGCCGCTCGAGCACGACGGCATCGACGGCCTCGGCGCCATCACGCGCGTCGTGCACGTCGATCAGGCGCCGCTCGGCCGCACCTCGCGCGGCAACGCGGCGACGTACACCAAGGCCTGGGACATGGTGCGCGAGCTCTTCTCGAAAGAGGGCGCGCGCAAGGACGGCGGCCCGCTCCCCCCACCGGCGCACTTCTCGTTCAACACCGACGGCGGCCGCTGCGAGGCGTGCTCCGGCGAGGGGTTCGAGACGGTCGAGATGCAGTTCCTCGCCGACGTCTCGATCCGCTGCCCGGTGTGCAAGGGGCGCCGCTTCAAGGACGACGTCCTCGCGGTCGAGCTCGGCGGCAAGTCGATCGCCGATCTCCTCGAGACCACCGTCGACCAGGCGCTCGCCTGGACGCGCGCGCTCGATACGCCTGCCCTTGCCGGCGAAGAGAAGCGCTACTCGCCGCACTACGCGAAGCTGGAGCGCGCGCTCGCGCCGGTCGCGCGCGTCGGGCTCGGCTACCTGCCGCTCGGCCAACCGCTCTCGACACTGTCGGGCGGCGAGGCGCAGCGGCTGAAGCTCGCGCGCGCGCTCGTGGAGGTCGCCGGCGCGAAGCCCAGCGAAGCGAGCCAGGCGGGCGGCGTGCTCGTGATCGTCGACGAGCCGAGCGCCGGGCTGCACCAGGTCGACGTCGCGCGCGTGGTCGAGGCGCTGCAGGCGCTGGTCGACGGCGGCGCCAGCGTCATCGCGGTCGAGCACGATCTCGATCTGGTCGCCGCGTCGGATCACGTGATCGATCTCGGCCCCGGCGGCGGCCACGAGGGCGGACGCGTCGTCGCGGTCGGCGCGCCGGACGTGATCGCCAAGAGCGACACCCGCACCGGGCGCTCGCTGCGGGCGCACCTCCACCACGTGGCCGCGCCGCCCGCGCCAGCGAAGCGCGCCGCCGCGGTGCCGGGGCTCGACGCCATCGAGATCAAGCACGCGAAGGAGCACAACCTCCACGACGTCTCGCTGGCGATCCCGCGCGGGAAGCTCGTGGTGGTCACCGGCCCGTCGGGGAGCGGCAAGTCCACCCTCGCCTTCGACGTCGTGTACGCCGAAGGGCAGCGGCGCTTCCTCGAGACGCTGAGCCCCTACGCGCGCCAGTTCCTGCCGACGCTGCCTCGCCCCGACGTCGAGTCGGTGCTCGGAGTGCCGCCGTCGATCGCGCTGGAGCAGCGCACGACGCGCGGCGGGCGCACCTCCACGGTCGCGACGGTGACCGAGGTCGCGCACTACCTGCGGCTCCTCTACGCCAAGGTCGGCACGCCGCACTGCCCCAAGTGCGAGGAGCCGATCGTCGCGAGCGCGCCCGACCAGATCGCCGAGCGCGTCGCCGTCCTCGCGAGGAGCGCCAAGGCCATCACGCTGTACGCCCCCGCGATCAAGGCGCGCAAGGGGACGCACCTGGACGTGTTCACGCTCGCCTCGCGCGCCGGCTACACGCACGCGCGCGTCACCACCGCGAGCGAGCCGTCCGCGCGGGTCGCGATCGAGCCGCCGCCCGCGCTCGCGCGCAACCGCGAGCACACCATCGAGCTGGTCGCCGCGACCACCGCCGCCGAGGCGACCCCCGCGCGCATCGCCGACGCGCTCGCCCGCGGCGGTGGCGAGCTGCGCGTGGCGGTGACGGGGACCAAGAAGGGGGCGAAGCCGACCGAGCTCGTCTTCTCGTCGCGCCGCGCCTGCCCCTCCTGCGGCGTCGGCGTGCCGGAGCTCGATCCGCGCTGGTTCTCCTTCAACACCGCGCAGGGGCGCTGCGAGGCGTGCGAAGGCGCGGGCTCCACCTTCGACGAGGAGACCGGGCAGCCGATCGCCGCGTGCCGCGCCTGCGCGGGGACGCGCCTCGGCCCCATCCCACGCCGCGTGACGCTCGACGGCGAGACCTACCCCGCGCTCACCGCGCGCGCGGTCGACGACGCGCTCGCCCGCATGGCGACGATGACGGCCGCGCTGAAGCAGGACGAGATCGCCTGGAAGCTCGGCGAGGCCTCGCTCTCGGAGCTGCGCCGCCGCCTCGAGTTCCTCGCGCGCGTGGGGCTCCACTACCTCGCGCTCGATCGCGCCGCGAACACGCTCTCGGGGGGCGAGATGCAGCGGCTACGCCTCGCAGCGCAGCTCGGCTCGGGGCTCACCGGCGCGCTCTACGTGCTCGACGAGCCGACGATCGGGCTGCACCCGCGCGACACCCAGCGGCTGATCGGCAACCTGCGCGACCTCGTGCAGACAGGCTCGTCGGTGATGGTGGTCGAGCACGACGCCGACATGATCCGCGCGGCCGACTGGCTGGTCGATCTCGGCCCCGGCGGCGGGCGCGAAGGCGGGCGCGTGATCGCCGCGGGCGAGCCCGCCGAGGTGCTCGCGCACGCCGAGTCGCCGACCGCGCGCG
>CAIXWQ010001296.1 GCA_903923175.1 uncultured delta proteobacterium | reverse complement strand
GTGCGCGAGGTGATGGGCGGCGATGCGGAGCCTGCGCCGGCTGCGAAGGCCAACGGCGCGGGGAGCAACGGCCACGCGAGCACCGCGAACGGCCACGCCCCGGTCGCCGCCGCCGGCGCCCCCGTGAGCGGCGGCGCCCCCGCGGGCCTCGAGCCGCTCATGCTCGAGATCGTCGCGGCCAAGACCGGCTACCCGGTCGAGATGCTCGGCCCGGACATGGACCTCGAGTCCGACCTCGGCGTCGACTCGATCAAGCGCGTCGAGATCCTCGCCGCCCTGCGCGATCGCACCCCGAACCTCCCCGAGCTCGACATGGCCAAGCTCGGCGCCCTGCGCACGCTCGGCCAGATCGTCGCCCACGTGCGCGAGGTGATGGGGAGCCCGGCGCAGGAAGCGCCGCCCCCGGAAGCGCTCGCGAGATTATCCCCCAAGGCCGAGGCCCCGAAGGCGACGGGCATCGGTCGTTGGGTCACTGCCGTCCGCGCCGCGCAGGCGCGTGGTCTCGCGCTCCCCGGTCTGCTCTCCGCGAAGCGCTGCGTGGTGACCGAGGACGGCGAGGGGCTCGCTGCGGCGATCGCCCTGCGGCTCCGCGCGCGCGGCGTCGCGGCCGAGGTCGCGCGTGACGTCCCCGGCGACGCCGATGCCCTGATCGAGCTCGGCGCGCTCGCGCACGAGGGCGATCCGGGCGCGGTGTTCGCCATCCCGCGCGCGGCGCTCGCCCACGCACGCACCGTCGCGAAGGCGCTCTCCGAACACGGCGGCGCGTACGTCACCGTGCAGGACACCGGCGGCGACTTCGGGCTCTCGGGCTCCGATCGCGCCTGGATCTCGGGCCTCACGGGCCTGCTCAAGACCGCCGCGCAGGAGTGGCCGAAGTGCGGCGCGCGCGCGCTCGACGTCGAGCGGGCCGGCCGGAGCGTCGACGCGATCGCCGACGCGATCGTCGACGAGCTGCTTTTCGGCGGCCACGAGCTCGAGGTGGGCCTGCGCGCCGACGGCACGCGGCTCACGGTGGTCAGCGAGGCCATCGCGGCCGCGCCGACGCGCGCGATCGGCGACGTGGTCTCGCCCGGCGAGGTGGTCGTCATCTCGGGCGGCGCGCGCGGCGTGACCGCGCTGTGCACGCTCGCGCTGGTCCGCGCCACGCGCTGCCGCGTGGTGCTCCTCGCGCGCACCGCGCTCGCCGAGGAGCCCGCCTCGGTTCGCGGCGTGAGCGGCGACGCGGCGCTCAAGGCGGCGCTGCTCGGCGACGCCCGCGCGCGCAACGAGAAGCTCACCCCCGCGGAGCTCTCGGCTCGGGTCGGCCAGGTCGTCGGCAACCGCGAGGTCGTCGACGTGCTCGCGAAGATCCGCGAGGCCGGCGGCGACGCGCGCTACGAAGCCGTCGACGTCACCGACGCCCCCGCGGTCGCGCGGGTGCTCGCCGACGTGCGCCAGCACTGGGGGCCGATCGTCGGCCTCGTGCACGGCGCCGGCGTCATCTCCGACAAGCTCATCGCCGAAAAGACCGAGGCGCAGCTCGATCGCGTGCTGTCGACCAAGGTCTCGGGCTTGCGCGCCCTGCTCGACGCGACGGGCGAGGATCCGCTGAAGTTCGTGGTGATGTTCTCGTCGGTCGCGGGGCGCGCGGGCAACCGCGGGCAGAGCGACTACGCGATCGCCAACGAGATCCTCAACAAGGTCGCGTGCGGCGAGCGGCGCGCGCGCCCGCGCTGCGTGTTCAAGTCGCTCGGCTGGGGACCGTGGGAGTCGGGGATGGTGACCCCGGCGCTGCGGGCCCACCTCGAGAAGGCGGGCGTGCCGCTGGTCACCCTCGTGGGCGGCCCGCTTGCGATGCTCGACGAGATCGCGGAAGGGCCCGACAGCGCCGTCGACGTCGTGCTCGGCGCGGAGCCGAAGGCCGAGGCGCTCGCAGGCACGACCGCGGAGGGCGGGCCGACGCGCCGCTCGCTGCGCCTCGAGATCCTCGTCGACGCGCGCTCGGCGCCGTACGTCGGCGATCACCGCGTGCGGGGCGTCGCGGTGCTGCCGATGGCCCTCGCGATCGAGTGGCTCGCGCGCGGCGCCGAGGCGCTCTGCCCGGGCAAGGTGTTCCTGGAGGCGAGCGACGTGCGCGTGCTCCGGGGGATCAAGCTCACGCACTTCGACGACACCGGTGATCGCTTCGCGATCCAGGTCTCGACGCTCTCGCAAGGAGACGGAGAGACGATCGAAGGCACGATCCTCGGCGAAGGCGGCGTGCAGCACTACTCGGCCAAGCTCCGCGTGGTGAGCACGCGCCCTTCCGCGTCGGCACCGGCGCCGCTCGCGGGCGCGCGGTCGCCGTGGCCGCATCCGCTCTACGGCGACGTGCTCTTCCACGGCCCGGCCTTCCAGATGCTGCGAGGCACGCCCGCGCTCGCGCGCGAAGGCCTCGAGGGCGAGCTCGCCGGCCTGCGCGAGCTCGCCTGGCCTCACGCCGGCGAGTTCGTGACCGACCCCGCGCTGATCGACGGCGCCATCCAGCTCGCGCTCCTGTTCTGCAAGGGCGTGACCGGCGGCAACTCGCTGCCGACCGCGCTCGGACGCGTGCGCTGGCTCGCCGACGGCCCGCCCGCGGGCGTCGTGCGGTGCGTGATGCGCTCGCGCGCGCTGTCGCGGGATCACACGCTCACCGAGCTCGCGCTCCTGCGCGGCGACACCGTCGTCGCCGAGATCTCCGGGCTCGAGCTGCACGTGCTCCCGGGGACGCACTCCACCGCGCCCCTCTCGCTGGCCTGAACGTGACGACGCCCTCCACTCCCCTCGCCATCGTCGGGCAGTCGTGCTGCCTCCCCGGCGCGCTCACCCCCGCGGCGCTGCACGCGCAGCTCGCGGGCAGCCGCGTCGTCGTCCGCCCCTCGCCCAAGGGGCGCTTCGCGCTCGCCCGCGATCTGGCGATGACCGACGATCCGACGCGCGCGACCGACCGCGCGTGGTCGGATCACGGCGGGTACGTGGAGGGGTTCGCGCTCGATCCGAGCGGCCTCGCGGTGGGCCGCGACGAGCTGCTCGGGCTCGATCCGGTGTTCCACTGGGCGCTCCACTGCGGTCGTGAGGCGCTGGCGATGGGGCGCGCGAACCCGGCGCGCACCGGCGTGGTGCTCGGCAACCTGTCGTTCCCGACGGCGGGCATGGCCGCGCACGCCGAACGCGTGTGGCTCGAGGGGAGCCGCTTCGCGAACGCACGCGCGCGGGGCCGCGACGCCGAGGGAGACCCCGCCGGCGAGCCCCGCAACCGCTTCATGTCGGGGCTCCCGGCGCACCTGGTCGCGAAGGCGCTCGGCCTCGGCGGCGAGGCCTTCGCGCTCGACGCCGCGTGTGCATCGTCTCTTTATGCCATCGCGCTCGCCGGCGAGGCGCTCGCCAGCGGGCGCGCCGACGCGATGCTCGCGGGCGCCGTCTGCTGCTCCGACGCGCTCTTCATCCACGTCGGCTTCTGCGCGCTCGGCGCGATGAGCAAGACCGGGCGCAGCCGCCCGTTCACCGCCGACGCCGACGGGCTCGTCCCCGCCGAGGGGGCGGTGCTCTTCCTGCTCAAGCGCCTCGCCGATGCGGAGCGCGACGGCGACGCCATCCTCGGCGTGATCCGGAGCGTCGGCCTGTCGAACGACGGCCGCGGCCGCGGGCTCGTCGCCCCCTCGAGCGACGGGCAGGTGCGCGCCATCCGCGCTGCGTACGGGCGCGCGGGGCTCACGCCCGAGGACGTCGCGTACGTCGAGTGCCACGCGACGGGCACGCAGGTCGGCGACGCCGCGGAGATCGCGAGCCTGCGCGCGGTGTTCGGCGAGCGCGGCCTCCCGATCGGCTCGATCAAGGCGAACATGGGGCACGCGCTCACCGTCGCCGGCGCCGCGGGGCTCATGAAGCTCCTGCACGCGCTGCGCGAGGAGACGTTCCTGCCGACGCCGCTCGACGGCGCGCTCCACCCTTCGCTCGCGGACGGCGCGTTCCGCGTCGTGCAGCGGAACGAGCCGTGGAAGGGGCCTCGGCGCGCGGCGCTCGACGCGTTCGGCTTCGGCGGCAACAACGCGCACCTGATCGTCGAGGCGTACGACGCGACGCGCGGCTCACGCGTGGAGCGCCCGGCCGCGAGCGTCGCGCCCCCGCGACCGCGCATCGGCGTGGTCGCGATGGCGACGCGCGTCGGCAATGGCAGCGACGTCGCCGATTTCGCGCGCGCGCTGCAGGGCGGGGCCGACTACGCGCCGCGCGCCGAGCAGATCACGCTGCCGCTGACCGGCCTGCGCACCCCGCCGAACGATCTCGCGGTCGCGCTGGCGCAGCACACGGGCTTCCTGGCCGCCGCGTGCGACGCCGCGCGCGCGCTCCCCGGCGGCGCGCTGCCGCCGAACACGATGGTCCTGGCCGGCATCGGCTGCGATCCCGAGGTCTCTCGCTACGGCGCGCGCTGGCGCATGGCCGAGTACGCGCGCGCCCTCCCCGACGCCGAGCGTGAGGCGCTGCGAGACGCGTTCGTCGCTTCGCTGCGCGCCGAAGGGGTGCTCGGCACGATGCCGAACGTCGTGGCGAACCGCGTGAACGGGCAGCTCGACGTGAACGGCGCGAGCTTCACCGTGTCGAGCGAGGAGCTCTCGGGCCTGCGCGCGCTGCGGGTCGCGTGCGATGCGCTGGCGAGCGGGATCGTCGACGCGGCCGTGGTCGGCGCGGTCGACTTCTCGGTCGAGCCGGTGCACGCGTCGGCGCGCGCCGCGCTCGGGGCCTCGCCGCCGCCCGCCGACGCCGCGGTGGTGTTCATCCTCGAGCGCGAGGACGACGCACGCGCGAACCGGCATCCGGTGCTCGCCTGGCTCGACGAGGCGGCTCAGGCAGGGCCCGCGCAGCTCGCGATCGGCACGGCGCCCGGCGCGATCGACCCCACGACGCGCCTCGGGCGCGCGCACGCGGCCACCGGCATGGTCGCCTGCGCCGCCGCGGTGGTCTCGCTCTGCTCCGGCGAGCTCGAGCACGTCGAGGTCCGCTGCGTGGGCCTCGGCGACGCGACCGCCTCGCTCCACCTCTCGCGCGGCGGCGCCAAGCCGACGTCCGTCGCCGCCACCGGCCCGCACGTCACGCTGCGCGCCCACCCGCCTTCCGTCACGCTCCCCGAGGATCTGCGCATGCAACGCATGGAGCCCGCTCCGAAGCTCGTTCCGATCATCGCCTCGACGGCCCACACGGAGACCGCCACCGCGCGCGCGCCTGCGCCCGCCGCGATCGAGGTGCCGCGCCACGCGGCCGCGCCGCAGCCGATGCACGCGCCGATGCGCGCGCCGCACGCGAGCCCGATCGACGCCGGCTCTCCGCTGGCTGCCATCCTGGAGCGGCTCGCCGAGCAGCAGCGTGCGCTGGGCGCCATCCATCGCGCCTACGTCGACGAGCAGGCGCACTCGCACGCGCAGTTCCTCGAGATGCGCGCGCGCACGCTGCAGCCGCTGCTCGCAGGGCCGGGCGCCGCGATCGCGCAGCCGGTCGCGTACGCGCCGCCGACGCCGCCGGCCGCGCACGTCGTCGCCTTCACTCCGGCCCCGGCTCCGGCTCCGGCTCCGGCTCCGGCTCCGGCTCCGGCTCCGGCTCCGGCTGCGGCTCCGGCTCCGGCTCCGGCTGCGGCTCCGGCTCCGGCTCCGGCCCCCGGCCCCCTCGCCTTCCACCCGCGCGGCCCGACCTTCGATCGCCGCGCGCTCGAGATCCACGCGAGCGGCCGCATCTCCGAGATCTTCGGCCCCGAGTTCGCGCAGCAAGACGGCTACGCCGTGCAGGTCCGGATGCCGGCGCCGCCGCTGCTGCTCGCCGATCGGTGCACCGGCATCGACACCACCAAGGGCAAGCTCGGCGCCGGCCGCGTCTGGACCGAGACCGACGTGAAGGCCGACGCCTTCTACATGCACGCGGGGCGCATGACGCCGGGCGTGATGATCGAGTCGGGCCAGGCCGACCTGATGCTCGTCTCGTATCAGGGGATCGACTTCTTCAACAAAGGTCGACGCGCCTACCGGCTGCTCGGGTGCAACCTCACGTTCCACGACTCGCCGCCGCGCGGGGGCGAGACGCTCTCGTACGAGATCCACGCCGACGGGCACGCGAACCAGGGCGACATCCGCCTCTTCTTCTTCCACTACGACTGTCACGTCGCCGGGCGCCGCGCGCTGAGCGTCCGCGAAGGGCAGGCCGGCTTCTTCACGACCGAGGAGCTCGCCGACTCGGCCGGGATCCTCTGGTCGGCCGAAACGCACGTCCCCGAGGCGCTCGTCGAGCAGGGCGGCACGGCGAAGCTCGCCCCGGCGCGGGTCCGCTGCACGCGCTCGTCGTTCGACGAGGCGCAGCTGCGCGCCTTCGCCGATCACGGCGACGCGCTGGCCTGTTTCGGCCCAGGGTTCGAGCGCGCCGCCACGCACACGCGCACGCCGAACATCCCCGGCGGCAAGATGCTCTTCTTCGATCGCGTCACCCACTTCGATCCGGTCGGCGGGCCGTGGAAGCGCGGGTATCTGCGCGCGGAGCAGGCGCTCACGCCGGAGTCGTGGTTCTTCTCCGGGCACTTCGTGAACGACCCGTGCATGCCCGGCACGCTGATGTTCGACGGCTGCCTCGCGACGATGGGGCTCTACCTCGCGGCGATGGGCTTCACGCTGAACAGCGACGGCTACCGCTTCGAGCCGATCACCGGCGAGGAGTACAAGCTCAAGTGCCGCGGGCAGGCCATCCCGAGCTCGAAGCAGGTCGTCTACGAGCTCTTCGTCGAGGAGCTCCACGACGGCGACGAGGTCCGGCTCTACGCCGATCTCGTCTGCACGATCGATGGGCTCAAGGCCTTCCACGCGCGGCGCATGGGGCTGCGGCTGGTGCCCGACTGGCCGCTCACGAGCATGCCGGAGATTCCGGTCGACGCGAAGCCGGTCGCGGTGCTCCACGGGCTGCCGCTCGACTACCGCGCGCTCCTCGCGTGCGCGTGGGGGCAGCCCTCGAAGGCCTTCGGGCCGTGCTACGCGCCGTTCGACGGCACGCGTCGCGTCGCGCGCCTGCCGGGGCCGCCGTACCACTACCTCACGCGCGTGGTGAGCTTCGCCGGCGAGCCGTTCGTCACGAAGGTCGGCGCGGAGGTCGTGCTCGAATACGACGTGCCGCCCGACGCCTGGTACTTCGAGGAAGGCGGCGCGGGCGCGATGCCGTTCAGCGTGCTGCTCGAAGTGGCCTTGCAGCCGTGCGGCTGGCTCGCCAGCTTCGTCGGCTCGGCGCTCACCACCAAAGAGGAGCTCGCCTTCCGGAACCTCGACGGCCGCGGCGTGATCCACGACGAGGTCACGCCGCGCACGGGGACCATCCGGACCAAGGTGAAGATCACGAACATCTCGCCCGCGGCGGGGATGTTGATCCAGTCCTTCGAGTTCGAGTGCACGGCCGGCGATAGGAAGATCTTCACCGGCACGTCGGTGTTCGGCTTCTTCCCGCCGGTCGCGCTGGTGAACCAGATCGGTCTGCCGACCAGCGACGCGCAGCGCGCGCAGCTGACCGTCGTCGCGGGCGCGCCGATCGAGCTGCGCGACGAGCCGCCGCGCTACCGAGCGAGCAGCGCGCGGATCGCGGGGCCCATGCTGCGGATGATCGATCGCGTGACGGCGTTCGATCCGAACGGGGGCGCGCACGGCCAGGGCTTCGTGCGCGCCGAGATGGACATCGATCCGCGCGCCTGGTTCTTCAAGGCGCACTTCTTCCAGGACCCCGTGCAGCCGGGCTCGCTCGGCATCGAGGCGATGCGGCAGACGCTCGCCGTGACGATGCTGGAGCTCGGCCTCGACGAAGGGATCGCCGCGCCGCGCTTCTTGCCGCTCGAGAGCCGGAAAGAGGTCGAGGGGAGCTCGCCCACGCCCGATCTGGTCTGGAAGTACCGCGGGCAGGTCATCCCGACGAACGCGAAGGTGACCACCACGCTCGACATCGTCGAGACGGGGCGCGACGCGCGCGGCAGCTACGCGCGCGCCGAGGCGTCGCTGTGGTGCGACGGCAAGCGCATCTACGAGGCGCGCGGGCTCGGGCTGCGCATCGTGCCGGGGCCGACGGAGCCCGCGGGGCGGGCGGAGCCGCGAGACGAGGCGGACGAGCCTGGCGAGACGGACGGGCCACGCGAAGCCGCCGGATCGAGCGAGGAGACGCTCGATCTCGCGCGCGACGCCTGGCTCGCCGATCACTGCCCGACGTTCACCGTGCCGGCGCTGCCGATGATGTCGATGGTCGATCGGCTCGCCACGGCGGCGTGCGCGCACGCGGGGCGCCACGCGGGAGGCGCGCCGCTCACCCTGCGCGACGTGCAGGTGCACCGGTGGGTGACCGTCGAGAGGACCGCGCGCCTGCGCACCGAGGTGAAGCCGCAGCCCGACGGCTCGCTCGCGGTCGAGCTGCAGGTCTTCCGGGAGGCGCGCGATCCGCGGCTCTCGAGGTTCGAAAAGGCGGCCAGCGCGTTCGTCGACTTCTCCGCCGAGCCGGTGGCCGCGCTGCCGCCGCTCGAGGCGGGGGAGCCGACGCCGGATCCGTACGCGACCGGGGAGCTGTTCCACGGCCCCGCGTTCCAGCTGCTGCGACGACGCGAGATCGGCAGCAACGGCGCCGACGGAGTCCTCGACGTAGCCGCGGGCGCGGTGCCGTGCCGCACGCTCTCCGCGGCGGTGCTCGACGCGGCGACGCACGTGCTGCCGCACGATCGGCTGCAGCGCTTCGCGCCCGCGATCGGCGACGACCGCGTCGGCTACCCGTACCGGATCTCCACGCTGCGCGTGTACGCGCCGCTCCCCACGGAAGGCGAGGTGCAGGTCGTCGCTCGGTTCGTCGGGTTCGACGACGGCGCCGAGCAGCGCTTCCCGGCCTTCGAAGTGCAGCTCTCGAGCGCGGGCGCGGCGCTCGTGCATTTCCGGCTCGTCGAGATCCTGATGCCGAAGGGGCCGCTCGGCCGCGCGGCCGCGGCGGATCGCGCAGCGTTCCTTCGCGACCGGCGCCCCGTCGCGGGGCTGACCCTCGCCGAGCGCGCGGGCGACGAGAGCGTGCTCACCGACGCGCGCGTGGCCGAGAGCGACTGGCTCCCGGGGACGATCGCGCGGATCTACGGGCTCGCCGCCGGCGGCGAGGATCGCACGCGCGCGATCGCGATCGCGGAGCACCTCGGGCAGCTCGCCGGCGTGCACCCGTCGGCGATCGACGCCGAGCGCGGCGCGCTTCGCACGCACCCGCTGAGGCGCACGCCGCTCTCGGTGGAGCGCGTCGGCGCCGCCGTGCACGTGAAGACGGCCGGCCCCGCGCGCCTCGACCTCGCGCCGGTGCGCGCCTTCTGGGCCGAGCGGTTCGGCCTCTCGGGCTGGCCCGTGGAAGACCTCGTCTTCGGGCTGCTCGAGCGCTTCGTCGAGGATGTGACCGTCGAAGACCCCGCGGCGCACGCGGCCATCCACGGAAAGAGCGTGCTCTACCTCGCCAACCACCAGACCGGCGTCGAGTCGATCCTCTTCTCGGTCCTCGCGTCGGCGCTGCAAGGCGCGACCACGCAGACCCTCGCGAAGGCCGAGCACCGCGAGAGCTGGATCGGCCAGCTGCTGCAGCTCTGGTTCACCTACCCCGGCGCGCACGATCCGGGCGTCATCGCGCACTTCGATCGCAAGGACGCGGCCTCGCTGCTGACCATCCTCGAGGAGCTCGGGCGCGCGCTGAAGGGCACCCCGCCGAAGAGCCTGCTCGTGCACGTGGAGGGGACGCGCGCGCGCAGCTGCCGCGCCCGCACCGCCAACATGAGCGGCGCGTTCATCGACCTCGCGCTCGCGAGCGGGGCGCCGATCGTGCCGGTGCGCTTCACCGGCGGGCTGCCGATCGAGGCCGCGGCGCAGCGCCTCGAGTTCCCCGTCGGCTTCGGCAAGCAGCGCTACCACCTCGGCCGGCCGCTGATGCCCGCGGACCTCGCGAAGCTCACGTATCGCGCGCGGACCGAGACGATCCTCGAGAGCATCAACGCGCTCCACGTCGACCCCGCGCACGAGTCGCCCACGCCCCCGGACGCGGCGTTCGAGGCCTCGGTGCGCGCCCACGCGCAGGCGCGCGGCGTGAGCCTCCCGCACGCGACGATGCTGCGCGTGCTGCAGGAGGCGAAGGCCCCCTGCGCGGAGACGACGCGGCTGCTCGCGGGGGAGATCGATCGGAGCGCGCCGTCGGCGGCGTTCCTGCAGACGCTGTCCGGGTGGCTGTTCGGCGGGTGAGTCGCGACAACCGACGCAAACCGAACAATCCTGGTCTTCGTCGGGGTCGACGGCTCGATCGCCCGCGCGAGCGGCGCGGGAGGTGAGTCGATGAAGCGGATCGAGCGCGTGGTGATGGGGCTCGCGCTCGCGAGCCTCTCGGTGGGCGGGTGCAGCAGCTCGAGCCCGCAGGCGAGCGCCGGAGACGCTGGCGACGCGAGCGCCGAGCGACGGTCGAAGAGTGCCTCTGCAGCGCCGGCGGCAGCGCGACGCAGGGCGTCTGCGGCGCGGTGTGCACGACCGGCCGCGCCACCGACTGCCCGACCGGCTTCGCCTGCGACCCGCAGCTGAAGGTGAACGACAGCGCCGGCAAGCCGATCTACGCGGCGACGTTCGCGCTCCCTGCGGGGATGAGCGGGCTGTGCGCGATGACCTGCGCGGCCGACGCCGACTGCCTCGCGGGGCAGAAGTTGCCGGTCGCGTACGCGAGCGTCGCCTCGACCACCGCGCCCTCGTCGGGGACGCGCCCGTTCAGGTTGCACACGATCGCGTCGCACCCCTCGACGAGCTGGAAGACGTCGACGGAGAAGATCGCCCGCCGCACGAGCCGGTCGGCGAACCCGAGCGCGGCGCTGCGCGCGAGCGGCAGCGTCGCGAGGCGCATCGCGAGCACCTCGAGGCCGTCGCGCTGCGGCAGGAACGTCGCGTGGCCGGCGCCTTCCAGGACGCGGGCGATCGAGGCCATCGAGGCGCGCTCCTCGGGCGAGAAGAGCGGGCCGGAGCAGTAGACGCGGCGGGGGACGCTGGGGGTCATCGCGCTGCGGAAGCGTAGACGACGAACGCGCGCGCGGGCGCTTCGCGGGGACGAGGCCGCGCGTGTACAACCTCCGCATGCACCGCCACCTCGCCGCCACGATCGTGCTCACGCTCTGCTCCACCGGCTGCGGCCAGGCGTCGCCCTCCGCGAGCGCGCCCACGAGCGCGCCCGCGACGTCCGCGGCCGCTTCGAGCGCAAGCGCCTCGAGCGCGTCCCCGACGATCGCCGCCTCTGCGAGCGCCTCCGCCGTGCCGAGCGTCGCGGCGCCCCTCGCGCCCGCGCAGCTCGTCGCGCGGTCGATCCCCTTGCCAGCTGGCAGCGGCGCCGCCTCGTTCGACTACCTCGAGAGCGATCGCGCCCACGGCCGCGTGCTCGTCCCGAACGCGCGCGACGTCGGCGCGCTCGACGTCCTCGACGTCGGCGCCGGGACGTTCACGCGGGTCGGCGGCTTCGGGATGGCGACCAAGCAGGTCGACGGCAAGGAGCGGCGCCTCGGTCCGAGCGGCGTCACGGTCGGCGACGGCGTCCTCTACGTCGGCGACCGCGGGACGTCGGAGCTGTGCGCGGTCGACGCCAAGTCGCTGAAGCTCGGCAAGTGCCTGAAGCTCCCAGCCGCGCCCGACGGCGTCGCGTTCGTGGCCTCGGCGAAGGAGGTCTGGGTCACCACTCACGATCGCTCGATCCTCGTGCTCGACGCGGCGAAGCCCGACGCGCCGAAGCTCAAGCAGACGATCAAGCTCGACGGCGCGCCGGAGGGGTACGCCGTGGACGACGCGCACGGGCTCCTCTTCACCAACCTCGAGGACAAGAGCCGCACGCTCGCCCTCGACGTGAAGACGCACGTCGTGAAATCGAACTGGCCCAACGGCTGCGGCGAGAAGGGGCCGCGCGGCCTCGCGGTCGACGGCGCGCGCGCGCTCGTGCTGGTCGCCTGCACCGATCACGTCGAGGCGCTCGACGCGGGGAGCGGGGCGCCGCTCGCGAAGCTCGACACCGGCGGCGGCGTCGACAACGTCGACTACCTCGCGTCGAAGCGGCTGCTGTTCGTCGCGGCCGGCGAGGCGGGCGAGCTCTCGGTGATCCGCGTGGGCGACAAGGGCGAGCTGAGCCTGCACGCGAAGGGCAAGACCGCCGCGCGCGCGCGCAACGCCGTCGCGGACGCCGACGGCAACGCGTACGTCGTCGATCCGAGCGGCCCTTCGCTGCTGGTGCTCGCGGCGCCGAAGCCGTGACCGAACGGCGCGCTCAGCGTCGAGACGGCGGCGCCTTCGACTTGCGCACGCTGCGCAGGCGCCTGCCGCGGACGGCCGCGAGGACCTGCAGCACGACGTGCTCCTCGTCGCCCTTGTGGGAGATCGCGCCGTCGAAGCCGGCCGCCTGCCAGTCGCGGGCGGCCTCCGTGTCGCTGGTGAACAGGTAGAAGTCGGGGCGCTCCTCGAGCCCCGCGGCCGCCTCGCGCAGCGACGCCAGCACCGCCGCGCCGTCGAGCCCCGGCATGTGGAGGTCGATCAGCACGAGATCGCAGCCGCGCAGGTGCCGCGCCGCGCCCACCGTCTGCGCGGTCGCGACCACCTCCAGGCCGGCCCCCTGCAGCGCCGTGGTGATCCGCGACAGCACGACCGCCTGGTCGTCGATGACGAGGACGCGACCGTTCATCGCCTCAGGATAGCGCCGCGGGCTCGATCGCGAAGCGCGCGCCCACCGGCGACGGCACGAGCCGCAGCCGGTAGCCCGCGCCGGCGAGCTCCACGGTCGCCGCCGACAGGCCGACGCCGCGGCCGGCGAGCGCGTCGACGGCCCCTCGCGAGGTGAAGCCACGGTCGAAGATGTGCGCGCGCTGCGCCGCGTCGACGCCCGCGCCGTCGTCCTCGACCACGATCCGCACGTCTCCGCCGCTCGCCTCGCAGCAGAGCCGCAGCTCGCCGTGGGCGGGCTTGCCGGCGTCGGCGCGGGCGTCGGGAAGCTCGAGGCCGTGCGCGACGGCGTTGCGCGCCAGGTGGCCGAGCACGCCGCCGAGCACCCGCGCCAGCGCGGGCGGCACCAGGACGTCCTGCCCCTCGACGACGACGTGCGCGCGCTTGCCGAGGCGCGCGGCCCACTTCGCGACGGCGGGGGGCAGCAGCCCGACCAGCTCACCGAACGGGCGGGCGGCGAGCCGGCGCGCGAGGAGGCCGAGCTCGTCCTCGCGCGCCGAAAGGAGCGCGTGCAGGCGCGCGACGTCCTCGCTGCGCACCGTGGTCTGCGCCAGCACCTCGGCGCCGACCGGCGATGCACGCACGAGCAGCTCGCGCGTCTCGCGCACCGCCTCGCCCACGCGGTCGACGAGCGCGCGCGCCTCCACCAGCGGCGCGGCGCTCACGCGCCCGCCCTGCGCCGCGCACAGGGCCCCTTCGAGCGCGTGCGCGGCGTCGCGCAGCCCGTCCAGCTCGAACGCGTCGGCCTCGGCCTTGAGGGTGTGCACGTGCTCGACGGCCTCCTCGAGATCGGCGTCCCCGGTCGCCGCCCGCGCGCCGCGCTCGACGGACGAGAGCAGCGCCGTCGCGCGCGCGAGGCGATCCTCGGCGTTGCGGAGGAAGGCGACGAGCGCCTGGCCGCCGCCCGCGACCAGCCGCTGCATCGCCGAGAGCTTGCGCGCGAAGGCCTCTTGCTGCGCGCGGATCGCGCGCTCGAGGGCGTGCTTGTCCGACTCGTCGCGGGCGCGGACGACGACGCGCGTGACCGCGTCGCCGACCACCATCGGCCGGAATTCCAGGGCGATCGGCCGCGTCTCACCGGCGCCCACGCGCAGCAGCACGCGCTCGGGCGCGAGCGGCTCGAGCTCCTCCCAGGCCGAGGCCTTCGCCTCGAACACCGCGGCGAGCCAGTCCTCGAACGCGCGACGCTCGACCCTCGCCGCCTCGTCCGGGTAGAGCAGGGCGGCGAGCTCGGCGCCGTCACGCGCGCCGTCACCGAGCACGCGCGCGCTCTCGCGGGACGTCTCTCCGCGCACGCGCCCCTCGGCGTCGACGACCACGATCCCCTCGCGCATCGCGTCGAGCACGGCCTGCAGGCGCGCGGAGAGATCGGCGAGCGAGGCCGTCTGCGCCGCCTCGCGCAGGCGCAGCGCCTCCAGCCGCACGCCGGCGCGCCGACGCACGACGAAGATCGCCAGCGAGAGGCTGGTCGACGAGAGCATGAGGAACGCGAAGTGGACGCCGAGCGGGTGAGGCGGGAGCAGGGCGACCGAGAGCGCGTACGACGCGAGCGTGAGCGACGTCACCGCGACGTAGTAGCGAACCGAGTAGAACAGCGCGCCGACGCCGATCACGAGCAGGCCGTAGTTGGTCGCCTCGTGCGCCTTCCCCGAGAGCGCCACGTGCACCGTGACGTTGAGCCACACGAGCATCGCGATGCCGACCGCCTGCAGCGGCGCGCGCGCGGCGAGGGCGTCGTCGGCGCGGCGCGCCCGAAAGCCGAGGGTGAAGAGCGCGACCGCGGTCGCCGCCGCGATCGGCGTCATCACGCGCGCGAGGAAGGCCGGGTGGATGAGCGGGTGCGAGATCGCGAAAATCAGGTACAGCGGCGAGAGCACCCAGCAGAGCAGCGAGATCGAGCGCGCGGTGCTGCGCCTCAGCCCCTCTTCGATCTGCTCCGGATCGATCGGCGCGCGCACGCGCTCGGGAGGGGCGACCTCGTTCGTTCGTGGCGACGTGTGGGCCAACGTGAGGAGAGCGTAGGCGAAGCGCGGCGGTGCGACATCGAGCGCGACCCGCTAGCCTCGCGCGATGCTCCGCGCACGCCTGACCGCCGTCGTGCTCGGAGCGTGGCTGCTCGGCGCGCCCTCGCCGGCCCTCGCGAGCGAGGCCGAGGTGCGCGTGGCGACGCTCCAGGCGACCCTCGACGACGACGAGCCGGCGGCGATGCGCTGGTGGGCGCTCTGGTCCGCGGGGTTCGGCGCGTCGATCGTCGGCAACGGCGTCGCCTCGCTCGCCTTCGCGCCCGGCCCGGAGCGTGACAGCGCCCGCGTGCAGACCGTCACGTCGACCATCGCGCTCGTCTCCACGCTGGTGCTGCCGATGCCCGCGAAGAGCGCGGGGAGCCGGCTGCGCGCGTTCGAGGGGACGCCCGAGGCCCGCGCGCGGGAGGGCGAGCGGCTCCTCGCGGCGAGCGCCGAGGCGGAGGGCTTGGGCGCCTCGTGGCTGACCCACGCGGGCGCGGTGGTCGTGAACGGCGCGGCGGGGAGCTGGCTCGCGTGGCACGACGGCCACCCGTGGCACGGGCTGCTCGCGTTCGTCACAGGCGAGCTCGTCGCCGAGCTCAAGATCGCGACGATGCCGCGCGGCGCGCTCCAGGCACGGGACGCGCGCGCCGGCAGCGGGCTCGTGTGGACCGCTGCCGTCGCGCCGCTCCCGGGCGGCACGTGGATCGGCGTCGGGGCCAGCTTCTAGTGCGGCGTCTGCTGGCTCCGTGAGGGCGCGCGCCGCGGAACGCGCCGGTTTCCGTGAGAGGCGCGACGCCGCCCCGAGTCCGTCGTAGGGAGGGGGCGTGACCTTTCAGTGGACCAAGGACGGCGACGGCTGGATCTCTCGCGCGGGCGACGGCCCGATCTTCACCATGCGGCTCCGACCGAAGGGCGACGGGCGGTGGGACTGGGAGATCGTGCGCGGCGACTCGAAGCCGGTGATCGCGACCGGCATCGTGAGCTCGCTCGGCGCGGCGAAGACGATCGCCGCCAACTTCGTGAACCGCTCGGGGCTCGTCTAGCGAGCGCGGCGCGGCGGGCTACTCGGCGCCGAGGCGGCGCTCGAGCTCCTGCAGGGCGCGGGTGAACGCCCCCTTGCCCGCCTTGTCGGCGTACGCGACGGCGAGCCCGACCTCGCGCGCTGCCGTCATGAGCGGCTCGGACTGCTTGTGATCGAGCAGGCCGTTGAGCAGCACGAGCGCGACGAGGCGCCGCTCGCGGATGCGCCTCGCCAGCGCGGCGACCGTCGAGGCCGACTTGCCAGCGTCGAGGCCGATCCACTCGATCTCGATCTCCGCGCGCCGCCGCAGCCGCTCCAGCTTCTCCGGCTTGGCGACGCCGCCGACCACGACCAGCGAGGCGCCGCGGGCGCGGGCGCGCAGGCGCGGCAGCTCGAGGGGCGCGTCGTCGACGTCGTCTTCGGCGGCGGCCGCGGCGAGCAGCTTCGCCGCGCTCGGCGCGCGCGGGATCGTGCCT
>CAIXWQ010001295.1 GCA_903923175.1 uncultured delta proteobacterium | reverse complement strand
CTCGTTGCCACGTTGAGCGCATCGGGGCAGCGAACGCTGCCCGTGCGCCTGCGATCGTGACCGTTTACGGGCGCGCCGCCTGCCGCGCGAGGCGCGCGCGATTCTCGCGTGTGCTCTCCGAGATCAGCCGGCCTCGCCCGTCGCCGTCGGGGTCGGCCTGGGAAAGGCATGTATCGCGCCCGACGACGTCGTCACCGCCAAGACGATCTTCCCTTCGAGAGTCGCCGTCTGCTTACCGACGAGCCGTCGCGCAGCCCTGTCCAGGTACTTGCAGATGTCCCCTGCGCTCAACTTCGTCTGGATCCAGATCCCGGGTCGGACCTCATACGGCCCCTTCTGCGCCATGTTCTCGTCGTCTGGAGCGCTCGCGGTCCACAGATCGAGGTCGTCTGCCGTGAGACCGAGGTCGAGCAGCCGGCCCATTCCTTCGACCAAGATCGCCTTCCAGTCCGACACTGCGGCATCCTCGCTGCGATCCCACCACCGGAGGCTAACCGGCTTGTCTGACGCGCGGCGGCGGCGGATCGCGCTCGACTCCTCGTCGGTAAGAGCTCCGCCTTCCTCCTTGGCCTCCTCATCCGAGGCGGTGTCGTCGGAAAGCACCTTCGCGATGATACGGAACGTGGCCTTGTGGCGTTCCCGGAGTTGGCGCACGAGCTCTCGGTGCTCTTCGTGAGGCATGTCGAGGATCTCCATCTGTTCGTCGGCGACAAGATCGATGTAAGACTGGATCAGCGGTCGGCTCACCGGATCCAGCGCCGGATCGCGGAGCGCGGGTTCTAGAACGCTGCCAACCAGACTCCCGAACGAGACGCGGCCCCATCCGATGGCGTCCGGGCTCGGCGACTTCAGGTCATCGACCGACTTGGCGAGGAAGATTCCGACCCCGTGCACTGCGCCGCTCTTCGCGTCAGCCGCTTGGCCATAGACCTCGCGGAGTCGGTCGCGGAAGTCGTGGAGCGCGTCGTCCGCATCGCGGTTGACGGGGGCGGGAAAATGTCTTGAAGACGGATCCTTGTGCAGCCACCGTGAGTAGCGTTGGAGCTGCTCGCTGTCGTAGTCGTCGCCGACCTTCATCTCGACCACGATCACCAAGGTCAGGAGCCTCGGCTTCTCGCTCGTCGGCTGCGCGCCTTGCACGATCAGCAAGATGTCGAAGCGATTCGTGTCGCCCGAGCTGCGTCGCGTCACGCCTCCTGAAGCGACCGGCGCGAGCACGTTTCGTGCGGTGACCTCCGAATACTCGGTGAGCGGTCCTGGTGCGACGACCGCACGAACGAATTCGAAGGTCAGGATGTCGCGGACGTGAAGCCGCTCCGGGCCCTCCGCTGGCTCCCAGGCGACGTCGGGACTCCCCTGGATCTCCTTCGGCCTGAGCTGCGCCGAGGGAATGATCCCGTTGGGGCCAGCAGCCTCCACCAGCAGGCGGCGCAGCCCGTGATCCCCTAGGCCATGACTCCCGGCGGGATCGAGCGCCCACGCCCAGAACGCCGAGTGCCACCGCTCACTGTCGGTCTTGCCGACGATGCGGAACAGGTTGGTTCGTTCCTGTGACGCGCGCAGACGCTGGAAGGCGGGGTCCGCCTCGAGCGCAAGGAGCTGGCGAGCAAACACTTCAAGTGCCGGGACGTCGGTGTCCATCTGCGCTCCACGCTAGAGGTCTTGCGAGCCGTGAGCAATGGCGAGGATGCCGCTCGGCATCAGGTGGAACTCTCGAGAAGTGCACGCTGACGCCGAACGCGCCGAGCGGCAGGAAACAAGCAACGAGATGCGACCCGCTCTCCACAGGTCGACGAGCGCCGCTCGACGGGCCTCTCCGGAATCCGGAGCTGTGGCGCGACGCTCGCCTAATACACCTCCCACCCATTCTTCTCGAAGTAGTCCAATAGCGCCTCCTCGACGACCTGATCCTCGGTGCGTCCGTGCTCCGCCGCGAACCCCGGCAGCGTGTCCACGAGCCCGTCGGCCAGCCGGAACGTCCGCCGATACCCCTCGCGTAGCACTCGCTCGCCCGCGCCCTCCGTGAGGTACCTGAACTTCGCCTTCGGGACGCGCTCGGCGTTCGCGGGCGAGTCGTCTCCGGCGAGGCCGGTCACCACCGGGGTGAACGTCGTCCACCCGGGGAAGCAGATCGCCTTCGCCTCGACGTCGACGTAGGGCTCGTACAGCGCGCCGATGTAGGTGTAGCCCGCGTCCTCCTGCAGCTCCGAGTTGGCGACGTAGACCATTACCCGCCCTTCGAGCTTCCCCTCCGGCAGCACCTCGCCGAGCGGGAACGCGCCGTCGTCGACCCACTTCGGAAACCCGCTGGCCTCGAAGGCCGGGAGCGTCACGCCGAGATTCAGGATCACCCACTTCGCCATCGCGCCTCCTGCGGTTGAACTGCACGTCCCACGGCGCTGCGCCGAGCGCCGGCGGCACGGCCGGCGAAAGCACGGCTCACGGCTCACTCCCCCCAAAGCTCCGCACCACCCGCCAATCCCCCTGTCCCTCGCGCTCGAACACGACCACCACCCCGTGCGTCCCTTTCGGCAGCACGAGCCCCGGTGACCGCTTCTCACAGGCGTTCTGCGACGGCTCGTGCCCGACGAACATCAGCGTCTCGGGCGGCGTCGGCGCCAGCGCACGCCACTCGGCCACCTTCGCGTCGAAGTTCTCGCCGCCCGTCGTGAACCCGCCCTTCTTCAGCGGCTGGCCCTCCAGCTCCCCGCGCCCCATCGCCGCGAGCAGCAGACGCGCCGTCTGCCGCGTTCGCGTCGTCCTCGTCGTGACCACGAAGTCCGGCACGATCCCCGCGTCGCGGAGGAACTCCCCCGCCTCGCGCGCCTGCCGCTCGCCGTGCTCGGTGAGCGGGCCCTGGTCGGGGTTGGTGCCGCGGTCGTAGTGGGCGTGTCGGGCGAAGACGAAGCGCATGGGCATGGGCATACTACGCGGCGAGACAGCCGCCGATCACCTCGGGGAACACCGGGTGCGACCGATCGTGTCGCACCGGGTCCACGACTCGG
>CAIXWQ010001294.1 GCA_903923175.1 uncultured delta proteobacterium | reverse complement strand
GCGGCGCGCGCGGCGCTCGCAAGCGCGCGACGCGTCCCTCGGTGCGTCGCTGCGCGCTGCCTCGCCTCGAGTCGCCACCGGGCGTGGTCGACGCCTACAGCTCGAAGTGTCCGCCCAGCGACAGCCCGACCGTCTCGTACGACTGGTGCGCGCTCGCGCTGACGGTGCTCGACGAGCACGTCGCCGATGAGCCGTAGGAGTCGGCCACGCAGTTCGCGGTGTCGCCCTTCACCGAGGTGAAGGTGCCGAAGTCCGCGAACGCGAGCAGATCGAGCCGGAGCCCCTTCGTGATCGGGAACGCGATGCCCGCGCTGAGGCGCAGCGGCTCGAACCCGCTGTAGCTCATGGTGCCGCTCCCGAGGTTGTACTGGCTGCCGTACGCGAGCGGCACGTCGAGGCTGCGGAAGCCCATCGCGACGTCGAGGAGGTAGCCGATCGGCCCGTCCGGCGAGAGGTTCAGCTCGAGGCCGGCGCCGACGAAGGTGCTCCCGGCCGAGTCGCTCGAGCCGGTGCTCCCAGGCACGGCGTCGAAGCGCGTGCGCTCGACCGCGCCGTACATGCGCCAGTGGCGGGCGAAGCGGTAGCCGAGCTGCACCTCGACCCCGGCGCCGCTGCCGACCACCGATTTCATCGAGTCGCCGGGCGAGACGAGCGAGAAGCGGCCGCCGAGGGTGAACGAGGGCTCGAAGGTGGGCGCGTGGCGGCGGACGTGCACCCGACGCGGCCCGTCGACGTAGCGCGGCGGCGGCGCGTAGGTGGGCGGCGGGCTCGCGGCAGGCGCGTAGGTCGGCGCGGGGATCGCGGAGGGCGCGGGCGGCGCGGCGACCGGCGGGGGCGCGGGGCTCGCGCCCGAGCCGCCGATCACGATCTGCGCGGAGATCTTGATCTGCACGATGCCGAGCCAGGGGATGGCGCGGGTCGAGCCGTCGCCGAGCTGCATCGTGACGTGGTCGCCGGGGACCATCTCGAGGATGCGCCCGGGGAGCTCGAAGCCGCCCGGGAGCGTGATCGTGCCGTCCTTGCCCACGGCGCTGGCGGTGTCGCCGGCGACCTCTGGCCCCTTGGCCGGCGCGGTCTCCTCGCCGCAGAACCAGCCGTCGCACGCGCCGTCGGTGGGCGCAGCGGCGGCGGGCGCGGAAGCGGGCGCGGCCGACGCCTCGGTGTCCCCGGCGTGCGCGACGCAGGGGATGGCGAGGCCGGCGAAGGAGAGCGCGAGGAGGCTGGCGGTTCGGAGCGGGCGCATCGTGGTACCTCGTTAGCAACAAGCGTGCACGGCCGAGTCGACCCGCACAACGCGCGAATCGAGCTGAATATTCGCCCGTCGTGAACGTCGCGACACAGGTCCCCCTGTCACGGTGGCACGGTCGCCGTGCCAGCGGCGCCCGGGAGCGCCAGCCTGACCAGCCGCTGGACCTCGCCGATCCCCTTGAGCGAGGCTTCGAAGGGGGTCGGCCGCAGCCCATGCGCGGCGATGATCCGCGCGACGCCGGCGTGCCCCAGCAGATCGCGCGCGATCACGATCTCGCCGCCGTGCGCGAGCGCCTGCAGGCGCGCGGCGACGTTGACGGTGGTGCCGAAGAAGTCGAGCCGCTCGTTCGCCCGCACCGCGAGGCACGGCCCCTCGTGCAGCCCGATCTTCACGCTGAGCCCGAGATCGCCGTGCGCGCGCACGCACTCGTGGACCATCTGCACCGCCGCCTCGAGCGCGTCGGCGGGCGAGGAGAAGTCGGCCATGACCGCGTCGCCCATCGTCTTCACGATGGCGCCGTCGTGCGCGGTGACGGCGCGGGTCATGTCGGCGAAGTGCTCGCCGACCACCGCGAACGCGCGCGCGTCGCCGATGCGCTCGTACAGCGCGGTCGAGCCGGTGAGATCCGAGAACAGGAGCGTGAGCGCCGAGACGCGCAGCTCGACCCCCGCGGCCGGGGCCTCGGTGGCGAACAGATCGAGGAAGTCCGGCAGGCTCGCGATCACGCTCCCGAGCACGATCTCGGCGTGCCAGCCGCTGCGCTCGAGGAGCACCACCATCGGCTCGTCGGTCTCGTTGCGCACGCTCACGTGCGTCTCGCCCGTGGGCGACACGCCGTCGGTCTCGAGCTCGAGGACGCGCGTCTCCCGCAGCCGCGCGACCACGCGCCCGGGCGCCCGCGCCGCGACCTGCACCACGCCGCGCATGCCGCCGCGCAGCGTGCGCAACAGCAGCGCGCCGACCGGGAGCCGGCAGTCGAGCTCGCGCACCTCGCCCGGCTGCACCGTGAGCTGGCCGAACACGTGCGGCCGGAACCACGGCGAGCTCGCGCAGTAGGTGCCGATGTCGACGCGGCGGATCGACGGATGGATGGTGAACGTCGCCTCGACGTGCTCGCCGAAGTCGCAGTCGTAGGTGATCTCGCAGGTGTCGCAGTGCGCCTTCTGCTTCACGAAGGCGAGCGAATCCACGGTGCTCGCGCCGACGCGGCAGGTCGGGCACTGGATCTGCCAGTGCAGCTCGACGAGCCCCGCGCGCGCGGCGTGCAGGAACCCGCGCAGCACGTCGCGCCGATCGAGCTTCCAGGCGCGCGCGAGCTCGAACGGTCGGATCGACGCGAGCTCCTCGTCGGGGCGCTCGTGCAGGTGCTCGACGATGCGGGCGCGCACCGCCTCGGCGACGTCCGACTGCGCGAAGCGCTTGGCGCGGTGGGCGAAGCTGTCCTCGTCGGTGGGGCTGCGCTTGCCGGAGGTGATCTCGGTCGCCTCGCTGGCGATCAGCGCGCGCCGCGCCGCCGCGGCGGGCGGCTCGTCGTCGGGCTGGAAATCGATGGCCTTCGAGGCGAGCACGCGCTCGATCCCGCCGAGGTAGGCGCCGAGCGAGCCCTTGAACTTGGAGCGCGCGATGGTCTTGGCGATCGAGCCGAGGAACCCGCCGCCGGTGACCCAGGCGCGCGCGCGGACGATCGTCGCGTCGCCGTCGGGGCGCAGCTGCACCTCGAAGCCGCCGGTGCGCAGCGGCCCCTCCAGGAACCGCCGCTCGCCGCGCACGAAGACCCCCTCGACCCAGTCGTAGGGCGGCTCGACCCAGCGCAGGTCGAACCCGGTCTGCCGCGCGCGCGCGACCAGCTCGCGCGAGACGCGGCCGCGCTCGTCGGCGACCTCCTCGTAGGCGTATTTGCCCGGCACGAGCCCGGACGCGCGATCGAACCGGTTGGTGTCGGCGACCAGCGCCCAGACGAGCGGCGCCGGCGCCGCGATGCGACGCTCCACGACGATCGCGCTGTCGACCTCGGCCATGCAGGCATGGTCGCGCGTTCCCGACGCGCAGGTCGAGCCCGACGCGCCATGGCCGAGCCGGCGCGGTCCGCGACGTCCTCGCCGCCTTCTCCGCGTGTCCCGCGAGCCGCTGCGCGTGGGCCAGCTCCCGCTCCGCGGGCGAGCCCCGGCGCGATGGCCGAGCCCATCGGTGCTTGCGCGGTCGAACCCTGGGGCTAGATCCCCGCTCGAGGCGCGCGCGCGCCCGGCGCTCCTCGGGCACGCCGCCTCGACCGAGAACTGGCCCATCGCTCGCAAGCGGGCGTATCGCCCCTGGTGGGCGCCCACGCCCGTGAGCCACGGGCTACGACTCGAGCCCGTACGCGAGAGGACACTCGTGCCGACACCGAAGAAGCGATCCACCTCCGCCGCGCCGAACCAGGCCGGGCGTGGTGCGTCCCGCGCGCGCCAGCAAGAGGAGCGCGGCGAGCGTGAAGCGCG
>CAIXWQ010001293.1 GCA_903923175.1 uncultured delta proteobacterium | reverse complement strand
GCTCGAGGGGCTCGCGCTGCTCTCGCCGATACGGCGCGCCGAGCTCCTGGCCGCGCTGCAGCGCCTCAACGTCTTCGGCAGCGTCATGACGCGCACGCGCAAGCGCGACGTGATCCCCAACCGCGCCGAGCGCATGGCGCGCGTGATCGACGTCACGTTCACACCAGCCGAGAGCGCCCTGTACGGCGCCGTGGTCGCGGTCGCGCGCAAGACCGTGGCGCGCTTCGGGCCGCAGTCGGGGTCGTCGCTGGCGATGATCATGCGCGCCCGCCAGGCCGCGAGCTGCCTCGCGGCCTTTCAACAGGAGATGCTCGGCGGCGCGCCCCCCGATCCGCAGGACTTGATCGAGGTCCGCGACGAGCTGGCGCTCGATGGAGACGATCCGGCCGCCGAGGCCGAGGATCCGACGGAGGACCTGCGCCGCAACGCGCGCAAGTACCGCCTTCCGAGCGACTCGAAGCTCGACGCCGTGCTCGCGTTCCTCGACGAGCTCGCGGACGATCCGAACGGCAAGGCGGTGCTGTTCTCGACGTTCCGCGGGACGATCGCCTACCTCTCACGGAAGCTGAAGGAGCGAGGCATCGTCCACGTGACGATGTCCGGCGAGATTACCGACCGTCTGGAGCGCGACGCGCGGGTGCGGATCTTCCGCGACAACCCGACGTGCCGCGTGCTCCTCACGACGGAGGTTGGCGGCGAGGGCATCGATCTCCAGTTCTGCAACACGCTGATCAACTACGACCTCCCGTGGAACCCGATGGTCGTCGAGCAGCGCATCGGCCGCCTCGATCGACTCGGGCAGGCGGCGTCCGTCATCCGCATCGCGAATGTTCGCGTGGCCGACACGATCGAAGCCCGGATCCTCGACCGTCTCTACGATCGCATCCAGATCTTCCGCGACTCGGTAGGCCCGCTGGAGGTGATCCTCGGCGACGAGTCGCAGAAGCTCGCGCTCGAGCTCTTCCGGCTCGACGACGACGATCTCGAAGGGCGCATGCGAGACACGGCGCTTGCGATCGAGAACGCGCGGCTCGAGTCCGAGCGCCTCTCCGCGGACGGCGCGCAGCTGCTCGGTGACGACGTCTACTACGAGCAGCGGCTCGCCGAGATCGAGCGTCGGCAGGGCGACATCGCCGGCGATCTCCTCGCGTTTGCGCGGGCGTTCCTCGGCAAGACCTTCGCCCACGCGCAGCTCGTGGAGGGGCCGCGCCCCGACGTGCTGAAGCTGACGGCCGACTCCGGGCTCGTCGCCTGGCTCCAGCAGCACGGCAACACCGACGAGCTCCGAGCCTTCACGCACCGCTACGCGCGCGCGCTCGACGGGCTGCTGGTGACCTTCTCCCAGCAGGTCGCCGAGGCTCACCCCGATCTCGACTTCTTCACGTCGACCCACCCGATCGTCCAGGCCTTCGCCCGCGAGTCGTTCGCGCGGCCCGGCGATCACCGCTCGCTGGCGTTCACCGTGCGGCTGCCATCGAGCGTGCTCGATCCGCTGACCACGGCCGACCGCCTCGTGATGCTGGTCGCCATCCACGAGGTCACCGGGATCCGGCCGCGGCGCGAGGTCGCGGCCTCCGCGATGGAGATCCCGTCGGCGAACCTCCTCCCTTGGGAGGCCGCCGACCAGCTGCTGCTGGCGAGCCTGCGCGCACGCTACGCCGCGTCGACGCCCCCCGAGGCGAGCACGCTCGAGGTCGCCTACGACGCATGCGACGAGGATCTCTCGGCGCGACTCGGCGAGCGGGCAACGGTGCTCCGCGGCGAGAACGAGCTCTTCGTGCAACGCCGGGTGGCGAACCTGGAGCTCTGGTTCGGGCGCCGCATCCGCTTCTACGAGACGCTGGCCTCCGCCCACTCCGACGAGCGCGTTCGCCGGATGAACGCCGGCCGCGTGTCGAGCGAGAAGGCTAGGCTCGCGGACAAGATTTACGACGCCCGTTCGCGTGACGTCGACGTCGAGTCGAAGGTTCACGCAGCGATCATCATCGAGCGAGAAAGCTGACCAAGGAGCGGGACATGGGAACGTTCGTCGTTGGGGTCGACTTCGGGACCGCGAATACCAAGGCGGCGGTGCGCGACACGGGGTCCGCAGCCGCGAAGCCCGAGCCGATCGTGTTGGTCGAGGCGGCACAGGGCGCAGCCAGGTACCTCCTCCCGTCCCAGTCGAAGGAGTGGGACAGCAAAGACCCGCCGAAGGTCAAGCTGCTCGAGGACTCCTCCCTCGCGATGAGCGTCGAGAACGCTGCCGTCCACGAGGCGGTCGCCGCGACCGTCACGGCGCTGCGAGCCTCCGCGCAGCACATCCAGAAGACCCGAGGCGGGTCGAACAAGTTCCTACTGCAGATGGGGTACCCCGCGGCGCACGACGTCGCGATCGAGGACGTACGCGCGCGCTACGACCTGATCGCCGACGAGGCCTGCCGCGTCGTCTCCGACAAGTACGACGTCCAGCGCAGCAAGTCCGACATCG
>CAIXWQ010001292.1 GCA_903923175.1 uncultured delta proteobacterium | reverse complement strand
CGCGGCCCAGAGCTTCTGCTCTGGCGCCGCGTGTGTCGTTTTTGTGCCCTGCGGTGCGGCTGCCGAGGCGAGGAGGCGACGGGCCCCTTCCGTCGGGCGCGCCTCGCTCCTATGGAGACGTGATGTCGCACGACCACGAGCCGCCGCTCCCCGAAGTCCAGGACAAGGTTCTCGAGGGGCACGCGGTCGAGGAGTGGATCCACGGCGTCCGCGAGTGCGGCACGCTCTACGAGATCGTCGTGCGCGGCGGCGGCGCCTACTCGGACGCGCCGATCGCGGTCACCGAGCGTGACGCGGGCAAGCACCTCGACGACGCCATCCTCCACCTGCGCAAGGGGGCGTCCGTGCAGCTCCGCTATCACTTCGACGGCGCCGAGTGGTGGGACACGCTGATGCCGCTCGGCGGCGGCAAGGTGCGCCTCGTGCGCATCGATCGCGGCACGCTCGCGCGTCCTCGCTGAGCGCGCCTTCCCGGAGCGCCTCAGCCCCCCGCGACGGGCGGGATCAGCGCGACCTCGTCGCCCGGGCGGACCTCGTCGTCCCACGCGGCGTAGGCGCCGTTGACGGCGAGGCGCAGCGAGCCTCGGTGCGGCGCGAGCGCGGGGAAGCGCCGCACGACGCGCTCGAGGAACGCGCGCGCCGGCTCGGGGGCGTCGAGCGGGAGGGCGACCTCGCCGGCGCCGATCACGTCGCGCGCGCCGGCGAACGCGAGGAGGCGGACCTCAGCGCTCATGCGTGGGCCCCTCCTCCGGCGTGTGCGTATGCGCGTGCGCGTGACCGTCTCGCTCGTCGTGGCCGAGGCAGCGCGCGTCCTGCCAGCCGACCCAGTAGGGGCCGTCGGGGCCGTGCTCGCGCTTCCAGATCGTGACGCGCTCCTTGATGCGATCGATGAGCGCGCGACAGGCGCGGAAGGCCTCACCGCGGTGGGGCGCGCTCGCCGCGCACACGATCGCGAGCTCGCCGACCTCGAGCTTGCCCACGCGGTGGACGGCCGCGAGCCGGACGCCCGGGATCTCGCGCGCGAGCTCGGCGCCGATCGCGGCCATCTCCGAGCGCGCCATGCTCGGGTACGCTTCGTACTCGAGCAGCGACACCGCGCGCCCGTCGCTCTCGTCGCGCACCGAGCCGAGGAACACCACCGTGCCGCCCGCGCCGCCGTGCTGCACGGCCGCGGTGACCTCGTCGACCGAGAGCGGCTCCGTTCTGAGATCGAAGAGTCCGAGGCCGTCGCTCATCGCTGGAAATCCCCCGAGCGTCCTCCCGACTTGGCGAGCAGCCGGGTCGGTCCGACCTCCATGCCACGATCGTACGACTTGAGCATGTCGTAGATCGTCAGCGCCGCGATCGAGGCCGCGACCATCGCCTCCATCTCGACGCCCGTGCGATCGAACGACTCGACCGTCGCCTCTGCGCGGACGCGGTGCGCGGCGGGCTCGAGCACGAGCTCGACCTGCGCGTGGGTGATGGCGATCGCGTGGCACAGCGGGATGAGGTCCTGCGTCTTCTTGGCCGCCATGATGCCGGCGAGCCGCGCGGTGGCGAGCACGTCGCCCTTGCCCGCGGTGGCGCTCGCGAGGCGCTCGAAGGCCGTCTCCGACATCTGCACGACGCTCTCGGCGACGGCGCGGCGCAGGCTCGGCGCCTTCGGCGCGACGTTCACCATGCGCACCTCGCCGCTCGCCGCGAGGTGCGTCGACAGCGCGCTCGCGCCGACGATCTCGTCGTAGGCGGCGCCGAGGCCTTCGGGGCGCGACGCCGCGGCGACCGCCAGCGCGTAGCGATCGAGCGCCGAGAGCGCGAGCCAGAGCGCGGGCGCGAGGGGGCGACTCGGCCCGAGGGAGGCGAGCAGCTCGGCCGGTGGGGCCGCCGCCTGCGGATCGCCGATCGGCAGGATGGCCTCGGCCGGCGGCGTCGCCGTCGCGGTGAGCGCGCGCACGCGATCGGTCGACACCTGCGCCTCGGCGCCGGCGCCGACCAAGGCCTCGCGCGCGTTCGGCGGCAGGCTGAGCCAGCTCGCGTGCGAGAGCCTGAGCCCGGCGTGATCCAGCGCGCGCCTCGCCGACAGCGGGACGAGCTCGAGCGCCTTGCTCACGCCGTCGAACGCATAGAGCTTCATGGGCGCGGGAGGCTACCACGCAGCCTCGCTGCCCGAGCCGCGCCGAGTCGCCGCGAGCTGCCGCGAGTCGCTGCGCGCCGATGCTCCTCGGCGCGCCCGCAGGAGCGACCGCTACTCCCAGTAGCCTTCTTCGCCGTGGAGCGAGACGTCGAGCCCTTCGCGCTCGTCCTGCTCGGCCACGCGCAGCGGCGAGATCGCGTTGATGATCTTCCAGAGCACGATGGTGACGATCACGGCGTACGCGCCGGCCGCGCCGATGCCGACGAGCTGCGCGACGAAGAGCTTGGTGCCGCCCTGCAACAGCCCGGGCACGTTGCCAGGGGTGAACGCCCGCTGCGCGAAGACGCCGGTGAGCACCGCGCCGAGCAGGCCGCCGACGCCGTGGACGCCGAAGACGTCGAGGGCGTCATCGTACCCGAAGCGCGACTTCTGCACGACGGCGACGTAGCAGACGACGCCCGCGATCAGGCCGATCGGGATGGCCGCCCAGGGCGGCACGAAGCCCGCGGCCGGCGTGATCGCGACCAGCCCGGCGACGAGCCCCGAGGCCGCGCCGAGCGCCGAGGGCTTGCCGCGGTGCTTGGTCTCCGCGACGAGCCAGCCGAGCACGCCGGCCGCGGCTGCCGTGTGCGTGGTCACCAGGGCGAGCGCCGCCGACTGCCCCGCGGCGAGCGCGCTTCCGGCGTTGAAGCCGAACCAGCCGAACCACAAGAGCCCCGCGCCGGTGACGGTCATCGTCAGGTTGTGCGGGATGAACTTGCCGCCGGGGTAGCCGTGGCGCTTGCCGATCAGGATCGCGCACACCAGCGCGGAGAGGCCGGCCGAGAGGTGCACGACGGTGCCGCCGGCGAAGTCGATCGCGCCGAACTTCATGAGCCAGCCGCCGTCGGCCCAGACCCAGTGCGCGATGGGGTCGTAGACGAGCGTCGACCAGAGCAGGATGAACACGGCGTAGGGGCCGAACTTGATGCGCTCGGCGAAGCTGCCGCTGATGAGCGCGGGGGTGATGCCCGCGAACATCATCTGGAACGCCATGAACGCGAGGTGCGGCGTGGTCCCCTTCTGCTCGTAGGCGACCCCCTTGAGGAACAGGAACTCGGCGCCGCCGATGAGCCCGAAGTGCGACTTGCCGAACGACAGCGAGTAGCCGAAGACGACCCACTGCACGCTGATCAGCGCGAGGCTGAAGAACGAGTGCATGAAGGTCGAGAGCACGCTCCGCTTGCGGACCATGCCGCCGTAGAAGAGCGCGAGCCCCGGCGTCATGAGCATGACGAGCGCGGTCGAGATCAGCAGCCAGCTGGTGTCGCCCGAGTCGAGCTTGGGCGGCGCGTCCTCGGCGTGGGCGAGGCTCGGCAGCAGGAGCGCGACGCTGCCGGCGAGCAGCGCGGCGCTCCTGGCGAGCAGGGGCGCGTGGGAACCGAGCGAAGAGAGGCGCCGGGGCGAGGGCTTGGCGGTTCGATGACGCATCGCCCCGCAATGAAGCGTGCGCGGGTTTCGCGATGGTTATCGCCCGATTTCGGGGAGGTTACGGCGCGACGCCCGCCCCGGACGCACGCCTATTTCGAGGCCTTGTCGACGCAGCCGTAGACGGCCTTCGACCCCGCGTTGCACGCGTTGCCGATCGGCGTCTGACACTGCGGAGGCACGGCGCACGCCTTCTCGGCCTGCGCCCAGCACGCCGTCTGGGCTTGCTCGAGCGGCGCGCACGACTTGAGCTTCGTGCCCAGGCAGGCGCTCCGTGAAGAGCCGACGGCGCCGCACTTCGACTTGCAGGCCTCGGTCGCTTGCTTGCGCGCGGCGGGGTCCTTCACGCCGACGAGGCTCTTGTTGCAGTCGCGCCAGCACTCGTCCTGCTTGCGGACCTCGGGGGCCTTCATGCACTCGCCGGAGGCCCTCGAGTAGCAGCCGTCGTAGGCCTCCATGAGCGGCTTGCAGGGGCCGCGCGCCGCCGCGCACTTGCTGCCGACGGCTGCGCACGTCGGATCGCTGACGCGCACGGGCCCGAGGTCGGCGGAGAGGCACGCGAAGTACTTCGGGCGCTTCGGCGCGGGGACGGACGCCGCGGCGTCCTTGCAGTAGTCCGAGACGGTCATCCCCTCGCCGCAGGGGCCGATCGCGTAGGCGTCGCACGCCCGGAGCTGCGCGGCGTCGACCGGCGCCCCCTCGCCGGTCGGGCCTCCTTCGATGGCGGGGCCCCCCTCGCGGGCGGGCCCTCCCTCGGCCGTCGGGCCTCGCGCGCCCTCGCTGGCCGGACCTCGCCATCCTTCGGCGACGGGGCCGCGTCCCTCGACGACCGGGCTCGTCGCGGTGGGCGTGGCGGCTGCGGTGGTCGCGGTGGTTGCGCCGGTCGCGCCGGTCGCGGGCGCGGTGGCGGCCGGTGGCGCGTTCCCCGCGGCGGGGCGGGGCTGCACCATCTGCACCTCGCATGCGGCCGCCGAGAGCATCGCGACGGCGGCGAGGAATTTGGAACGGTCGATCTTCACGGGTCCCCCCTGGTTCGGGCGCGCGTGCGTGCGTTCCCTCGCTCGCAGCGCGTCGCGCGAGCCTACACGAAGGCCGCCGCGAGCGTGGCCGGGGCGCGGGGCCGCCCTGCGCGCCACGCGTGCTCGGTCGCTCGGTGCCCGCGCCCGACGTCCGCGCGCCGGTCTTCACGCAGGGAGCAGCGGGAGGTCGACCGTGAACTTGCTGCCGCCCCGTGCGCCGGCCTCGACGCTGATGCGCCCCTGCAGCGCCTCCACCATCTCGCGCGCGAGGGCGAGCCCCAGGCCGATGCCCGGGTTGTGCTTGTGGTGGAGCGGCTCGAGCTGCTGGAACGGCTCGAAGATGCGCGGTCGGTCCCCCTCGGGGATGCCGGGGCCGGTGTCCTCGACGATCAGGCGCCAGCCGGACTCGTGGTCCTCGGCGGGGGCGAGCGTCACCACGACCGAGCCGTGCTCGGTGAACTTCACCGCGTTCGACGCGAGGTTGGTGAGCACGATGCGCAGCAGTCGCCGGTCGCTGGCGACGGTGGGCGCGGTCGCGAGCGGCGGCTCCACGTGCAGCTCCAGCGAGAGCCCCTTGTGCTCGGCCTGCGGGCGCAGCTCGTCGAGGACCTCGCTCGCGAGGGTGCGCACGTCGATCTCCTCGCGCTCGATCGCGAGCGCGCCGCTCTCGAAGCGGGCGTGCTCGAGGAGCGACTGGATCGCGCCGCCGAGCCGCGAGCAGACGGAGGTCATCCGCTCGACGGCGGCGAGGTGGCTCGGAGCCAGCGGCGTCGCTCGATCGCGCGCGAGCCGCTGGCAGGTCAGGCGGAGCGCCGTGACCGGCGTCATCAGCTCGTGGGTAACCAGGCCGAGGAAATCGCTCTTCGCGCGGTTCGCCCGCTCCGCACGGTCGCGCGCGAGCTGGGCCGTCTCGAGCGCCGCCTCGAGCTCGCGCTTCTTGAGCACGAGCTCGGCCGCGAGCGCCTCCAGGTCGCGATCGCGGCTGTGCAGCTCCTCCTGGAGCAGCTCGCGCGCGCGCTTCATCGCGACCACGTTCTCGACCCGCGAGAGGAGCTCCTCCATCGAGAACGGCTTGGTGATGTAGTCGATCGCCCCTTCGCGGAGCATGCGCACCCGCAGCTCGTCCTCGGCGAACGCGGTCAGCAAGATGATCGGGATGCCGTCGAGCTCCTTGCGCTTGCGGACCTCGCGGACGAGCTGGGCGCCCGTCATCCGCGGCATCCTCATGTCGGTCAGGATCAAGTCGGGGCGCAGCTCGAGCGCGCGCGCCAACCCTACGAGCCCATCGGGTGCGAGCACCACGCGGAACTGCGGCTCCAGGATGCGCGCGACCGTGCGCGCGACCTGCTCTTCGTCCTCCACGGCCAGCACGAGCGGTCGGAGGTCCGCCTGCGCGCCCGCCGCCGCGCTCGGGCTGACGGGATCGTGCACGTCGAGCGCACGCGCCCGCGCGGTGGCACTTCCGTGCACGTCGAGCGCTGGTCCATTCGTGCTCGCGTCGCGGGTGGTTCGGTTCAACTCGACCTCGGCGCGCCGGTGAGGGTCGCGCGCGAAGTCGAAAGCAATCCACGCACCCGCGCCGAGTGTGTGCGCGGCGCACGCACGGGCGAGGTCGGGCCCCCGCGCGCGCTCACATCGGCGGGCGGTCGGTCACCGGCGCGGTCGTGGCCTGCGAGCTCCAGGTGAAGTTGTCGAGCACCACCGCCGACTGCAGCAGGTGATCGCTGGTGTTCCAGATCATGAACGAGAGCGTGATCGTCTCGCCGGGGAGCACGTTCGCGGTGGTGCGCAGCCAGCTCGTCGCGCCGTCTTCCTTGCCGTCGCCGCTGTAGCCGGTGCCGGCGAGCTCGCCGGTGCCGAGGGCGCAGGCGAACGTGTGACCGTTCTTGGTGCCCGGTGTGCAGACCTCGAAGAAGCCCGAATTCACGTTGATCGCGTTCCCCTTCGTGTCGAAGGAGATGTTGCCCGAGTGCGAGGCGTCGAGCGGCGCGCCCGACTTAAGGATCGCGACGTAGCTGTCGTTCCACGCCGAGCACACGTACGTGAGGTACTCCGACGTGAAGAAGTCGAAGTCGTAGGTGAAGGCCTTGGCGTTGGTCGGCACGCGGATCTGCAGCTGCAGCACCGCCGAGTCGTTCGCGGTCGACTCGAGCGGCGCGTCGCAGCCGGTGCTGTTCTTCGGCCAGCCGGGGGGCGGCGTGCTCGAGTTCGACGTCGAGTCGTTCACGAGGTCGTGCGGCTTCATGTAGCCGGGCTGGCCGGGCACGCGCGCGCTGCCGGTGGAGAGCACCGCCATCGACTTGCCTTCGTGCGGTTTGACGACCGAGCCCCAGGTCTGCTCGATGCCGTACTGCTTCCCCATCGGGGTGCCCTTGCCGTCGGCGAGGGTGAGCTTCGCGCTGACGACGCCCCAGCGCTTGTTCTTGCCCGTCGCGGCCGGATCGGCGGCCTGGCAGAGGCCGAGCGCCTTCGCGAAGTCCATGCCGTTGGTCGACGTCAGCGCGAGGCTCCCGTCGCAGTTGCCCGGCGCGTTGTCGACGGTGCCGTCGCAGTCGTTGTCGACGCCGTCGCCGGGCACGTCGAACGCGCCCGGGTTCACCAGCGGATTGCGGTCGTTGCAGTCGTCGGCATAGAGGAAGCCGTCGCCGTCGTTGTCGGCGGCCGGATCGAGCTGGCCGCCCGTCTCGAGGTTCTGATCGAAGCCGGTATCGGTGAACGGATCGAGGCCGCCCGTGCCGGAGTCGGTGCCGAGGCTGGTGGTCTTGTCGACCTGGGCCGTGCAGCCGCCGAAGCCGCAGAGGGCGAGCCCGGTGACGGAGGCGACGGCGGCCAAGCTGGCGGCGGAGAGCGTGGAACGAAGCATGAAAGCTCCTCGGCGGGGGGCGGTCCCGAAGGCGACGGGAAGGGGGGGCGCCGCCGCGCAACCAGGTGCGCCGCGCGGTGCGGGGACTCTAGCGGAAATGCCGATCGGCGCCCGTTCCGAAACGTCCGCGGTGCGTGGCCTTCGCGGATCGCCTACGTTGCAGCGCCCGCCGTGCCCCCGCGTCCATCGCTCGCGCCCGCGCCTCGCCCCCGCGCCGTCGCCATCGCCGCCGCCGCCGT
>CAIXWQ010001291.1 GCA_903923175.1 uncultured delta proteobacterium | reverse complement strand
GGCGACTGCTGGAGGTGGTCAACGCCTGGCGGCTCACGCTGCCCGCCGACCCCGAGCGGCGAACACTGCGGTTCCGATCGCCAGATTGACTGAGCGCCGGGCGCGAAGTCTGGAGCGCGAGCAACGCGACGTCGATGCCGTCGCCATCTCGAATAAGGTGGCGACGACTCTCGGCGCGGCCACGATCTGGAGGGGCGAAGTCGCGCACCTCCAAGTCCCGCTGCTGCTCGACGCCGGACTGACCTGCGCCGCGGTCGGGTACGTCGGCGGGTCCGATGCGCGTCAGGAGAGGACGTTGACGTTTGTTCACCTGGTGGCGGCGAGCGGTCCGCTGGTCATCAAGGTGGCGGCAGGTCGCACGGGGACCTCGGGGGCACGAACGACGGCGTCGACGCATTCTCCGTCGTCGCCGAGCCGGTGCGGCCCTAGCCCACGAGCCTCGTCCCCGCCCGCTGCCGGACACAACGGCGCAGGTGGAGACGCGCAGTTCGCTACCTGCCGGCGCTGTGCCGCTCTACCCGGTGGCGCACATCGCCACGAGGAACGGGACGATCCGCTGCCAGAGTTCGACGAGCTGCGGTGTGTCCGCGATCATTTGCTCGATCGACGGCTTCACCATCTCGATCATTCCTCCATCGGGCGACTCCGACCGCGCCTCGCGCTCGAGCGAGGTCACGGCAGCATCGAACGCCCGCGCCCTCTCCGGGGCGATCTCTCCGCGTGCAGCACGCAGCTCCGCGAGCATCGCGAGCAACTCCGCCCCCTGCGAGCTGATCGACTGCGTCACCGTCGCCGTGTTGTCGTCGCCGTGCTGTACGGCCCCGACCGGCCCGTTGTAGGTGTGGTGATGGGTGACCGACACCGCGAAAGGCAGCGCGCCTGTCGGGGCGTCCGGCGCGTCGAGCTTCGCTTCAAGCGCATCGACGCCATCGGCTGTGATCGACGTCTGCTCGCCTGACCCGCGACGCTCGATGAGCCCCCGGTCTCGGAGGTAGGACTCGACGCTGTCCCACTCGCGTGGGGGAATCTCGGCGCTCGCCGCGATCGCGGAAAACACCACGCTCACGCTCGTATTGCTTCCAGTTGCCTCGTACAGCTCGCGTAGGAAGTCGAAGCGCCACTGCTGGCGCTCCGCCGGCGTTGCCATCTTCGGCTTACCCATCAGCAGGTCTCCGTCCCTTCCACCCCGCCGCGCGCGCCGCATCGCTGGCAATGGACGTCTCGATCCGGCGTCTGCCCGAGGAACGGTGTCGTCGTCACCTCGACGCGTCCGCCGCAGCGGGGGCAGCGCAGCGGCGCGCCACGGCCTTGCGCGGCCAGCAGCGCCGCAGTCTCGCCCTCGCGGTACTTCGGCTCCATGACGTCAGGTCCCAGTGACCGCGGTGACGATCGCTTGAAGCGTGGCGAGCGTCCCCGCGTACTTGATGAACGGCGACAGCGAGTCCTCCAGGAACCCGGCGGCGAGCTCCAGTGCGTCCCCGTCGGGCTCGCCTGACTTGGCGAGCTTCTCCACGGTATTGACCGCGGCCTCGAAGCGCTTCCGCTTCGCCGGCTCGACCTCCGGCGCGGCCGCACGAAGCTCCCCAACGAGCGCCGAGACCTCGTCCACCTTCATACCGATTTGCTGCGCAACGTTCGCGACGTTGCCCGAACCGTGTTGAATCGCGCCCACGTTGCCGTTGATCGTGATGGTCACGGGCGCTGGGAAGTGCTCGGTCGGCTCCGCAGGCTTTCGACGCTTCGCCTCGACTTCGTTGACGCCGGCCAGCGTGATCGTCACGCCTCCGCCGCTCCCATGAAAATCTAGAAGCCCGCTGCGCGTGAGGTAGGAGAGCGCGTCGCGTTGCTCGGACTGTGGGATTCCCAGCCCCGTCGCGACGTTGAAAAACCTGGCGAAGCGGAGGTGATTGCCGCCGGTCCCGTCGTAGATGGCTTCCAGAACGCGGAAGCGGTCGGATTCACGTCGAGCGATGTCTTCGGGTGTTGCCATGCGAGCAGCCTGACCGGCCTTCGCCGCGTTAGGAAGCCTCCCCGTCGTCGGTCCGGACGAACAACGTCCGCTGGCGGGGCACTAAGCGCTTTACGCCTCGGGGCCGTCGTCGGCGGCTGGCGGGAGGCTCGACTCGGGCCGGATCGGCGCGACGTCCTTGATGACCTGCGCGATCGCGTCCGTCCCCGAGCCGATCCCATCTTGACCACGCGAGTAGATCGTCAATCTAGCCACGACGACTCACGATGTGCGTGCTTCACACGCCGCAGGACGCTCACCGCGTCGCCGGCGACAACTACAACTGGGCCGCGACACGTTCGCGCCCTTCTTGATCGCGGAGAGCTCGTGCTCCTCATCGAGGACAAGAACCACTTCGACGTCGTGGTCGAGCACGCGAAGCGGCTCGGCATGTACGACAAGAACGACGAGAACAACGGAACGCTCGCGAGCCGCCTCGAGTAAGTAGCCGCAACGCCAACCGACGTCCTCGACGGGCGCTGCGGCGATCCGCATCCTCGCGCTCGTGCCCGAGTCGCTTCGTTCAGCCCGACGCGCCCTGCTGTTCCGCGGCCAGCGGCGGCGGCACGGAGACGTGCCCGAGGGGCAGCTCGAGCTCTCGGGGATCGAGCCGAGCGCGGGTCTGGGCCCAGTACTTGGGCGCGAGCTCGATGCGGCGCGTGGGGGGCCAGTACGGGAAGATGCGAATGACGTCGGCGAGGTAGGCCTCGGGGTCGAGGCTGTGGAGCTTGCAGGAGGCGATGAGCGAGAAGAGGTTTCCCGCGGCGGAGGCGTGGTCGTCGGAGCCGAAGAACAACCATGCCTTTCTTCCGACGGCGATGGTCCTCAGGGCGCGCTCAGCGCCGTTATTTTCGAGGCGCAGCCGGCCGTCTTCGAGGAAGCGCCGCAGAGCGGCTTCTTGGTTGAGCACGTAGCCGAGGGCGGAGTTGATCCGGCTGCGGCCGGTGAGCTTCGACCTCTCGTCGTTGGCCCACGCGAAGAAGTCGTCGACGAGCGGTCGCAGGAGCTGATCGCGTCGGAGCTTTCGCTTTGCGGGCGGCAGGTCCTGCAGCGGGCGGTCGACCTCGAAGATCGCGTTGATTCGCTTGAGCCCGTCGAGCCCGCCGGCGTACCTGCAGACCGCGGCCTCCCACATGTGCCTGCGCGCGTGGCTCCAGCAGGCGACCTCGATCGGTGGCGGCCCTCGCTTCTTCGCTTCCTCGACGGTCTCGTCGGCCCCCTCGGGCGGGATCCCGAGGAAGACGGCGTCGTAGATGACGTGGGCGTCGGCCTGGATGTAGCCCTTGAAGCCCTTGAACATTTCCCAGACGGCGAGGCTGTTGTGCTTCGGCTGGAAGTCGAAGAAGACGTGATCGCGATCGGCGAGCGTGACGAAGAAGTGGCCTTTTCGACAGGGCTGATGTCGTCGGTCGTCGAGGGGCGTCGGCTGGATGGAGACGCCGGTGGCGTCGGTCGACAGGCAGAAGGCGGTGGCGATCGCCTCTTCGCGCGCCGCCTCGACGATGAAGCCGAGCACGGCGCCGACCTCCTCGGCGTAGCGAGCCATGGTGCCGCGATCGAGGGGGAATCCCTCGCGCGCGAACTGCTGCTCGAGCCTGTGGAACGGCAGGCCCATCAGGTATTTCTGCGCGAGCAGGTGCGCGATCATCGACGGGGCGAGCATGCCGCGTCGGACGATCTCGAGCGGCCGCGGCGCGCGCACGATGCACATCCGCGGACCGAGCGTCTTGGCGAGCTTGGCGATCGGCGTGGCGCACGGCGGCGTGGGGCCGGCGTCGGCGGCCTCGCAGAGCGAGTCGGCGCTCGGCGCGAGGCACGCGTCGGTTGCGGGCGTGGGCTCGATCGACGCCGTCGTCTCGGCGGCCGTCGCCGGCGGCACGAGGACGGGCGGCGGGACGTCCGTGGCCGTCATGTAGACGGCGATCTGGGACACGATGCAGCGCGGGCCGCCGCGCTCGTAGCCGAGCTTGTAGGTCTCGAGGACCCCAATCTTCTCGGCCTTGCCCTCGAGCTTCGGGTCGTCGACCGGCACGTAGCGCTTCGGCAGGTTGGTGAGCTCCTCGCCGCGGCGTCCGGTCGGCGGGCTCGTGCGCTTCTTGCGGCCGTCGGGCTTCTTCGTGCCGGGGATCGGAGCGCCCGGCTTCGAGGGCGCGGACACCTCCGGCCTCGTCGCGCCGAGCGCGGCTTCGGCCGCCTTGAGCTGCTTTTCGAGGGCCGCGGCCTCGGAGACGCGCAGCTCGAGCTCGAGCTGATCGGTGCTCGTCTCGAAGCGCCGCTCGGCGCTCGTGATGAACAGCCGACGCTGCATGAGCACGAGCTTCTCGAGCGCGTCCGTGTACTGCTCGCGAAGACGCGTGATGGTCCGCGTCGCCTCGGCGATGCGCGCGTCACGCTCGGCCACCTGCGCCTCGAGCGCGGCGATGCGCTGCTCGGGAGTCGGCTGCTCTGCTAGCTCCGTGGCCTCGTGCACGAGCTCTCTGTACGCATCGCGAACGAGCTTGTCGAGTGGCTTCGTCGTCTATCGTGAATCGTAATCAGTGCACGCGACGCGGAGGCCTCTTCGCCGGCACCGCCTTCGTGATCTCAACGCCGTCGAGCAGCGCCTCGAGCGCGGCGTCGTCGACTTCGACGTGCGTCACGCCGTCGCCCACCGCCTCGGGAAGGGCGAAGCTGCCACGGTCCAATCGCTTCGAAAAGACGCACATTCCGCTGCCGTCGAAGAACAAGATCTTCAGCGTCTCGCGTCGCCTGCCGACGAACAAGAAGAGCGCGCCGCTGCGCGGCTCGTAGCCGATCCGCTCGCGCACCAGCCCGCCGAGTCGCTCGAACCCGAGCCGCATGTCGACCGGCTCGAGCGCGATGAAGATCTGCACGCCGGCGGGGATCATCGCTCCGCCCCCGAGAGCGCGCCCACCACCTCGACGAGCAGCTCGCGGTCGAACCCGCGCCCGACACGCACGCGCGCGGCGCCGACCTCGACGAGCAGCTCCGGAGCCGCCGCCGAGCGCGCCACCAGCTGCACGATGCGAGGCGACGAAGGCAACGGCGCGCTCTTCAGGCGCGTCGCCCAGAAGCGAAGCGTCGAGCCCGCGAAGCCCTTGCCCTCAGCGAATGCCGGGGCCGTCTCGCCGCTCGCACGCCAGGCCCGAACTCGCTCTGACCAGATCGCCGCCGTCGAGGCGGTCGCTGTCGTGTACGCCATGCGCGTGAGGATGGGGCCCGAGACGAACGCGCGGAAGGACGCCTGTTGGTGTTGCGGCTACCTCGAGTACTTGGAGAAGTACGGCGGCGACAAGATGCGCGTGAAGCTGTTCCCGGACTTCGCGCCCTACTCGTTCGGCTTCGTCATCGAGCAGAAAGCCGGCGACGGGTGGCAGCACCTGTTCACTGGCGGACTCATCTTCCACGGCCCGCACGACGCGCTCGGCTCGGGCTCGGGGCCGACATTCTCCGGGTCGGGATCACAGCCTGAGCAGAGGTTTCTTTTGCGGCGGCAACACGATCGCGTGATCCGGGCATGACGATCGGAAGCGAGTAGGGTCGGCCCTCCGAAGAGGAGGTGCGGCGGTGGCGAAGCAGCTTGTCGTGGAAG
>CAIXWQ010001290.1 GCA_903923175.1 uncultured delta proteobacterium | reverse complement strand
CGCGGGATCTGGTCGGAGTTCTCCGATCGGATCGCGACCTTCGGCCCCACGCTCTACCTTGAGACGGGAGAGCACTCGGCGCAGCAGCGCTCGTCGCGCTTGAAGCGGCTGGAGGAGGCGTTCGACGCGGGGCAGGTGAATGTTCTCTCGTGCTCGACCACGATGGAAATGGGGATCGACATCGCGGGCCTGAACGGCGTCGCCATGAACAACGTCCCTCCTGGACCGGCCAACTACACCCAGCGCGCCGGTCGAGCCGGTCGCCGCAACGCGCTCCGCGCCGCGGTGTTGACCCTCTGCCAGGCCTCGCCGCACGCGGCAGCGGTCTTCGCCAACCCGCGCTGGCCCTTCGACACCCCGGTCCACGTCCCGCGGGTCTCGCTCACCAGCGAGCGCATCATCCGACGTCACGTGCACTCGCTCGCGCTCGCGACCTTTTTGCGGGCGCACGCGGGCGTGGAGGACACGATCGCGACGACGTGCGAGGGGTTCCTTCGCCGCGGCACTGTCGCGGACGACCGCACGGCGCAGTCGGATCGAATCGGCAATGCGCCGTGCGACGAGCTCGCGGCCTGGCTCGAGGGCGCGGCCATCGAGGAGGAGTCTTTCGTCGCGGCGGTCCGCGGGCTCACGGCGCGCTCGCCGTTCGCCCTGACCACGAAGGAGACGGTCCGCTCCTGGCTCTTCGAGACGGCCGCGCTGATCCGCGAGGTCCGCGAGCGCTGGGGCTTGCTCGACGACGGCCTGCTGATCGAGCTGCTCGACGCCGGCGGGAGCGAGACGGCGTTTGCCGCCCCGCGCGCCGCGCCGAACATGCCTCCGGTCGTGAAGGCGATCTCGATCCAGCTCTCGCGCCACCGCGAGGAGTACCTGCTCCGCTATCTCGCGACCGAGGGGTTCCTCCCTGCCTACGGCTTCCCGCTCCACGTGCTCCCCTTCGTGACGACGACGATGCAGGAGCTGCGGGCGCAGCAGGTGCTCCGCGAGACCGCGAAGGAGGCCGGCGTGCGCATCGAGGCTGGCCAGGAGCGCTTTGGCGGGCCCACGCGCCACCTGGCCATGGCCGTGCGCGAGTTCGCGCCGGGGAGCTCGGTCGTCATCGACGGAGGTGTTTACGACTCCTCGGGCGTGACGTTGCACTGGCGACGTCCCCCCTCGGATCGCGACGCGTATCGCGAGCCACAGGCCGTTCGGTGGGCGAGCCGCTGCCGACGCTGCGGCTGGTTCCACGAGGGGCGCGAGGTGATTTCTCGCTGCGGCGCATGCGGGCACGCGAAGCTCGACAAAGAACTCTACTTGCGCCCGAGCGGCTTCGCCGTGGACATCCGCGCCGAGGTTCACAATGACGTGACCCGCCAAAAGTATGTCCCCGTTCTCGAGCCGTGGCTGTCCGCGGGGGACGGCGAGTGGCGTGATCTGGTGCGCCGCGATATCGGCCGCTTTCGCCACGCGCCGCAGGGGACCGTGTACCACCACAGCCGGGGCGAGCTCGGCCACGGCTACATGCTCTGTCTCTACTGCGGGCGCGCGGCCTCGGAGACCGAGGTCGGTCAGGATGGCGCCGCGCCGAAGCGCCCCGAGTCGATGCGCGAGCACCTGCGGCTGCGCGGCGGCAAGGACGGCCAGCGGGCCGCGGAGCAGCGCGCGG
>CAIXWQ010001289.1 GCA_903923175.1 uncultured delta proteobacterium | reverse complement strand
GGTGAGGCCGGCGAGCGACACGTCCAGTCCGCGCTCGACGAGCACCGGGACGTCCCCCTCTACGTCACGGCAGTATGCGCGATCGAGCTTCGGTCGCGGCGAGAGTCTCTCGGACGCCGACGCGAGCTCGTCGCGGCCGCAGATCACGATGCCCGCACGTGCGCCTTCGTTGGCCGTGGATACGGGCGGCGCGTCCACCGGAAGCACTACGCCGAGGTGCGCCCGCAGCGCCTTTGCGGTCAGCTCGGGCGTCGACGATACGACGACGAGGCGAACGTCGCGGCGCTCGCCAGGGCGCGTGCGCTCGAGAAGGGCTGCGACGCTGCACACGAGCTCGAGCGACGGTTCGAGGACGTCATCGAGCGTGACGGCGTTCTCCTCGCCGCCGTTGTACGGCGGAAGCTGCTCGGGGTCGCCGACGAGCACCCAGCGCCGCGCCTTCACGGCAATCGCGAGGAACTCCGGCATCGTCAGCTTGGAGACTTCGTCGACGATCAGCAGGTCGTAGCTCGCTGGCTCGGCCTGCTTGACGGTCTCGAAGGAGAGGATCCCGATCGGGGTGCCACACACCACGGAATCCACCGCTGCGAGCGCCGACGAGATCGGGGCGACTCCGGCCAACTCCGGGTCCTCCAGGGCGAAGAGCGCCGTCGCGACGGGCAAACCGGCGCTCAACGTTCGTCGCACCCGACGCGCAATCGCGGAACCGCGAAACTGCCGCTTGCTGCCGATCCAGTAGTCCTTCGCACGCGCCGAGAGCCGCGTGGCGCGCGCGGCGTACCGGAGCGGAAGGGTGTGCGGCTCGAGCGCGTCTTGGCCTCCCTCGACCGGCAACGGCACGAGCTTCTCGACCACGTTGTCGACCGCGACATGCGTCGGCGAGACCACCAGCGCACGCTCCCCGCGCGCAATGGCGCGACGAATGATCCCGGAAATGACCGTGGTCTTGCCGGAACCCGGCGGCCCCTGAATCACCGCGAAGTGCGGCGTTCGCTCGGCCTCCGCGATGCACTCCCTCTGACTGTCGTCGAGCTGCTCTCCCGGCAACGGCGCGACTGGAACGCGGCGGTCAGTCGACGACGCGATAGTCTGGATATTGGCTGCGCGTCCGATGCCGATCAGCACGCGGAGCGGGGCGAGGGGGCCGTCGTCCGGTGCCGTTTCTACGGCGTGAAGCGCGGCGAGCTGGCGTTCGATCTGGATGAGATTCGGTACAATTGCGACGTGACGGATCTCGGCGCGCGACTTCGGAGGCGCGGCGAGCTTCAGCGCGACGACGCGAACGCTGCCGCCCACGCACTCGGGCGTGAAGGAGACGAGCTCCGCCGTCTCGGGGGGAGGCTGGAGCGCAAGGAATGCCCTCGGCGATTGCTCGAGGAGCGCCCGCTGCCGATCGGTGAGGAACGTGACTGCCCCTTCGAGCGTGCTCTTCACCGTCTCCTGAACCTCCTTCTCTCGGCCGCGCCAGCGTTCGTCGTAGTCGAGCTCGATCCGCACCACGCAGGACCCGTCGAGAGCGTCCTCGGACCACGCACCGGAACGCACGCGCGCAGCGTCGTTCAACCCCAGGGTCGTCGCCGCAGAGCGAAGCTCTTGGAAGAGATCCGCGGGCCCGTTGTCCGCGTCGTGGTCGGTCGCGTCGACGGGCTCGAGGATCCGCGCGACGAGCGGCCTCGCGAGGAGACGCTCGAGCTTGGCCTGCAGGCTGGCGCGAATGGAAGGCGCGAGGTTTCGAAGGGTCGTGTCGGGCATGCGAGTGCGATCACCCCCGTGCGGCGATGAAGTTCGCGGCGGCGAAGCGAGTTGGAGGAAGTCGGCGTTGCCGACGACGTCCATTGCCAGCGCCGTGCCGAACCGCGCTACGCGTCAGGGATCAGCGTTTTCGCGGCATCTTGGGCTTCGCGGCAGCGTCGGCGCTG
>CAIXWQ010001288.1 GCA_903923175.1 uncultured delta proteobacterium | reverse complement strand
CCCTGGAGCGCGAGCGCCGGCTTGCCGAGGGCCTCGAGCGCTTCGCCCTCGCCGACCGCGGCGCGCCACGCGACGTCGACGGCGAGCGTCGCTTCGGCGAGCGCGCGCTGGCGCTGGAAGCCCGCGAGCGCCGCGGTCGGGTCCCCTTCCGCGAGGGCGATGCGCGCCTCGATCTCGAAGCTCCAGAGCGCGAGGCTCGGGCTCGCGCCTGGCGTGGGCGCCTCGCCGAGCGTCCGGCGCGCCTCGGCGAGCCGCCCGCGCGCGGCCGAAGCGTCGCCGCGCACGATGGCCGCGAGGGCGAGGTTCACCAGCACGTTGGCGCGATCGCGCGGATCCGGGCACGCGGGGCCGAGCAGCGCGAGCGCGGCCTCGAGCGGCGCCGCCGGATCGCGGGCGGGGCTCGCGCCGCCGGCGTCCTCCGTGTCCTTCGCGTCCTTCGCGTCCTTCGCGTCCTTCGCGGGCTCTGCGGCCGCCGCGGACGGAGCGCTCGCGCGCGCGTCGCGGGCGAGCAGCGAGACCCAGCCCACGTTCGTGAGCAGATCGGCGCGGTCGCACGGGCTCATCGCGGCGCCGTCGCGGACGAGGGTCGCGTCGAGCAGCGCGAGCGCCGCCTCGGGCTTGCCGCTGCGCTGCAGCGCGATCGCGAGCTGCTGATCGACCATCTGCACCAGGCGCGCGAGCCCGAGCCGCGCCGCGCGCCGCCGCGCCTCGCGCAGCTCGCGGAGCGCCGTCTGGAGATCGCCGGTCTCGAGCGAGATCGCGCTCGCGTAGTACGGGCGGCGGGCGGCGCCGTCGGGGTAGTCAACGCGCGCGTCTCGCGCGTCTCGCTCGCCGCGCGCGTCCCGCTCGCCGAGCTCCCCCAGCTCCCCGAGCACGGCGCGCGCCTCGACGAAGCGACGCGCGTGCTGCACCAGCAGGTACGAGAGGGCGAGCGTGTCGTCGACCTCGTCGGAGCGGCGGCCGAGCGCGCGGTGCAGCGAGATCGCCTGGTGAAACCGCGGGATTGCGTCGTCGATGCGGCCGCGTGCGAGGGCGAGGCGCGCGTGCAGACTGAGGACCCGCGCGCGCGCGCTCTCGCCTGCGCGCTCGCCGGCGCGCTCGTTCGCTGCGTCCGAGGTCGCGCTCGACTGGAGGAAGCGCGCCAGCGTGGCCTCGGCCGCGTCGGCCTTGCCCGCGTCGCGCAGCGCCCGGGCCTCCTCGAGCGCAGCGATCGACGGCGCGACGACGAGCGCGAGCGTCCAGGTCGAAGGGCCCGCGGCCACGCGCGTGGGCCCGAACCAGAGCCGCAGCGTCGTCGCGGAGGCGGGCACCGTGAAGCGCAGCCGCTCGCCGCGCTCCTCTCGCGGATCCCGCGCGCCTCGCGCGTCACGCGGGAGCGGCGTGCGCTCCACGTCCGCGATCGGCCCCTGCTCCGTCGCGACGCTCCAGCCCTCCGTCGCGGGGCCGCTCAGGACGAGCCGCAGCGAGCGATCGGCGGCGAGCTCGCAGCGCAGCTTCCCTG
>CAIXWQ010001287.1 GCA_903923175.1 uncultured delta proteobacterium | reverse complement strand
TGTCCTGCGCGAACCACTCGCTCCCGCGCTCCGAGGGCTCGAACCGATCGAGCGCGAAGCCCGTGCTCGCCGCCTGCGCGCGAGTGGCCGTCGTGGCGACGAGCGCCAGCGGCGCTCCCATCGTGAGCGCGGCGAGGAGGCCGAGCGAGAGCGAGGCAGTGGAGTGTTTGCGCATGGGGGTCTCGGGGAGATGGATTCGCTCCGCGTCGCGCACGCGCCGCGGTCGGTCGCCACGATACCCGATCGATCCGACGACGCGCGAGCAGCGCGCCCCCTCGCGCCCGCGCGCTCGCGGACACCCACGGCGCCGGCGCGGACCGACGCGCGCTCCCGCGACCGGCCCTTCACGGCACTCCAGGGCGCCGGGGCGCCCCGCCCCTCACTTCGGCAGCGCGTCCTCGAACAGCCCGCGGATCTGATCGTGCCCCGCGGTGTTCGGGTGGATGCAGTCCGAGTAGAACCACGTCGGCGTCGCCGCGACGCCGTGGCCGTGGAAGCGATCATGGAGCGGGAGCACCTGCACCTGCGGGTACTTCGCCGCGGTGTCGGTCATGATCTGCTCCCACGGCGTGAGCAGCGGATCGGTGGCGTTGCCCGCCGGCCAGTAGCCGAGCGCGCCCGGACACTTCTTCCCCTGGTAGGTGAAGTTCCCCGTGCCGTCGCTCGGATCGTAGATGTTCGCGAGCAGCACCTTCACCTCGACGCCGGCGCCGAACCGGCCGGGCTTGGTGAGCTCGGTGAGCGCGCTCTCGAGCTCGCTCGTGAACGTCGCGCGCGCCGTCGCGTCGCTGCCGCCGGTGGCGAGCGTGGCGAGCGCGCCCTGCACGTCGTTGCCGCCGATGGTGATCGTGATGAGCACCGGCCCGGCGAGCGTGGTCGGGAGCGTCTGCGCCTGCGTGACGAGGCCGTTCGCCGTCGCGCCTGCCTTCGAGTTCTTCTGCTCCACGATGCCCGGGTAGCGAGCCTGCAGGTCCGTGTAGAGCAGGTCGTAGAAGAACGGGCCCTGGCCGCCCTTGTCCGAGATCGAGTCGCCGAGGATCACGTACGTCTTGTACGAGGCCCCGGTGCCCGACGGCGCATCGACGCTCGTCTCCGGATCGGCGGCGGCGTCTTGCCCCGGCGCCGCGGTCGACCCGCCCCCCGAAGAGCTGCAGCCGGCGAGCACGAACAGGGACGCGACGATCAGGCGACGGAACAGCGGCATCGAGGACCTCCGCCGCGCATCGTGCTCGACCGGCGCCCATCGGACGAACGGAGCTCGGCCGCTGCACGTCCGCGTCGCATTCCTCCAACGCCGGAGGCCGCGTGCCGGGCGGCCAGGCGAGGACCCCTGTTTCGGAGGCCGAGCGCGAGCGTGCGGGTGCGGTGGCCCTGCCGGGTGTAGGTATTCATTCACCGAAATAAAAAGGACACGACCATTGATGCAGAACAGTGTCGGCGCGCAACAGATCCCGCGTCGTTGGAAAATTTGGGTCTGACTCTTCCGTCGACGCGAGGCACAGTACCCCCTCAGGGAAGCGTCGATGCAGCGCTGCCCAAACGGGAGGACTTCATGAGCTTGAAGGTGCTTGGCGGGGCTTCGTCTCCGAGTTGGACGCGCACGGGTGCCTTGGCCTTGGTGCTGGTGAGCTCGCTCGTCGGCGTCGGCGCGAGCGCCTCGGCCTGCGGAGGGACCGGCGGCACCGGTGGCGATGACCTCGACACCGGCGTTCCTGGTGACGACACCGGCGGCGACACCACGCTTCCCGAGCTCGACGCGGGCGAGACGGGCAACAACTGCAAGCCGCTCACGTGCAAGGACGTCGGGGCGAACTGCGGCCCGATCGGCGACGGCTGCGGCGGCATCGTCAGCGATTGCGGCTCGTGCACGCCCGGCCAGATCTGTGGCGGCGGCGGCGTGGCGAGCGTGTGCGGCACGACGGTCAACGACGGCGGCGGCTGCATCCCGCTGACGTGCGCGATGGCGGGGGTGAACTGCGGCCCGATCGGCGACGGCTGCGGCGGCACCGTCGACTGCGGCGCGTGCCCGAGCGGGCAGTCGTGCGGCGCGGGCGGCACGCCGAGCGTGTGCGGCATCGCCGGCTTCATCCCGGCCGACGGCGGCACCGTGTCCGAGGCCGGCACGTGCATCCCGCGCACCTGCGCGGCCGCCGGCGCGAACTGCGGCAAGATCGGCGACGGCTGCGGCGGCGTCGTCGACTGCGGCGGCTGCACCGGCGCGGACATCTGCGGCGGCGACGGCAAGGCCAACGTCTGCGGCAACTCGTTCGCCGTCGACGGCGCGACCTGTCTGCCGCGCACCTGCGCGGACGTCGGCGCGAACTGCGGGCCCGTCGGCGACGGCTGCGGCGGGCTCATCGACTGCGGCGCCTGCAGCTCGCCGCAGACCTGCGGCGGCGGCGGCACGCCCAGCGTCTGCGGCAACAAGTTCGTCTCGTCCGACGGCGGGATCATCGGCTGCACGCCGAAGACCTGCGCGTCGATCGGCGCCAACTGCGGCCCAGTGGCCGACGGGTGCGGCGGCCTGCTCAGCTGCGGCTCCTGCAGCGCGCCCTACATCTGCGGCGGCGGCGGCACCGCGAACCGCTGCGGCAACTCCTTCGCGACCGACGCCGGCATGGCGTGCGCGCCGAAGACCTGCGCGACGCTCGGCGCGAACTGCGGCCTCGCGGGGGACGGCTGCGGCGGCACGATCAACTGCGGCAGCTGCACGTTCCCGGACATCTGCGGCGGCGGCGGCGTGCCGAGCCGCTGCGGCGGCTCGACGACCGACGCGGGGAGCTCGACCTGCACCGGCCTCTGCGCGCAGCAGATCGCCTGCCCGACGGCGGGCACCACCACGACGATCACCGGCACCGTCTACGCGCCGACCGACTCCTCGAAGGGCTTCGGCGCCCCCGATCCGCTGTACGGCGCGATCGTCTACATCCCGAAGAGCGGCACTCCGAAGCCGTTCGGCGCGACCGTCACCTGCGACACGTGCGGCGGCGGCGGCTCGATCGACGCGCTGGTGAGCGCGGTCACCGGGCCCGACGGCAAGTTCACGCTCAAGAACGTGCCGGTCGGGACCAACATCCCGATCGTGATCGAGCTCGGCAAGTGGCGCCGCTTCTACTCGATCCCGAACGTGGCGCCGTGCGTGAACACGCCGCTGCCGGCGACGGCGACGCGCCTGCCGCGCAAGCAGGCCGAGGGGAGCACCTGGGACAACATCCCGCAGATGGCCTTCGCGACCGGCTCGGTCGACGCGCTCGAGTGCGTGCTCCGCAAGATCGGCGTCGACGACAGCCAGTTCACCATCCCGAGCAGCACGGGCCGCGTGCACATGTACCGCGGCGACGGCAGCCCCGGCGCGACGCTCCCCGGTAGCACCACCGAGAGCACGCTGGTCGCCACCGCTGGAAACCTCGACCGCTACGACGTGCTGTTCTTCCCCTGCCAGGGCGCGCGCTACGGCAAGACCGCCGGGCAGCAGACCAACATCATCAACTACACGAACGCGGGCGGTCGCGTCTTCGCGACGCACTTCAGCTACGTGTGGCTCTACAACGACGCGCCGTTCAACGGGACGGCGGCCTGGAGCGCGGACCAGGCGAGCCCGAACGATCAGACGGGCTTCATCGACACGACGTTCCCGAAGGGGAACACCCTCGCCACGTGGCTGCAGCTCGTCGGCGCCTCGCCGACGTTCGGGCAGATCCCGCTGCAGGTCATCCGCCACGACTACAACGGCGTGGTCGCCCCCTCGCAGTCGTGGATGACGGTGAAGTCGCCGGCCGCATCGGTCGCCTACACGTTCAACACGAAGGTCGGCTCGCCGGCCGCGTCGCAGTGCGGCCGCGTGCTCTTCGACGACTTCCACGTCGAGAACGCGGCGTCGAACGGGAAGACCTTCCCGGCCGAGTGCACGAACACCCCGATGACGCCGCAGGAGAAGCTGCTCGAGTTCATGATCTTCGATCTGAGCTCCTGCGTGACCGCGGACAACGCGCCTCCGCCGCCTCCGCCGACCTGCACCGCGCGCAGCTGCACGGATCAGGGCGCGAAGTGCGGCCAGGTCGCCGACGGCTGCGGCAGCCTGACCTCGAGCTGCGGCACCTGCCCGGCCGGCACCACCTGCGGCGGCGCCGGCGTGCCCAACGTCTGCGGCGGCCCGACCTGCACCGCGCAGTCGTGCTCCAAGCAGGGCTTCAACTGCGGCGTCGCCGGCGACGGCTGCGGCGGCACGCAGATGTGCGGCACCTGCACGCTCCCCGACACCTGCGGCGGCGCGGGGGCTCCGAACGTCTGCGGTCACCCGACGTGCACGCCCAAGACCTGCGCCGACTTCGGCGCGAGCTGCGGCTCGGCCGGCGATGGCTGCGGCGGCACGCTCAACTGCGGCGCGTGCACGGCGCCGTTCACCTGCGGCGGCGGCGGTAAGCCGAGCGTCTGCGGCGGGCCGGTCTGCACGCCGAAGACGTGCGCCGATCTCGGCGCGACGTGCGGCTGGATCGGCGACGGCTGCGGCGGCACGGTGGCCTGCGGCGACTGCGTCGCGCCGGACACCTGCGGCGGCGGCGGCGTCTCGAGCACGTGCGGTCACACGACGTCGACCGTCTGCAAGCCCCGCACGTGCACCGACGCGGGCGCCGGGTGCGGCGCGGTGGCCGACGGCTGCGGCGGGCTGCTCGCGTGCGGCGACTGCGTCGCGCCGGCGACCTGCGGCGGCGGCGGCACGCCGTTCCAGTGCGGGGCTCCGAGCTGCACGCCGCGCAAGTGCTCCGACATCGGCGCGAACTGCGGCAAGGTCGCCGACGGCTGCGGCGCGCTGATCGACTGCGGCTCGTGCACGCTGCCGCAGTCCTGCGGCGGCGGCGGCGTGGTCAACGTGTGCGGCGGCGGCGTGCAGTAAGCGCCGACGAGCCACGAACGGCGCGAGCCCTGCGTGCGACGTCGCACGCGGGGCTCCGCGCTTTTGTGGGGCGACGCGCGGCGCGGAGCGCGCGCCTCGGCGTCGGCGCG
>CAIXWQ010001286.1 GCA_903923175.1 uncultured delta proteobacterium | reverse complement strand
CGGTACTTCGGTGTCCGCAAGAATCTCTTCGACCTCCGACGCGCGGCGGTCATTCAGAACCTCGAAGGCATTCATCGACTGATCCGCGAGGCGGCGTAAGTCGCCGACATCATGGCAGTCTCAACCTGTTCGGCGCTCTAGGAGGCCGGCGCGGCGGACAGTTCCGAGTCTCTCTCTTCCCCCTCTCCGCTGGCGGAGAGGGGGCCAGGGGGTGAGGTTTCAAAGCGGAGAGGGGGCCAGGGGGTGAGGTTTCAAAGCGGAGAGGGGGCCAGGGGGTGAGGTTTCAAAGCCAGCGTCCCACCGCCGCGCCTGGTAAACCTGGACGATGCGCTCCGCCCTTCGCTTCGCCTGCCGGCTCTCAGTCCGCTGCTCGTTCCCGCTCGGCCTGCTCGGCCTGCTCGGCGCCTGCGGTGGCTCGATCTCCGTGCCCACCGGCGACGCCGCGATCGGCGCCGACGCGGCCGACGCAGCCGATGGCGGCGGCGGCTGCGGCGGCAAGGCCGGCCTCGCGTGTCCCGCCGATCAGTGGTGCGCCTACGCCGAAGGGACGTGCCTCAACCCCGACGAGGCCGGCACCTGTCGCAAGCGCGAGGCGCTCCCCTGCGTCGCGCCGCAGCCGGGCGACGAGGTCTGCGGCTGCGACGGCAAGACGTACCAGAGCACCTGCGTCGCGACGTCCGCCGGCATGAGCGTCGCGCGCGCCGGCGCCTGCGAGACGGTCCCGAAGATCTGCGGCGGCCTCACGGGCGCGAGCTGCGGCGCGACCGAGTACTGCGACTGGGGGGCGCTGCCCAACGTCTGCGGCGGCGACGACAGCACCGGCACCTGCAAGGCGCGGCCGGCCGCGTGCGTGCCGAGCGACGGCATCTACTGCGGCTGCGACGGCAAGGTCTACGAGAGCACCTGCGCCGCCGCGCTGGCGGGGCAGGGGACGCGCAAGAACGGGCCGTGCTGAGCGCGCTCGCGAGCCCGAGCGAGTCGACTAAGCTCCCCCGCCCATGATGCGCCCCACGCGCCAAGCCCAAGGCCTCGCCCCCGCGCTCCTCGCGCTCGCCGCGCTCGCAGGCGCCAGCGCCCTCGGGTGCAAGAAGGAGCCGGATCCCGGCCTCGCAGCGATGGCGGGCTCCGCCTCGAGCGCGCCCGCCTCGCCCTCGTACGTGGTGACCCCGGTGACCGTCGCCTCCAGCGCCGCGCCGCCGCCGCTCGCCCCCTTCGTCGCGCCGCCGCCGCCGCCGCCCGCCAAGCCGATCGTCGCCAAGGAGGGCGAGGCGCTGGTCACCAAGGCCGACTGCGCCGCGTGGGCCGGGCAGTACTCCAAGATCATGTCCGGCTACTTCGACGAGCCGACGCACGCCGCGTGCGGCCCGAAGGCGGAGCTGGTCGAGGCGCGCCGGGAGATGCTCCCGATGTTCGCCGAGCAGTCGCGCGCGCTGCGCGACGACTGCGAGGTGCAGGTCGGCCGCCGCTACGACAAGGCCGACGCCGCCTGCTTCGCCAAGGCCAAGAGCACCGTCGACTGGCGCGCCTGCAACGCGCGCACGCCCTATTTCTCCGACGCGATCGGCGCCGTCCCCTACGCCTGCGAGAAGCCGAGCGGCGCCGCCAAGGTCCCCGACGCCGACGCCGAGCTGCTCGCCGTGCGCACCGCGCCGCGCGTCATGCGCGCCGTCGACTGCGAGCCGCTGGCGAACACGTTCGTCGATCAGGTGCGCGCGCGGGCCTCCGCGGAGCTCTCCCGCTGCCTCGGCGAGGGCGCCTCGGCGCAGCTCAAGACCATGGACACCGCGCTCGCCGGCGTGCGCGACGACGTCGTGAAGCAGTGCCAGGCCGTGGTCGGCGGCCTCTACGCCGGGCGCGATCGCCTCTGCTTGGAGCTCGCCAAGAACGCCAAGGGGTGGGACGCCTGCGCCTTCTCGACGCCGCTGTTCCGCGGCTTCGGCGAGATCGCGAACAAGATGGAGCCGACCTACCGGGACATGTGCGGCCAGGCGCAGAAGCCTGCGAAGTGACGCGGCGGGCGCGCCGCGCCGTGCGCTGGATCGAACACCTCGGCACTGTGCATCGCATACCCCCGAGTGGTCGATTAGGCTGCGGCGCATGCGCCGCTTTCCTTCCCTCGCCGCCCTGACCCTCGCCGCCGCCGCAACCGCCGCGGCGGGCGCCATGGTCGTCGCGTGTTCGGCCGGCGATCCCGCGGATCGTGTGGGCCAACGCGCGCCGAGCCCGAGCCCCGTCGGTGCGTCGGTGGCCGCCGCGGCGCCGCTCGATGCGCGCGGCACGATCGCACAGCTCGAGAAGATCGCGGGGCTCGACGTCGGCCACGGCCGTACGCTCAGCGCCCAGGCGGGGGCGCTGCGCCTGCCCGCCGCCGCGAAGGGGAGCGCGCTGTCGGTCGCCCTGCCTGCGCGCAGCGGCGGGGCGCAGCGCCTCGAGGTCGGCGGCGCGGCCAGCGCGACGTGGCTCGAGCTCACCCCGGACGCGGGCGACGTCGCCGGCAGCGTGGTCGACGGCGCGGTCGTCTACCGCGGCGCGCTCGCCGACACCGATCTCGTCCTCGTCGCCGGCGACCACCACGCCGAGGAGCTGCGCATCGCGCGCTCGGCTTCGGCGCCGAGCAGCGCGCGCTGGCGCGTGAAGACGGGCCCCGGCGCGCGCGACCTGCGCGTGCGCGAGGGGCGCGTCGAGCTCGTCGACGCAAAGGGCCGCGTGCAGCTCGCAGCGTCGAAGATGGTGACGATCGACGCCGCCGGCGTGCGCCGCCCGGTCGAGGTCGCGCTGCGCGACGTCGCGGGCGAGCCTGGCGCGCGCGAGCTCGTCGCCACCTGGTCGACCAAGGACGTCGCCTGGCCGCTGGTGGTCGATCCGCTGTGGGACGTCCTCGCGGAGCCGAACCAGCCGCGCAGCAACCACGCCGCCGTGCTGCTGCCGGACGGCACGCTCATGATCTACGGAGGCACGACCACCACGACGCCGCCGGTGCTCTCGACGGTCGAGATCTACGACACCACGAAGAACACCTGGTCGTTCGGCGCCAACCCCGGCGTCGCGTCGCAGTATCCGCACCTGTTCGTCGTCGGCGCCGCCGGCGCGGAGAAGGTGCTCGGAATCCTCGATCCGAGCCAGCCCGGCAACCCGCAGCAGTTCTCGCTGTACGACGCGCACGCCACGCCCGCGAAGTGGTCGGCGCCCGCCGACATGAAGGCGGCGCACGTCGACGGCGTATTCGTGCTCCTGAACGGCGGCAAGGTCCTCGCGGCCGGCGGCGGCGACAGCCCCGGCGGCTTCAACAGCACCAGCGTCGCCGAGGTGTTCGATCCGGTCGCGGGCGCCTGGTCCGCCGTCGACGGCATGAGCGAGCCGCGCGCAGCGGCGGCCGGCGTCGCCCTGAAGGACGGGCGCGCGCTCGTCCTCGGCGGCCAGAACACCGTCGTCGGCATGGGCGACGTCACCTTCTCGCTGAGCTCGGCCGAGACCTTCGATCCGGCCGGCGCCGCGGGGAGCCAGTGGAAGCCCGCGGCCCCGATGGCGACCGTCCGCGACTCGTTCACGGCGACCGTGCTCCCCGCCTATCACGTGCTCATCGCCGGCGGCAGCGCGACCGTCCCCGATCCCCTCCACTTCTCCGCGACCAGCGTCGTCGGCTCGACCGCGCTCTACGACCCGGGCACCAACACGTGGGCCGCCGGCGCGCCGCTGAACGTCGCGCGCGCCGACCACACCGCGACGCTGCTGCAGAATGGCATGCTGGTCGTCATCGGCGGCAGCACGAGCGGCGGCGCCACCGGGCGCTCCGAGCTCTTCGCCCCGCCGGCGGGCAGCGATCCGACCAAGGTCCCCTGGGCGCTCACCAGCGTGGTCGGGCTCCCGCGCCTCGGACACACCGCGACCCTCGACGCGATCGGCGCCCAGATCCTGGTCGTCGGCGGCCTCCCCGCCGGGCTCAGCGGCGCCGAGGTCTTCCACCAGTACGCAAAGGGCACGACGTGCGCCACCGCGCTCGACTGCGTGACCGGCCAGTGCGTCGACGGCGTCTGTTGCGACACCCCGTGCGCCGGCCCCTGCAGGACGTGCGCGCTCACCGGCTCGGTGGGCACCTGCAAGGACGCGACGACCGACACGCGCGGCCTCTGCGGAGACGCCGCGTGCGTCAGCGGCTGCAGCGCCGGCGCCTGCGTCTTCAAGGACGCGAGCACCGCCTGCGGCGCCGGCAACTGCTACGGCTCCACGCTCACGCCGCCCGGGCACTGCGAGGGGACGAAGGGCGCGTGCCTCACCGGCACCCCGCACGTCTGCGCGGGCAACGTGACCTGCGCCGACGCGACCTCGTGCAAGGCCAAGTGCGCGAGCGACGCCGATTGCGCCGCCGGTGGCTGCGACCTCACGACTGGCGTCTGCGCCTGGGCCGTCGACGGCGGCCTCTCCGACGCGGCCGACGCCGGCACGCCGGTGTTCGACGCGACGCCGCCCAAGCTCTCGACCAGCGTCAAGCACTGCTCCAAGCCGAGCGACTGCTCCACCGGCTTCTGCGTCGACGGCGTCTGCTGCGACACCGCCTGCGGCGACACGTGCCACTCGTGCGCGCTGCCGTCGTCGCCCGGCCACTGCGCCCTCGAGCCGATCGGCGTGGATCTCCGCCACGAGTGCGGCCCGGCGCTCAGCTGCGTCGGCACCTGCGGCGCCGAAGGGAAATGCGCCGTCGCCCAGAAGGGGACGACCTGCGCGCCGAGCCGCTGCGTGACGGCGTCGACCGGCCTCGGCCCCGCCGCCTGCAGCGCCGAAGGGGCCAAGTGCCCCACGGACGACTCGATCGCCTTCGACTGCGCGCCCTACGTCTGCGATCAGGCGGTCGGCGCGTGCCTCACGACCTGCGCGAGCTCGTCGGACTGCGCCAACGGCACCGTCTGCGACACCACCACGAACGTCTGCGTGGTCCCCGCGCCCCCCGCGCCGTCCAATGGCGGCTGCAGCTACGGCGGCGGGACGCCGGGCGGCGGCGGCGCGCGCTACGGCGCCGGGATGCTCGCGTTCCTCGCGATCTCGCTCTTCGCAGCGCGCCGTCGGGCGCGCGTGCTCGGCGTGATCGGCGTGACCAGCGCGCTCGGCGCGCTCGCGGGCTGCGGCTCCAAGCGCGAGCTCGCCGACGTCGACGCGGGGAGCGTCCAGCCGGCGCAGCCCGCGCCGTCGGTCGCGGTCACCCCCGTGGCGCCCACGCTGGTCGCCGAGGTGCAGGCGCGCCCGCGCTTCGCCGCGACGCTGGCCGCGCGCACCGCCATCACGCGCGACGGCGCGGCGTTTCGCTTCGGCACGCGCAAGGCGCACACGGGCCGGCTCGAGGCGCGCCTCTCGGCCGACGCGCGCACCCTGACGCTCGCCGACTCGGCCGCGCCCGGGGCGTGGATCGAGCTCGTCGCGCAGGACCGCGCGGCGCTGAGCGCGCAGGTCGAGGACGGCGCGGTGGTGGCCCGCGGCGGCGCGCGCGACGTGCTGCTGGTCGGCGGCGACGACCGCGTGGAGGAGATCCAGATCGCGCGCTCGAACGACCCGCGCGACGCGAGCACGCTCCGCTACCAGCTCCGCCGCGGCCCGGGCGTGGCGAGCGTGCGCGTGGTCGGCGATCGCGTCGAGGTGCTCGATCGCGCCGGCGCCGTGCGCCTGCGCAGCGACGCGCCGTACGCGGTCGACGCGCGTGGCACGGTGCGCGCGATGCGCGCCGCGCTCGACGGCGACGCGCTGACGTTCACCCTCGACGCCGCCGGGCTCGTCGCGCCGATCGCGCTCGATCCCGGCTGGTCGAGCGGCGTCTCGATGCTGAACCCGCGCACCGGCCACACCGCGACCCGCCTCGCGGACGGACGCGTGCTCGTCGCCGGGGGCACCGACTCGACCGCCACCAACCCGACCCTCGCGTCGTGCGAGATCTTCGATCCGTCGACCGGCACCTGGACGAAGACGGGGGATCTCGGCACCGCCCGGACCGGCCACAGCGCGGTGCTCCTCGACGACGGGCGCGTCCTCGTCGCGGGCTCCGGCTCGGACACGACCATGTCGCCGTTCGAGCTGTTCGACGCGAAGTCCGGCACCTGGCTGGCGAGCGGGGCGACGTCGGGGAACGGCTCGGTGGGCCCGACCGCGCTGCTCAAGATCGCGGGCGGGAACGTCCTGATCGTCCAGTCCGAGTACATGCTGAACCTGGCGTATCTCTACGTTCCGGGCACCCCCGACAACGTCCAGCCGGTGACGCTCGATCAACCGCACCGGTTCGCGGCCGCGGCGCAGCTCCCCGACGGCTCGGCGATGGTCGTCGGCGGCGTCGCCGGGGCCGTGTTCGCGGGCACGCCGTACGGCTCGCAGGTGCTCGACCTGACCACGCCGACCAGCCCGACGTTCAACGCGCTGCCCGGCTTCTCCCCGACCCGCGCGGGGATCTCCGCCTTCTCGACCGCGAGCGGGCTGATCGTGCTGGGCGGCACGCTCGGCGGCGACCTGCCGCTGCCGCAGCTCTACGACCAGAAGCTGGGCATCTGGACCACGCCGACGTCGCTCCCCGCGTCGCTCCACTACGGCTCGACCATCTCGCTGCTGGCGCTCCCGACGAAGTCGACGGGCAAGCGCATCATGGTGTCCGGAGGCACCACCAGCGACGGCACCACGACGGCGAACGTCGACGTCTACGACATGACCACCGGCACGTGGTCGGCGTCGTCGCCGATGGACACGCCGCGCGCGGGGCACACCGTCACGCAGCTCGCCGACGGCTCGACGGTCATGGTGGGCGGCAGCACCGACGGCAAGACGCCCCTCAAGACCGGGGAGGTGTTCCTCTCGACGGGGCTCGGCAGCGCGTGCGGCGCGAACGCCGACTGCTCGAGCGGGTTCTGCACCGACGGCGTCTGCTGCGCCGTCGCGAGCTGCGGCGGCGGCAAGCGGTGCACGCCCGACGGCCTCGGCTGCGCGGCGCCCGCCTCGACGTCGTGCACCGCCGCGAGCGACTGCAAATCGGGCTTCTGCGCCAACGGCGTCTGCTGCGCGACCAAGTGCGACGGCGTCTGCGAGGCGTGCAACCTCTCGGGCTCGGTCGGCACGTGCAGCTCGCTCGGCCCCACCTGCCTCGGCGAGCCCGCGGACGCCGCGGCCCCCGTCACCGACGCCGGCCCCGACGGCGGGCCGCCCACCGTGCGCGAGGCGTTCACGCGCTGCGCGAAGGGGAGCGACTGCGGCACCGGCCACTGCGTCGAGGGGATCTGCTGCGACACCGAGTGCACCGACCGCTGCCACTCCTGCGTGCTCTCTGGCTCGCTCGGCAAGTGCACGGTCGAGCCGACCGGCGTCGATCTCCGCCACGAGTGCGGCCCGGGCCGCTCGTGCCTCGGCACCTGCAGCCAGGGCGCGTGCGTCGGCTCCGGCGCCGGCACGCAGTGCGACGCGCCGCGCTGCACCGGCCCGTCGACCGGCGTCGGCCCGGCGACCTGCGACAAGGCGGGCGGCTCGTGCGGCACCGACAAAGCGGTCGTCTTCGACTGCTCGCCGTACGTCTGCGAGCCCGCGTTCGGCGAGTGCCGCGGCACCTGCACGCAGAGCGACGAGTGCGCGCAGGGGTTCTACTGCGACACCCCGACGCAGACCTGCCTCGCCAACCCGACCGGCGGCGGCGGGAGCAGCGGCGGCTGCGTGCTCGGCGGTAACGGCAGCGGCGACGACGGGCGCGCGGCGGCCGGCTCCTTCGCGCTCGTGCTCGGGCTCGCCGCGCTCGGGCTGGTCGCGCGGCGGCGCCGCTGAGCGGCACCCGGGCCCCCGGGTCGAAGCCCGGAGGCTCGGATCGGGCGCGCTTTCGCGCCCCGTCCCGCGCCGAGCTGACGATTCGCGGCAAAAAGCCCGGCCAAAAGGGTGCCGCGTGGCCGCGAGTCCGGTAGAGCAAGGGCAGGGCCCGAGGGGCGCGTCCGGGCGGATGGAATTCGCCGCCCGGCCGTCGAACCGAGGGCCCTCTGCCCCCGCTTCTTGCACCGGTCCCGCGGCTCCCGCCGCTCGCGCGTTTCCCGCCGCTCCCGCCGCTCCCGTCGCTCCACCCCATGGCCCCGAGACGTCACCACGCGCACCGCTTGGGCCCCGATCTCGGCGCCTGGCTCGCGCGCGCGCTGCTCTTCGTCCTCGCACTGGTGGGGGTCGCGGCGGTGGCCGTCCCGCTGCTGTTCCGCAACCCGGGCGTGCGGGCGCGGATCGAGAAGATCGCGACCGAGGCCATCCGCGCGGAGACCGGCCTCGACGTGCGGCTGCACATCGACGGGGTCGTCTGGCCCCCCGGGATCATCGTGCGCGACGTGCGCGTCGGCTCGACCGATCCGGAACGGCCGGTCGCGCGGGTGGGTGAAGCGCGGGTCACGGTGCGGCCGTTCGCGCTGCTCTCGGGCGACGTCGTGATCGACTCGATCGAGCTCGACGACGTCGCGGTCGACGCCGAGATCGTCGACGGCAAGCCCTACAACCTGCCGCTGAAGCTCAAGGCGCACGCGCCCAAGCCCAAGACGGCGACCGTCGATCCGCCGTTCCGCGTGGTCGCGGTGACCGGCGCGCAGGTGAAGGTCACCGTGCGCGCGCAGGTCGACGATCCGCCGGCGCGCTTCGAGCTCAACAGCATCGACTTCGACGTCGACGTCACCGGCAACGCCTCGTTCGAGTACGGCGTGCGGCTGCACAAGGCGCGCGGCTTCGCGCACGTGAAGCGGACGGCCCTCTCGCCGCCGCCGCGCGAGGACCGCTTCGTGCAGCCGAAGGACGCGGAGCGCGCCCGCAAGCTGAAGGCCGAGGGGAAGCCCGGCGAGTGGTACCTGCCGCCCAGCGGCCGCGGCGAGGCGTTCTGGGATCACGGCGTCGATCTCACGCACGATCGCTTCATCGAGCCCGAGCCCGGCCGCCCGGTGTGGGACGACGACACCATCTGCTCGGCGTCGGCGAGCCTCGACGTCACCGACGCGCCCGCCGCGACGATCGTGTCGCTGCACCGCTTCGTCATCGATCTGCGCCTCGACGCGCCCCGCGGCGCGGACGCGCACGGCACCGAGGCGAGCTGCGAGGGGGCGATCGACCCCGCGCGCGAGGCGAGCGTGCAGATCGATCGCGTGGAGCTCGAGGTGCCCAAGGCCGCGGGCGGCAAGGCGACGGCGGCCGCGCCCAAGATCCGCATCGGCCCCGCGGGCGGGCGCGTGCGCGTGCAGGGGCCGGCGCAGCTCGCCGCGCGCTACGTGAAGCTCCCCGCGATGGGCGGCTGGCTCGCGCTCGACCTCGCGCCGGTCGCCGTCATCGATCTCGGCGATCCGCTCCCCGGCGTGAAGCAGGCCTCGCTCACCGGGCGCATCGAGGCGCACGGGGTCAACGTCGAGCAGTTCCGCTTCGGCGACTCGATCCAGGGCGACCTGTCGATCCGGCCGGGGCTCGTGGTCGGCGCCAAGCGGCTCGACGTGAAGTACGGCGACGGCGACGTGTCGATCACCGACTTCGAGCTCGAGCCGCTGCGCGCCTGCGACAAGAAGAAGCCGCCGATGCACGCGAGCGTCGCCATCAAGGGGCTCACCTTCCCCGGCCTGATGCGCGAGCTCGGCGTCACGAAGGCGGCCCACGTCCGCTGGGACTTCGACGACGCCACCGCCAAGGTCGCCGGCTGCATCGATCCGCTCTCGCTCGACGGCGAGCTCGTCGCCAAGACCAAGGACTTCGAGCTCGGCTCCGGCGCCGTCGAGGGGAAGACCCCCGGGCACATCGTCGGGCTGTCGCGCGCGGCCGGCCACGCGTACGCCGAACTGCACACGCAGGTGCGCATCCGCCCCGACGCGCTGGTCTTCGACGGCATCCGCGCGAGCTTCCTGCACAGCAACCTCACCGGGCGCGTCTCGATCGGCTTCGACAACGGGCTCGAGGTCGACGCCACCAGCGAGCAGCTCGACCTCGCCGACATCTCGCCGGTCGCCGTCATCAAGATGGCCGGCCTCGCGAAGTTCAAATACCGCGTGCGCGGCCCGTTCGCCGATCCGCTCGGCGAGGGGCAGGCGTCGGTCGACGGCTTCGTGTTCGACGTCTTCCCGCTCGGCAACCTCGAGACGGTCACCGCGCACGTGCGCGGCACCGCGTTCGAGCTCGAGGGGGTGAAGGGGCGCTACAAGGGGAGCGCGTACGAGGCGCCCAACATGCGCATCGACCTCGGCCCCGGGCACGTGGCGGTGGTCGACGCGCTGGTGAACAGCAAGAACTTCGAGCTCGGCGAGCTGTACGAGATCCTCGGCCTCGACGGCGATCCGCGCTTCGCCGACGTGCGCGGCCACGTCACCGCCGACGTGCGCGCCCACTACGTGCTCGGCGGGCGCGAGGACGTGTGCGGCGGCGGCCGCCTCGACATGGACGTGAAGGGGACGGTGCTCGCGGTCGATCTCTTCGGCGAGCGCTACGACGGCGGCAACGCCGACGTCACCGTCGCGTGGCTCGATCACGAGGCCGGCGGCCTCGGCATGGACCTCGACGTGCGCGGCGCCTCGCTGCACAAGAAGGGGGGCGGCACGATCGTCGCGGCCGGGCGCGTGGACCGCGGCGGCAACCTGCACCTGCGCGCCACCGTCGGCGCGCTGCAGATGTCCTCGCTCGCGGCGCTGCCGTCGCTCAACTACCCGATCGAGGCGACCATCGACGCGGTCGCCGACGTGAGCGGCACGATCGACACGATGCTGGTCGACGCCGACGTGCACGTCTCGCCGATGCGCGTGAACGGCCGCGTGACGCCCCCCTCGCAGGTGCACGCCGTGCGCCGGCCGATCCCGGGGCTGGCCGACTCGCCGCAGCCCGACGAGCGCGGCTGCTACCGCGGGCGCAAGCTGCCGCCGTTCGATCCGGCGCGCTACGCGTCCGATCCGGTGCAGGGCGAGTACGCCATCGCCGGCAAGGTGTTCGACGGGCAGGTGGAGCTCGTCGACCTGCGCGTGACCGATCAGAAGAAGAAGATCGCCTCCGGCAAGCTCGCCTTCCGCAAGCTCGGGCTCGGGCCGATCTCGCCGCTGCGCATGCGCCTCCCCGAGGCCGATCTCGACCCCGCGTACGTCGCGCCGCCGCCGCCGCCGGTCGTCGAGGGGACGCTCTCGGCCGACGTCGCGCTGGTGAGCTACCCGCTCGACGCGTGGTGGACCTCGACCGGCTCGATCGAGAACCTCGTCGCCGATCTCTCGCAAGGAGGCGACGTCTCGGTGCAGACGCTCGGGCAGACGCCGAAGATCTCGTTCGCGCCCGAGGGGGCGTCGATCCCCGAGACGAAGCTCGCGGTGAAGTTCGGCGCCGAGTCGACGACCGTGGTGCTCGAGGCCGACGTGCGCAAGTCGAGCGGGCCGAGCCCGCTGCTGCACGCGCGCGTCGAGGTGCCGCTCTTCCCGCTGAAGAAGCTCGAGGACTACGTCTCCAAGATCGAGCGCGCCGACGGCACCGCGCGCGCCGAGATCACCGTCGACGGCACCCTCGACAAGCCGACCTGGAACGGGTTCGTGGAGCTGCAGAAGGGCGCGTTCGCGCTCAAGGGCTTCGCCTCGCCGATCTCCGAGGTCAACGGACGCATCGACCTCGATCCGCGCAAGGGGGTCACCGCCAAGCTGCACGGCGAGGTCGGCGGCGGCACCATCGACGTCAAGGGGGGCGCCGAGCTGCGCGGCTTCTCGATGGGCGACGTCGACGCGCGCATCACCGCCAAGGACGTCAACGTCCGCTACGGCGAGGGGATGTCGCTCACCACCTCGGCCGACCTGCACGCCACCTGGTCGCCCCCGGAGGACAACGCGCCGTCGCTGCCGATGAAGCTCGACGGCACGGTCGACATCGACTCGTTCCTCTACTCGAAGCCGGTGAAGATCTTCGACATCAACGCCGTGCAGGCCGCGCAGCGCACCGAGGTCGAGGTCTACGACCCCACGCGCGACTCGGTGCTGTTCGACATCCAGCTGCACGCGCCGCGCGGCCTCGCCATCAAGAACAACCTCGTCGACATGACGGTGAACATCGGCCCGCAGGGGCTGCGCGTCGGCGGCACCAACCAGAAGTTCGGCCTGGTCGGCGCGGTCGCGGTGGCGCCTGGCGGCAACTTCCGCTTCCGCAACTACGACTTCAAGATCACCGAGGGCGCGATCCGCTTCGACGACGAGGACAAGATCGACCCCGTGATCGACCTGCTCGCGCGCACCGAGTTCCGCCGCGCCACGCAGGGCGGCGCCGAGTGGGTCATCAAGCTGCACGCGTACGGCAAGTCGAGCGATCTGCACCTCGACCTGACCAGCGAGCCGGCCCTCGCGCAGGACGACGTGCTCTGGCTGATCACCTTCGGCATGACGCGCGCGGAGGCGTCGCAGATCGGCACCTCGGCGCTCGCGGGCGGCGTCGGCCTCGACGTGCTCTCGAGCATCACCGGCGTCGACCAGCAGCTGAAGCAGGCCATCCCGGTCATCGACGACTTCCGCTTCGGCACCGCGTACTCGATCAAGACCTACCGCACGGAGCCGCAGATCACGCTCGGCAAGCGCCTGAGCGACTCGGTGCGCGCGAGCATCACCAGCAACATCAGCGAGCAGCGCGAGGTCATCGCCAACGTCGAGTGGCGCCTGTCCCAGAAGGCGTCGCTCCAGGCCTCCTACGACAACGTAAACAACGTATCCTCGGCCAACGTCGGTGTGGACTTCAGGCTCCGTTTCGAGTTCTGAGCGCGCGGTGCGGGCATGAGCGCCCGGCTCGTGCGCGCGCTCGCGTGCGCCCTGTGCGTCGCGCTGCCGCTCGCCGTCTTCGGCACGGCCACGCCCTTCGCGCGCGCGGCCGGCGAGGCGCCCAAGGCGTCGGGCTCGGCGTCGCCCTCTGCTTCGGCGTCCGCCGCTGCGTCCGGGTCTCCGACCTCGTTCGCGTCGTCGCCGGCGGCCAGCACGGCCGCGCCCGCGCCGAGCACCGGCCCCGGCGCGCCCGCGATCGGCGGCGAGCTACCCAAGATCCCCGACGTGCTGCCGGCGGCCGACGCCTACGAAGGCGAGGTGATCGTGAGCGTGCGCGCGAAGGTGCGCGGCTCGATCTGGACCACGCCGCCGGAGCTGAAGGGGCAGAGGACGGGCGAGAAGCTCGTGCTCCAGCGCGCGCGCGCCGAGCTCGCCCGCATCCTTCAAGCGGGCGGCTTCGCCAGCGGCACGATCGAGGTCGAGCACGAGGAAGGGGGCGTCGCGCTCGTCTACCGGCTGGTGCCCGCGCGCTTCGTGCGCCGCGTGGTGTTCCACGGCAACGCGCTCGGCGACGACGAGGTGCGGCGCGCGGCCGGCTTCGTGGAGATCCCCGACGTCACCGAGCACGAGCTCGATCGCGCGACGCGCGCGATCGTCGATTACTACGCGCGCCGCGGGTGGCCCAAGGCGCGGGTCGAGATCGTCACCATCGAGAGCGACGCGCCGTTCACGGTGGTGGTCGACGTGCGGGTCGACCCCGGGCTCGCGCGCCTGGTCGACCAGCGCACGTTCGTCGGCTTCCCCTCCTGGGACGCGACGGCGATGAACGCCGCGAAGGCGTACGGCGTCACCGCGGGCGATCGCCTCGACGAGGATCAGCTCGAGACCGCCGATCGCGATCTCGCGGGCAAGCTGCGCGCGGCCGGCTTCGTGAACGCGACGGTCACGCACGAGGTCACCCCCACGAAGGCGAGCCTGCCGGGGGCGGAGTCGGAGAGATCGCCGCGCTTCGATCTCGCCGTCACGGTGGTCGCCGGGGCGAAGATCGCGCTGGCGTTCGAGGGGAACGCGGTCTTCGACGACGGGCAGCTGCTCGCGGTGCTCGACCTCGCCGCCGAGCCGGATCGCTCGAGCTACCACCTCGCGGCGAAGATCGAGGCCGTCTACAAGCGCCGCGGCTTCTACGACGTGAAGGTCGTGCCGGAGCTGCTCGGCAAGCCCGACGAGCCGAAGCGCACGCTGATGATGCACGTGCGCGAGGGGGCGATCGTCACCGTGCAGGGGCGCGTCTACCCGTGCTTGCACGGCGCGCTCGACGGCAAGCGGCTCGATCGCGAGATCGACAGCTACCTGGATCAGGAGCTCGAGGCCGGCGGCTTCGGCGAGATCGATCCCGGCGTCGGCGCG
>CAIXWQ010001285.1 GCA_903923175.1 uncultured delta proteobacterium | reverse complement strand
TCGGTCTCCCGAAGGCTGAAGCTCGTACCGCCCCATATGGCGACCACGAAAGCCGTGGCGCCGCGGATGCGCTCGGCCGACCAGCCCAGCGCGTCGAGTGCCTCGTCCGTCGCGCGTCGCCCAGCGCGCTCGCCCGTCGCGCGGCCGAAGCCGAAGCCGGTCACGCAAGCCGGCGGCTTCCCGATGGCCGACAGAGCTGCACACTCGAAGCAGTAGGTGCCCCCCTCGGACGCGAGCGCGGTCAGGGCACGAACCAGCTGGAACGGCTCTCGCTGCGCGGTGAGCGCGTCGCCCGGAAGCTGCACGCGGACGTGAGCGTCGAGCGCCGCGTCGGCGGGGGGGGCACCGAGGTCGAAGTGGACGACGCACCGCTCTGGCGTGGCGAGGAGACGGAGCGCCGCGACCGCGAGCGCACGGCTCACAGATGAGCCACCGCTGACGACGACGACAAGGTAGGCGCCGGCCACCAGGCGATCGAGGAAGCGCACGTCGGGCATCTGCGCCGCGCAGTTCGGAGGCGCGTCCATCAGGATGGTCTCGTCGGCTACGTCGCACGCGAGCTCGGCCTGGGTTGGCAGTGCGAGGAGCCGCGCGTTCGGCGCGTGGATTCCGGCGTCGCGGAGCTGGCGAAGCTGCGCGGGGTCGAGTCCGACGGCGAGGACGACGGGGGCGAAGTTCGGATCGGGCACGTAGTTGCCGACGTCGTCAGGCCAAACGACGGCGAGGAGGCGCTCGCCGGACGAGTGCACGACCGCGACGTCGGCGTAGGTGCGGCGGAGGAAGCGACAGAGGGCCTCCGCGTCGCTCGCGACGAGCGCGACCCCCTCGCGACCGCGGGCCTCGTTGAGCACGTCATCGAGGCGCCAGTCCAGGTCGGTGGCGTCCGGGCGGAGAAGGGCGTGGACGCCGGCGAGGATGGCCTCCGCCGGATTGGCGAGGCGGATGCCGTCGCGGAGGGCCGCGAGGAGCGGAGCCGCGTGGCCGCTTGGGAGTGAGGCGATGGAGGCTTCCGCCTGGGTCGCCGAGACGGTGACCAGGGAGCGTTCGTCGGTCGCGACCAAGGTGGCGGCGAAGCGCGGCCGGCGGGTGTCGGGCCCGGGGGCGTCGGCGGCGTCGAGGGGAGCCAGCAGCGGGGATACGGCTTCGCGGGCTTCGGGGGAGAGCTGGTCGCGGAGGTGGCCGAGGGTGGCGGAGCTGTCGGTGAGGTAGATGTGGGCGGGGAGCGGGGGCATCGGGGACCTCCGGACGCAGTGTGCGTCGATGCGGATGGGCCCTCGTCGACGGCGGAATGAACGTGCCATCTTCCGCGGCCCGTTTCTGCTGGGGGACGAGCGCACGCCCCGAACCTCGCGACTCGCAGACCAGGCCTGAAGCGCGCGTCCTCGGATCCGCGGCACCCAACGATTCGAAGGGTTGGGCAGCTCGAGGCAGGCGTGGTCGGCGTAACTGAGCCGAAGCGCCGCGAACCGGGCGATCCTGCCGACTTACAGCGCGCCGTCAGATCTCGGCGATCGAGGGCGTCGACGGGTTTTGACGCCACCTTCACCCAGCCCCTGGAGGACCGATGCCGAGCCAGTCGACGTGTCAGCGATGCGGGGACGAGATCTCGATCGTGTTCTACGACGGATGCTACCGCCCGTTCCATCGGTCCAACAGCGGCTGCGCTGGCGGTGCTTCGAGCGATCCCGATTCGATCGCCAACACCGGCTGCGTGCAGGCCGTCGCCTGCTCGGACTGCGGCGAACCCGTCTATCTGGTTCGGCACAACGGCGGCTGCTTCTGCGTCGACGCCCTCGGCTGGCCCTGGCCGGAGCACCCGTGCTGGCTCGCGCGCCAGGAGCGGACGCAGGTCGACGCCAAAGCGCTCGCGGCCCTCCGTGACGCGCCGGCGGGCCTCGTCCCGGCCCGCGTCGTGGCGCGCGTGTTCGGCCGCGGCAGCGTTCTG
>CAIXWQ010001284.1 GCA_903923175.1 uncultured delta proteobacterium | reverse complement strand
CTGGAGGTGAACCTCGCCGCGCGCAGCGCGAGCCTCGTGCGCCTCGTGCGCCGCTCGATCGTGGACGATCTCGCGCGCGCGGTCCGCTGGACCGTCGAGGTCCTCCGCGCGCGGGGGCGGCTCCGGCGGATGCTCGGCTGGTTCGCGCTGCTCTTCGCGCGCTGGATGTGAGGCTCGCGAGGCGCGCGCGCGCGTCCGGCGCAGCGCCCGCCGGGAAAGGTCAGCGCCGCACGGTGGGCGCGCGCGGCGGCGGGGTCATCTCGTCGCCCGCGGAGACCGCGCGCTTCACGGGCGTCGGATCGGGGGGCTGCGGGAGGCGCATCGTGAACGTCGTGCCTTGAGGCGTGGAGCTCGCCTCGATGGTGCCGCCGTGGTCCTCGGCGATCTTCTTCACGATCGCGAGGCCGAGGCCGGTGCCGCCGGCCTTGCCGGAGGTGACGAACGAGCGGAACAGCCGCTCCTCGACCTCGGTCGGCAGGCCTGGGCCGCTGTCGGCGACGCGCACCACCAGCGTCTCGCCCTCGCGATCGACCGTGATCCGCAGCTTGCCGCCGCCGCGGTCGTCCATCGCCTCGATGGCGTTGCGCGCGAGGTTGTGGATGGCGCGCGTGATCTTGGACTCGTCGAGGCGCGCCTTGCCACGATCGCGGATGTCGACCGTGAGCTCGACCTTCGAGCCGCGCGCCTCGATCTCGCGCTGCAGCTGCGACTCCAGCTCCTGAAAGAGCTGCGCGAGGTACACGCGCCGCACCAGCACCGAGCGCTCGCCGCGCGCGAAGGCGAGGACCTCCTTCTGCATCGCCGAGATGTGATCGAGCTGCCGCAGCACCAGCTCCGACATCTCCTCGCGCGAGCCCGGGTCGTCCTCCTGCGCCATCATCTGCACGTAGCCGCCGATGACCGTCATCGGCGTCTTGAGGTCGTGCATGATGCTCGAGAGCAGCGAGCCGATCGTCGAGAAGCGCTCCTGCAAGGCCTCGTTGCGGCGCGCGGCCTGGAGCTGGAAGCCGGTCGAGGCGTTGAGCGCGACGAGCTTGAGCAGCTCGAGGTCGTCGTGCGCGAAGGGGCGATCGCCCGGCCGACGGAAGACGGCCAGGGCCCCGAAGGCGCGATCGTGCTCGTCGAGGAGCGGCAGCACCGCCGCGGGGCAGTGGATCTCGGCGAGGTTGGCGAAGAGCGCGCGCGCGATGCGCATGCTGTTGCGCGCGTCGGCGCCGAGGTCCTCGACCACCAGCGTCTGCCCGGTCGCGATGGCGGCGCCGGCCAGCCCCTCGCCCGCCTTGACCCGCAGCTTGCGGAGCTTCGGCGCGTCGGGCGAGACGGCCTGCAGCGTGCGCCAGGAGGGGGGCGCGAACGAGTCGTGCGCGGGCCGCGGGACCGCGGGCGTGTCGCCGCCGACGTGGAACAGGTTCAGATCGCCGGACTCGTCGGCGAGCACGACGTACGCCGTGCGCGCTTCGACGGCGCGCGCGGCCTCGGGCAGGATCGCGAGCGCGAGCTCCTCCTCGGTGGCCGCGCGGGCCGCGGCGCGCTCGAGCGCGAACAGGATGTCGAGATCCTGGATTTTCTTCTCGAGCGCCGCGCGCGCCTCGGAGAGGGCGCGGTTGTTCTCGAGCATCGACTGGAAGAGCCGCGCCTGCTCGATCGACATCGCGGCGTGGGTCGCGAGCGCCTGCAGCAGCGCCTCGTCCTCTTCGTCGAAGTAGGGGAACTCGCCGGCGTTCTCGCCGAAGTCGCGCGCGCCCGAGGCGTCGGCGGCGCGCTTGTTCAGCACCTGGATGACGCCGATGATCTTGCCGTCCTGCGCGCGCATCGGCGCCGCGAGCACGGCGCGCGTGCGGTAGCCGGTGCGCTCGTCCCAGTCGCGTGAGAAGCGCGGATCGTCGTACGCGTCGCGCACGTTGGCGGGGCGCCCGGTGGCGGCGACCTCGCCGGCGATCCCTTGCCCGAGCGTGAGCGCGATCTCGCCGACCGCCCCGCCTTCGACCACGCGCGAGACGAGCGCCGACTGGATCCCCGCGCCCGGCACGAGCCGCTGCTCGAGCAGATAGAGCGTGGCGCGCTCGGCATCGAGCGCCTCGGTGGTGCGCTCGAGGATCAGCCCCAGCAGCGCCTCGCGATCGAGCGTGGTGCCCAGCGCGAGGCCGACGTCGCGCAGCGCGCGCTCGATGCGGTACGAGCGCGCGAGCTCGCGCTCGAGCACCTCGATCGCGGCGGCGTCGTCGCGGATCGTCATCGGCGCGGTGGCCTTCGTCGACACGCCCCGATCGGAGCACGAATCCGGCCAAAAAGGCGCCTCGGTTCGCCTCTCCTTCGCGGGTGCGAGTGCGCTACGATACGCCCCCTGCGCGCGCGGGCGGCTGAGCTGCCTACTTCTTGCGCTTGGGCGCGGGGTGCTTCTTGGCGACCTTCGCCGTGGGCTCGTCCGAGGTCTCTTCCTCTTCGCGCTCGGCCGCCACGGGGCCGCCCTTGGCGCCGAACCCGCGCGTCCAGCCGCGGACGCTCGTCTTGCCGGGGAACCTGGATTCTTCCATGCCGACGCTCTGCGTGCCGCGCAGCTCGTCGGAGGCGACGTGGCCTACGCCGGGCCCCTGGGTGATCGTCAGGTACTCGTCGACCACGTACTCCGGGTGCTCGTCCTCGATGGGGCGCCCCGCGCCGCTCGCGCCGGAGGACTCGCCGGTGCCGACGTGCACCACCTGCGCGGTCGGCGGGTAGGTGTCGGACGAGTGCTCGCGGACGGCGATCGCGCCGTCGCGCACGATGCGGTAGCGGCGGACCTTGAAGCCGGGGATCCCGCGCTGCGTGACGACGCGGTGGCCCGCGGGGAGGCGATCGTCGCGCACCTCGCGCTCGCCGAACGGCAGGACCTCCTCGATCTTGCGCACGAACGTGATCACGCGCGTGCGCTTGGGCCCGAGGATCTCGGCGCGCACCACGCCCCCTTGCACGGTCTCCTTCAGCACGACCGGGAACGGGAACGAGTTCTTGAGCTTGAGGTTCACCGTCGGGTACGCGACCGCCGCGTCGAGCCCCATCTTGATGTAGTAGCTCGGCCGCGTGTGCGGCGTGCGCTGCACGACCTCCAGCCCCGCGAACACCGACGCGCCGTGGAGCGTGCCGGCGATCTGGCAGGTGCCGCCGCCGATGCCGTCGACGAGCTCGCCGTCGGAGATGACCTTGGCGAGCCGGTAGCCGTGCGCTTCGTCGCGCGGGCCGACCACGGCGTTGAAGTCGAACGTCTCGCCCGGCAGGATGACCTTGCCGTTGAGCTTCGAGGCGGCGAGCCGGAGGTTGAACGTGCGGTCGGCGTGCTTGGAGTCGGTGGCGTACTTCGTCTCGAAATAGCCGATGGTGTCGACCATCTCGACACTCGCCAGCGCGGCCGCCTTCACGGCCGGGGCGACCGCGAGCGCGTTGATCGTGACGGTCGAGAGCTCGTGGCGCAGCGCCTCCTCGACGGCGGCGAGGGTCGCGTAGACGTCGACGCGGCGCCCGGCGACCTCGGGGACGACCTTGCGGCTCTCGAGATCGAGCTTCGCGTCCTCGGCGGGCAGATCGAAGTCGTCTTTGAGGGCGACGATGGTGGCGAGGGCGCGCCTCTGATCGAAGGAGATCGGCAGCGGAAGCGCGAGCTTTCCGTTGGGCGCGTTGCGGAGCAGCGGGCTCGCCGGATCCTGCGCCTCGCGCACGAGCGAGGCGAGGCGGACCTCGTCGAGCGTCGCGAAGGCGGAGCGGGGCACCGCGCGCCGGCGATCGCCGAGCTCGAGGACGAGCGGCAGATCGAGGTACGCGCGCACCGTCGCGCGCGCCTTGGCGGCTGCGTCGGCGCGATGCTCGACCGCCACGCCGAGCAGCATCGGCTTGGTCGACACGAGCGGTACGCCGCTCCCCTGCGCGACGCCGAGGGCGACCCAGGTGACCGAGCCGACGAGCGCGAACGCGGCGAGCGCCACGCGGCCGGGGCGCGCGCGTGTCGGAGCGCGCGCGGCCGGGTCCGGGTGCGGCGCGTCGTCTCGCGTGGGTTCGGTCGATCGCTCCAGGGGCTCCAAGAGCCGGTCCTCCGATCTCGCTTCTGCCGCAGGGGGGCGAAGCGGGCCAACTTCCGCGGACCCCGTGGTAAGCACCGCGAGATGCAGGGCACGCAGAGCACGGGGGCAAGGCGCATCGTCGTCGTCGGCGGTGGTCTCGCGGGGTGCGAGGCCGCGTTCCAGCTGGCGAGCCGCGGATACGAGGTCGAGCTGCGCGAGCAGAAGCCGCTCGCGCGCACGCCCGCGCAGTTCAGCGATCGGCTCGCGGAGCTCGTCTGTTCGAACTCCCTGCGCGGCGCCGCCCTGACCAACGCGGTCGGCCTGCTCAAGGAGGAGCTCCGGCGCGCGGGGTCGCTGATCCTCGCGTGCGCCGACGAGAGCCGCGTCCCGGCCGGCGGCGCGCTCGCCGTCGATCGCGAGCGGTTCGCGAGCGCGGTCGAGCGCGCGATCGGCGAGCACCCGCGCATCACGCGCGTCTCGGCCATCGTCGAGCGCATCCCGGACGAGCGCCCCGTGATCCTCGCGACCGGGCCGCTCACGGGCGACGCGCTCGCGGCCGAGCTCGCGGAGGCCATCGGCGGGAGGCTCGCGTACTACGACGCGATCGCGCCGATCGTGAGCGCGGACTCGCTCGATCGCGGGATCCTGTTCGCCGCGAGCCGCTGGGACAAGGGCGCGGATCCGACGCCGGGGGCGGAAGGAGAGCCGGCCGAGCCCGCGCCCGAAGGCGGCGACCGCGCCTACCTGAACGCGCCGATGAACCGCGACCAGTACGAGGCGTTCATCGACGCGATGCTCGCCGCCGAGAAGGTCGAGGCGCGCGCGTTCGAGGACGTGCGCTACTTCGAGGGGTGCCTGCCGATCGAGATCATGGCGGAGCGCGGCCGCGAGACGCTGCGACACGGGCCGATGAAGCCGGTCGGGCTGACCGATCCACGCACCGGGCGCTGGCCTTGGGCGGTGGTCCAGCTGCGGCAGGAGGACGCCGCGGCGACCGCCTACAACCTGGTCGGCTTCCAGACGCGCATGACCTACGGCGCGCAGGCGAAGGTGTTCCGGCTGATCCCGGGGCTCGAGAACGTCGAGATCCAGCGCTTCGGCTCGGTGCACCGCAACACGTTCGTCGACGCGCCGAAGGTCCTCGACGGCGCGATGCAGCTGCACGCGCGGCCGGGCGTGTTCCTGGCGGGGCAGCTCACCGGCGTGGAGGGGTACGTCGAGAGCGCCGCCGGCGGCTTCCTCTGCGCGATCATGCTCGCGCAACGGCTCGCCGAGCAGGCGATCACGCCGCCGCCGCCGACCACCGCGCTCGGCGGCCTGCTCACGCACCTGTCGCGCGCGCCCGAAGGCAAGCACGGCTTCCAGCCCTCGAACGTGACCTGGGCGTGCCTGCCGCCGATCGAGGGGGGCGAGCGCGACGCGCGCGGGCGCAAGGTGCCCAAGACGCAGAAGTACGAGCGCATGGCGGCCCGCGCGCTCGACGACCTCGCGCGCTGGCAGCGCGAGGCGCCGCTGGCCGCGCCGGCGCCCCTCGACGCCGTGCGCGCCCCCCGCGCCCACGCGGACGTCAGCGCTTCGGGCGGCTGATCAGCGCGCGGATCGGCTCGCCGAGCAGCGCGACGACGACCAGGTAGAGCGCGAGCGGCGCGAGCGGTGGCAGCGCACAGAGCAGCCGCGCGCTCGGCGTCGGCAGGTACGCGCCCGCCGCGATCGCGATGCCGGCGGCGAGCGCGACGCGCGCG
>CAIXWQ010001283.1 GCA_903923175.1 uncultured delta proteobacterium | reverse complement strand
CGTGCTGCGCAAGCTCGTCGACGAGGAGCGCGGCCAACGCTGCATCGGCTGCGACTACCGCTACTTCTTCTACGTCACCAACGACCGCAGGCTCACGCAGCAAGAGGTCATCGCGGAGTCGAACGATCGCTGCAACCAGGAGAACCTCATCGCCCAGCTGAAGGGCGGCGTGCGCGCGCTGCACGCGCCGCTCAACACGCTCGAGGCCAACTGGGCGTACATGGTGATCGCCTCGCTCGCGTGGTCGATCAAGGCGTGGGCCGCGCTGCTGCTGCCTGCCGCGCCGCGCTGGCGCGAGCGTCATCAGGCCGAGCGGACGCAGCTGCTGCGCATGGAGTTCCGCACCTTCGTCGAGAGCTTCATCCTGATCCCCGCGCAGGTGCTGCAACGAGCACGACAGCTGATCGTCCGCCTGCTCGCGTGGCGACCGACGCTGCCCGTCCTCTTCCGCCTGCTCGACGCGCTCTGACGCGTCGCCCGCCCGACGCACTGGTGCCCGGGCCGGCTCGACCTCCACCTCTCGCCGCAGCGCGCTCTTGCTGCGCACAACCTCTGACCACCCGCTGGCGCGCCGTCGGACGGGAGAGGTGCGCGCGTGGTGCGACCGTGCCGGCCGACGCCGCCAAACGCATCTGCAGTCGCTTGTTTTGGGTCTAGTTGCAGTAGTCGTTCTTCCCGGTGCCGGCGAAGTGGCAGCCGGCCGCACAGACCGACGAGATCGTCATCTTGCCGTTCGTGCACGAATAGAGCGTGCCGGTGACGCCGGGCACGCCGTCCCCGCCGCAGTAGAGGCCGTTGCCGCCGGGGCACGTGCCGGCTTGGCAGTAGTCATTCGTCCCTGCGGGGGCTGTCACGCAGCTCGCGACGCATACCACCGAGACGGCGAGACTCCCGCCCGTGCACTGATAGAGAGTCTTGCTGTCGCCAGTGATACCGTCGCCGCCGCAGTAGAGACCATTCCCGTGGGGGCATGACGTCGTCACGCAACTCCCCGCCGAGCAGGTCTGCGTCCCGGAGCACGCCGTTCCGCTCGTCCACCCGTAGCAGCCGGTGCCCTGCAGCGTGCACGTCTGCGGCGTGCTGCCGGAACACTGCTTCGCCCCCGAGGTGCAGACGTTCGTGCACGTCGTCACGCAGCTCCCGCCGGAGCAGACCTGGCCGCCGGAGCACGTCGAGCCGCTCGTCCAGTCGTAGCAGCCGGTGCCCTGCAGCGTGCAGGTCTGCGGCGTGCTGCCGGAACACTGCTTCGCCCCCGAGGTGCAGACGTTGGCGCACGTCGTCACGCAGCTCCCGCCGGAGCAGACCTGGCCGCCGGAGCACGTCGCGCCGCTCGTCCAGTCGTAGCAGCCGGTGCCCTGCAGCGTGCACGTCTGCGGCGTGCTGCCGGAGCACTGCTTCGCCCCCGAGGTGCAGACGTTCGTACACGTCGTCACGCAGCTCCCGCCGGAGCAGACCTGGCCGCCGGAGCACGTCGCGCCGCTCGTCCACGCGGTGCATCCGGAGGACTGGAGCGTGCACGTCTGCGGCGTGCCGGCCGCGCACTGCTTGGCCCCGAGCGAGCACGCGTTCGTGCACGTGCCCGCGCACGCCCCCGCCGAGCATCCCGACGGGCAATTCACGTTTCCGCCCCAGTCGAGGCAACCGTCGCCGTCGTGATCGGCGCAATTCTGGAGCGTGGAGGTACCGTTGCACCGAGTGCTACCCGACGCGCAGGCGTCAGTGCAGGTCGGGCGCGAGACGACGACGGCCAAGCCGCCTCTCGCCTCGAACCGCTGCTTCACGCTGGCGATCGTGAACTTGCGATGGTCGCCTTGCGAGGAGCTCGTGCGGCCCGGGTCGTTGACGTACGCCGACGTGGCGTCGACGCCGTCGAGGATCAGCCAGTGCGAGTGCGTCGACGCGACGAACGTCGAGGACGTGTTGCTCCCCTGCGCGTCGCCCAGGAAGATCACTACGCTGTTGGGGCCGATGGCGTTGACCAGCCCGCACCACGTCAGCGTCTGCGCCTTCCCCTGCACGCCGAGGTAGTCGGTCGCGACCTTCTCCATCTGATCCGTGTCGGTGCCGCTCGGATCGCAGCGGTAGCCCGTGGGCCGCCAGCCGGAGACGTTCGCGCCCATCCAATCGATCGTCGCCTTGAGATCGCTCTCGCCGACGCTCGTCGCTCCGCTGAGGAAGGCCTTCGCCATCGTCATCGTCGCAGGCCCGCAGCACATGTTCCCGGTCCAGGTCAGCGTCGAGAGCTTCTGGCTGACCCAGGGGACGGCCTCGAGCGAGCTCGCCACCCCCGCGCACGCCGAATCGCCACCACCGCCCCCGGCCGTGACGTTCGTCCCCGGATTCCCCTCGTCCGCGGTGAGCCCGGTCGGGCCGTCGTCGCCCGTCGAGGTCTCGTCGACGTTGCCGCCGTCCGCAACCCCCGCGACGCACGCGCCGCTCACGCACTGCTGATCGGCCGGGCACGCCGGATTGCATGCGCTCACGCACGCCCCCGACACGCAGACGTAGCCGTCGCGGCACGAGGGAACGCAGCTGCTCGTGCCGCCATCGCTGCCGTCGATTGCGACCGTGCCGGACGAGCAGCGACTGGCCCCCGCGAGCAGGAGAGCGAGGCCGATCAGATTCGCGACGCGGCTGGATCGAGAACGCATTCGGACCTCCGTGCGGGCTGAGAGAGGCGATGAACCGAGCGCCCATGCCGCATCCGAAGGAGGCGGAGCATGCGAGCGCAAGGCTATCGGAAAGGCGCAAGACAAGAAAGCGCACCCAGGCAAAACGCCCAGACCGGCGGTCCCGGAGCGCACCGCGCGGGTCGGGCGTCGCAGCGCTCCCGCAGGCTCGAATCGGAGATAGTTCTTCCGTTCGTCTTGGGCCGCGGCGGCTCTTTGCGAACGCGCACGGGCCCCGCCGCGAGCGAAAATCCTCGTGTGCTGCCGCCGCCTACACCGCGCCTTCGCGCTTCGTCATGGAGCAAGGCGAGGGTGTGAAGACTTGGCTCCGAGCGATCTGGAGGTCGCACCCGTAGCGGACCCGACACCGGGAGGCCGGCACGGCTACTCGAGAGCGTCCGGAACGGAGCGCAGCTTCGCCACCTAAACCACAATATCCCGCGCGGGTTGTCACTCCGCAGTCCGTATGATGAGGTACGCCGGCCTACGCACACGCGTGAACCGCGTGCCGCGAAAGCGCCCTCTCGAAAGCTCCGAATGAGGCCCGCGATGCATCTACCCCGTATCCGATTCTTTGCGTTTGCCCTCCTCGGACTGACCGCGTGTCAGGGGTTGCTTCGCCCCAGTGGCGCCAGCGCACCGCCGGTCACGTGCCTCGGGCCCGACGAGGCGGTGCCCCTCGAGCGAATGGAGTCGCGCGAATACGCCGCTGCGTGTGCGCCTTCGACCCGTCGATTCGAGGGGTACTTCAGCCAGACGGTCAGGAACACGAACGGTGAGAGTTGGGGCGAGTTCGACATCGCCTCGCGCGAAGCGTCCGGCTCGCAGTTCCGATTCAACTTCCGGGACACGGCACTGAACGGGCAATTCGCCGAACTCGAGCCCGGCACGAAGATCGGGATCGAGGGGACGTATCGCCGGCCCGAGACCGTCGGCGGAGGGTGGTCGTTCCTCGTGTCACGCATGTGGCGTGTCGAGGCACCCGCGGCGGACAAGAAGACGCTGGCCGCGTACGAGCCGACGACGGCGAAGCTGGTGGAGCGAAACGCCTCCATCGCCGCCGACTTCGTCGAAGCGCGCAAGAAGAACAGCGTCGAGGCTTACGCCGATTTCATCGAGAAGGTTCAGGGGGTCGCGGCCAAAGAGACCGGAATCGACAAACACCCCGACTGGGCCAGGTTCATCACGGAGGGCACCGCGACCTACGAGCGACTCGCGAAGGACTCGAAGGCCAAGCTCCCGAAGATGGCTGGCGCCAAGAGCGCGGTGATGTCGCCGATGGCCAAGGCGCTCATCGGCATGGCCGAGAGTCACCTGGAGAAGGCGCCCGTGAACTCGTTCGCCTTCGCGCTGAAGGGCCCTGGCGACGAGCCGTGGGGGCAGCCCGCGATCGCCCGTGCCGTACCGCCGCAGTATCCGTACGTGCTCGAGGCCATCGTGCGGGTCGCCCGTCTGCGAGATCCGAAAGGCAATTTCGACACCGAGACGGCGGCGCTCGTCGACGACTACGAGCTCGGTGACGCCAAGAAGAAGCAGCAAGCGCTTCACATCATCGAGCGGTGGCAGCTGAGCTCGGTCGCTTCGACAATGCTCCGGAAGTTCCCGAAGGATGCCGCCGTGCTGCGATCGCTCGCGCTGCTCCACGGTGAGACTCCGGAAGACGAGTCGGCGCTCGCGCTCTCCGCCGAGCGCCGCTGGCGCGAAGCCAAGTGCGAGGACGCGGAGCCGAAGCAGAGCGACATGAGCTGGGGCGACACGACCTGCGATGTGATCCAGGCCGCGCCTCTCCAGCATCCGACCGCCACGTTGATCCACGCGTTTGCGAGCAAGCCGATGCGCAGCCGTTCTTCGGTCGTCACGCTGCTCGCGCTGCAAGCCGCGGGGTTGGAGGTCGACATCAAGCCGGTGCTGAAGGAGTTTCACGCGTACTGGCGCCGCACGCACGCGCACTACGGGCTGCGGCTGATCTTCCGCAAGGATCCGGCGAAGGGGCGCGAGCTCGGATTGGGCGCCGTCTCGAGCAAGCCGATCGCCGGGCCGATGTCGACCGGGCCGTACGTGGGCAGCAAGCCGGAGCAGACCTGGCTCGACCCTCCGTTCGGACAGAGCGGACCGTTCATCAAGTACATCGCGCCGGTGTTCGACGAGTTCGTGACCGATCGCGAGACCTACGTGAAGCTGTTCGGCGCGGTGCTCGCCGACTCCTGGTCGGACCGAGAGATGTTCCAGTGGATTCGCTACGTGGGCCCCAAGCTCGGGGCGACCCCCGCGAAGCGCGTCGGCGCGCCGGAGTACGCGGCCGTCGTCCTGGCGGGGATCAAGAACGAGAAGCTCAGCCTCGAGCAGCGCTGCGGCTGGCTCCTGGTCGCGAGCTACTTCGACGTCGGTCCGGACGTCGACAAGTACCGGACCTACCTCGCTTCCGGCTCGAACGGTCGACTGGGATGGTTCGCGCAGGATCCCATCAAACGAACCTGCGAATCCAGCCCTTCTGGACAGTCGCAGACCCGCGACTAGACCGCTTCACGGGAGGCCCGGCCTCTCGCCGCGCCTCCGCGCGAGGACGCTCGATTCCACCACTGACCCCTCCGCGCCCGGCGCTGCAGCGAGAACCGACACGGGCGCGACCGCAGAAGGCTCAGGCGCGCGGCGAGGCGCGTCGAACGAAGGACGAGGACGCTCCATGAACACCCCTACTCGCGTGACGCTGGCCGCGGCGTGCCTCCTCGTGCTCTGCGGCCTCCCCGCGGGGGCCGGGGCCGCGCCCGGCGATGACACGTATCCGCAGTACGAGAAGCGGGACACGTTCGACGGCTGGGTGGAGTTCCTCGTCGACAACGCCAACCACGAGAAGGCGGGCATCGCAAGAAAGGCGCTCGCGAATTCGGTAAGCAAGGCCGGGCTGCTCACCGCTTCGACGACCGGCTCGGGATCGGTCGACTGCTCTCCGAGCAACACTGGCCTATCGCAGTCGACGCTGATCGCGAACTTGAAGACGGTCGGCAGCAAGTGGAAGTACACCTGCCCGAAGTCCGCCACGATCACGTATGCATTCAACAATCCCACGAAGGTGCCGGTCTTCGTCCGGGCGCGTTTTCCCCAGCGTGAGACAGCGTTCGTGGCCAAGCCCGGCAACACGAGCGCAACGATCGCCGTCGCGGAGGGCTGCCTCTCCGGCTCCACGCTCACCTCGTCGCCGAAGTTCAGCCCGGGAGTGGTGGCCTTCCAGTGCGCGTCCGGTGGCTACGTGTTCGAGGCGGCCCCGGTGAAGAGCGAGTTGGAGAAGTTCCCGAAGATCATGGACGAGACCGACGACGCCAAGATCATGGATTTCGCGCGTCAGTTCCCGGCATCTCCACTGTCGCCGGTCGTCGTTGGGGGGGTCGCGGAGCGCGTCACGACCCGGAACCGTGCGCTCGGCACGAAGGTGAAGGCGGACGTGAAGCTCGGGCCCGAGCCGGCGAAGCTCGTCGATCCGCGGCCGTACAAGGCCACGCTCACCACGGATTCGAAGACACCGCTCGTGGTCACGGTGCGCCACGAGGGGACGTTGGAGGAGGCTGAGCTCTCGGCCGCTGCCTCCGTCGGCTTCGATCTCAAGGCGGGTGCGGGGCAGAAGCCTGCGTTCGCGGTGGTCGCAGTCCGAGGCAACAAGGCGTTCGACACGGTCCTCACGGGCGACTTCGAGGAGACCTCGGGGACGCCTCGTCGGCGACTCGTCATCGCTCGCGTGGGCGAGAAGATTTCGGGCGTGCTCGTCTCCGACGAGGTCCGTCGCTTCGTCGATGTCACGTGCGACGACAAGGCGAAGTGCACGGCGGTCGCGACCGACGCGACGAAGACGAAGGTGTCCTTCGAGCTCGAGATGACCGATGACGGGCGCGTCAAACCGGCGGGGTGGACGGCGAGGTGAACGGACGAGCGTCGAGGCGGCCCAGCGTGTTTCAGCTCACCTCACGCAAGGCGTGAGCCGGCTGCGACGTCGCGCCGGGCGACCGCGACGTCGGCCGTCTCGCTCGCCGCTCCCCACACGTTCCTCTCAGCGCGGCGCGGTCGCAGCCAACGGAGCGACTGGCGCCGTCTACAGGCCCGGCGCCCCGCCGCAGCGGCCCGCGACGCAGACGCCGGGCGTGCCCGCGTACGGTAACTCCCAGCCCCGCCCCGTCTCGTAGCCGCGCACGAACCTGCTCTCCTCCCGCGCGCGCGTGAGGCCCCAAGCCCTGCGACAGTCGCGGCCGTTCAGATCAGGTCGGCCGGCGCCGCGCCCGCGAGCTCCGCGGCGACCTCGTGCGGGAGCGGGACCTCGCGGCCGTCCATCGAGGCGTGCACGGCGATCTCGATGTACGCGCGCGGATCGGCGCCGGCGAGCTTGCACGACTCGAGTACCGAGTAGAGCGTCGCGGCGACCTGCGTGCCGCGCAGCGAGCGCGACCCGTAGTGATTCTTTCGTCCGACGGCAATTCCCAGGTCATTCTGCCCATGTCGCGTTTCGCGCGGAGATCCACTACCCGTGGCACTCCGCGAGAGGCAGCGAGGTTGAGGTTCGCTACCGGGACAAGCGTGGCGGCGAGGAGGTCTTCGTCTGCACGCTCGCCGACGACGCCGGTGTGGTGATTCCGGCCTGGATGTTTGACCGAGCCGCCTGTTCGGCCATGGTCCTCGGTGCGCCCCGCGTCTCGATCGCCGCGTTGCGCGAGGTGCGGCGCATGCTGGACGAGATCCGGGCGCCGATGCCGACGCCGTCTTCTGGCACCGTGGCGTTGGAGGATTCCGATGACCAAGCGAAGCCACCGAGCCGGCCCCCCGAACGACCCAGCGCCGCAGTTGCCGATGGCGTTCACGACGAGACTCGTGCTCGACGACAGGCTGCGGGCGGACGTCGTCGCCCTGCTGAGCAGGTTTCTCCTGCAGGCGGCGAGCCTGCAAAGCCAAGGCGAGGTCGGCGATGACCGTCCGTGAACTGCCGAAGGAGGCGCTCGCGCGCGCGGCCATCGTGTACGTACGGCAGTCCACCGGGACGCAGGTGCAAGAGAATCTCGAAAGCCAGCGCAGGCAGTACGCGCTGGCGGACCTCGCCCGCGAGTACGGATTTGGTGAAGTGAGCGTGATCGACGAGGACCTCGGCCGCTCCGCCAGCGGCACGGTGGACCGGCCCGGCTTCCGGAATCTCGTAGGGCGAATCTGCGAAGGCTCCGTTGGCGCCGTGTTCTGCCTGGAGGCCTCTCGGCTCGCGCGTAATGGGCGCGACTGGCATCATCTCCTGGAGCTCTGCGGCCTCATGGGCGCGTACGTGATCGACGGTGACGGCGTGCACGACCCTGGTCTGCCGAATGACCGTCTGCTGCTCGGGCTCAAGGGCACGATGAGCGAGTTCGAGCTCACGCTGATTCGTAAGCGCCTGGTCGACGCGGCCGTGGCCAAGGCGCGCCGGGGGGAGCTTCGGATCGGCGTGCCGGTCGGCTACGTCTGGTCACGCGACGAGGGCCTGACCATGGACCCTGACCGCCGCATCCAAGACGCGATCCGAACGATCTTTCGGCTCTTCGACCGGCTGGGGAGCGCCACGCAGGTGCTGCTTCACATGCGTCGCGAGGGACTCCTCTTTCCGCGACCGGCCGACGGACGGGCCTCCTCGAAGTTGGTCTGGCGTGCGCCGGCGTATCGAAACGTCATCGCCGTGCTGCAGAACCCGTTCTACGCCGGCGCGTACGCCTACGGGAAATCGAGAGTCCAGACGAGCCTCGTCGACGGATCGCTTCGCAAGACCTACGGCCGGGCAAGGCCGATGGACCAGTGGACCGTGCTCGCGCGCGACCACCATGAGGCCTACTCCACATGGGAGTCGTTCGAGCGGAACCGCGAGCGTCTCTCGCGAAACTCCTACGGCCAGCGCGCCGGCTCAGCCAAGTCGTCGCGGGGCGGGTCGGCGTTGATGGCAGGTCTGCTGCGTTGCCGACGCTGTGGGCGAATGCTCCACGTCGTGTACACGGGGCACTACAGCAAGCCCCGATACACCTGTCGGAGAGGACGCCAGATGCACGGGCTCGAGCCCTGCATCGGGTTCGGGGCGCGCCGCGTCGACGTCGCGATCGGGGCGGAGATTCTCCTTGTCGTCAAGCCGCTCGCCGTCGAAGCTGCCCTCATGGCGCAGCGCGAGGCCATAGCCCGAGTCGACGAGCGAAGGCGGGCGATCGAGCTCGAACGCCAGCAGGCCGAGTTTGACGTCAAGCTCGCGGCACGCCGGTATGAGAACGTCGACCCGGACAATCGACTCGTCGCGGGGGAGTTGGAGGCGCGCTGGAACGCCGCGATGACGCGCCTCCGCGCTTGCGAAGCGAAGCTGCTCGCCGAACAGACGGAAGGCGCTGGCGCGCCGGTCGACCGCGAGTCGCTTCTCGATCTCGCGAAGGACCTCGACGCCGTCTGGACGTCACCCGCGGCCGACATGCGCACCAAGCAGCGCCTCGTTCGCGCCCTCATCGAGGAGATCATCGTCGACCTCGACGACGACAAGGGCGATATCGTCCTGGTGATTCATTGGCGCGGCGGACAGCATTCTGAGGTTCGTGTACGCAAGCCGCAGTCGGGCGAGCACACGATGCGCAACGCTCCGGAGGTCGACGAAGTCATTCGTCAGATGGGAGCGCGTTGGTCCGACGAGCACATTGCAGCCACGCTGAACCGCATGGGCGCAGCCACGCCATTCGGCCACACCTGGAACGCGAAGAGGGTGGGCGACTATCGGCGGACGAAGGGAGTTCCCGGATACGAGTCCGCCGTGAAGGACGGCAGGTGCCTGACGATGGT
>CAIXWQ010001282.1 GCA_903923175.1 uncultured delta proteobacterium | reverse complement strand
TGATGTCGGCGCTCGCGGGCGGCAGGCTCGCGCGCGCGCTCGGCGCGACGAGCGTCGAGCCGCGCGCCTTTCGCGCCGGGCCGCGGGTCACCGAGGCGCTGCTCGGCCGCGCGATCGACCTCGGCGTCGCCGGCCCCTCGGCGATCCTCGCCATGCACGCGCGCCACCCCGACGCGCTGCGCGTCCTCGCCGGCGTCTGCTCCGGCGGCGCCTCGCTGGTCGCGCTCCCCGGCGTGCGCAGCGCGGTAGATCTGCGCGGCAAGCGCGTCGCGACGCCGCAGCTCGGCTCCACCCAAGACGTGTCGCTGCGGCTCTGGCTGCGGCGCGCGGGGGTCGAGACGCGCGAGGGCGGCGGCGACGTGAGCGTGGACGCGCTCGCCCCGGCGGACATCTTCGCGCAGATGCAGCGAGGCCGGATCGCCGCCGCGTGGCTCCCCGAGCCGTGGGCCTCGCGCGTCGCGCTCGAGCTCGCTCCCCAGGGCGCGGCTCGCCTCTTCGACGAGCGCGAGCTGTGGCCGGGGCGGCGCTTCCCCACTGCGCTGCTGGTCGTGCGTCGCGACTTCGAGGCGCTGCGCGGCGCCGAGGTCGCGGCGGCGCGCGCGGCGGTGCGCGACGAGATCGCCTGGGTCGGCGCGTCCGACGCGGCGCCGGGCGTGATCTTCGGCGAGATCGCCCGCCTGACGACCAAGGGGCTCCCGCGCCCCGTCGTCGACGAGGCGTGGCGGCGCGTCGACTTCGGCGACGATCCGCTCCGCGACGCGCTCGCGACCATGGCGCGCGACGCCGCCCGGCTCGGCTACGCGCCGAGCGAGGACACCTCGGGGCTCTTCGCCTGAGCGCCCAAAACGACCGAACCCCCGCGCCTCGAGAGGCGTGAGGGTCCGGCGCCGTGCCGCGAGCGCGCTCGGTCGCGCGCGGCGCGGGCGCTACTTCTTGTGGTAGACGAGCTTGCCGCGCTTCGGGTCGGTCATCGAGACCGTGTTCTCGTCGGCCACGTCGACGACGACCTTCTCCGGCATCTTCGCCATCGGCTTGGTGCCGAGGTCCTTGCCCTTGGGGGTCAGCGTCGCCTGGTTGTCGGTCGTCGCGGCGACGTCGAACGCCGCCTTGTTGTAGACGACGTCCTTGCCCTTCGCGTCCTTGCCGAAGGAGCTCCACCACCAGGCGCCCTTGTCGTCCTTGGTGAAGGCGATCCCCTCGTTGGTCGCCGACGTCTCGACGTCCTTGGTGCAGGCTTCGACCTTCTTCGCGTCCTTGCCGCCCTTCTTGGCGCAGTCGTCGTACGCGAGCTTCTTCGCGTCGGCCGAGTCGGCGAGCGAGAACATCCAGGTCGAGCCGGTGTCGGGGAAGAGGATCTCCTTGGCGACCTTCTTCGGCGGGGGCGGCGGGGTCGTCGGGGCGGCCGAGGCCGACGCCGGCGTGCTCGCGGTCGGCATCGCCGCGGCCGAGTCGCTGGCCGAGGCGCTCGCGGACGCCGCGCCCTTGGGCGCGTCGGCGGGCTTCTCCGAACCACCACAGGCGATGAACGAGCCGAGCGCCATGGCGGCGGCGACGAGGGCGAAAGAGTTACGGATGCGCATGGGTCCTCCCGAAATTTCGCGGTCGGCAGCGCCGACGCACGACGCAGCCTCGGGGCCGCGCGCGCGGGAGGATACTCCTCTTTGTCATGCCGCGGGCGATCGGGCCCCGGCCGGCGACGATCCCCCGCGATCAGGGGGTCGGAACGAGGATCGACACCGACCGCGGGGGCATCGCGTAGGCGTACGCGTTGGTCGCGACCGTCGCGAGGTCGGCCGCAGCCACGGGCTTCGCCGTCGCCCCCTGCATCACCCAGACCTTCGCGTGCTTGAACGTCTGCGGGTGCCCGACCGTGATGCCGGCGCGCTTGCCGCTCGCGCTCTTGTTCACCACCACGAGGACCACGCGGTTCGGGTCGGCGGCGTCGACGCTCGCGTAGACCGACGCCATCGACTCGTCGCTCGAGGTGCCCGAGATCGACGTGTCGCCGAACCTCGCGCCCGCGCCGTCGTAGTTGCGGAAGCACTGGAGCGCGCCGTAGTAGAACGCGTCGCTCCCCATCGGCCAGAACGTGGCGAGCTCGACCCCCTCGCGCCCGAAGACGCCGAGCGCGTCGGCCGCCGCGACGCCGCCGCTGATGTCCGAGCCGCCGCCGAAGTGCCACTCCGAGAACGCGAGCTTGGTGCCCGGGTAGCCCGCCGCGATCTTCGCCTTCACCCGCGGCACCAGCTTCAGCGGCCCGCCGAGCACGTCGTTGGCGATCCAGCTGGTCTCCTTGTACGCGGGATCCCACAGCGAGCGCGGCGCCTGCACGCGCGCGTCGGCCGCGGTGGCGTTCTGCACGTCGGTGACGCGCGTGCCGCCGCCGGTCGCCTCGCTGTAGTAGTGGAGGTCGAGGTAGTCGACGAGCCGCTTGCCGGCCGTCGCCTCGGCCGCCTTCATCTTCGTGAGGAAGTAGTCCCAGAACTCGCCCTTGCCGGCCGCGTCGGGGGCGCTCTGGAGGGTCGTGTAGCCCTCCCAGCCGTAGCTCACGAAGCCGCTCACGAGCGCCGTCGGCCACACGGCCTTCACCGCCGTCGCGTACGTCGTCGTGCGCGTGACGAGCTCGTCGTATTTCACCGCGCTCGGGTGCACCTCGGCGTGCGTCGCGCTCCAGAGGTCCGGCTCGTTGTCCATGGCGAAGACGATCGTCTGCGAGGGGAAGCGCTTCTTCAGCCACGCCACCATCTCGTCCTGGTAGACGAAGGCGTCGGTCGTCACCGGCGGATCGGCGAACGCGCTCCCCTTGGTCGCCTTGTTCTGCTTGAAGCGCGTCGAGAGGTAGCCGCTGCCGCCGCTGCGCACGTCACCTGCGGGGCTCGTGTCGGCCGCCACGTAGTCGACGATCGGCACGGTCACGTAGGCCGTCGCGTTGGCGTCGATGGCCGACTGCACGAACGCGCGCACGACCTCGCCGGGCGTGGTGCCGCCGCCGAGGAAGTTGTCGTTCTGGAAGTTGAAGTCGCTGCCGGCGTTCGACGCGTTGTTCTCCCAGTTCCACGCCGTCAGGCGGTTGCCGCCCTGACGCACCATCGCGGGCCGCGCGGTGGCGGTGTTCTTCAGCTCGTTCTGCCCGTAGATCCAGGGCGAGATCGCGTGCACGCCGAGGTCGCTGCGCACGCTGAGCGTGACGTCGCTCGCTCCGGGGTCGCCCGCGTCGATCGGCGTGCCGACGTCGACCGGCGCGGTGTCGATCGCGGTCGTGTCGGGGAGCGCCGTGTCGACGCCGGAGTCGAGATCGACGACGTCCGGCGACGAGCCATCGGGCGCGGCGTCCTGCGTGGGGTCGCCGCCGCCGCCGCCATCGCCGCCGTTGCCGCAGCCGAAGACGACGAGCGCGGGCGCGAGTGCTAGGAGGGCTCTTCGAGTGCGCATCTCGAGAATATAGATACCCGCGCCGCGTCCACCACGGTCCGCGCGCTGCATTCGTTCGCGGAGGAGTCGAGACATGCCTCGTCGTGCAATCACTTCGCTGCTTCTGGTTTCTGCGCTCGTCACCCTGTCCGCGCTCGCAGGCTGCAAGAAGGACGAGCCCGCCCCGGCCAAGCCCGCGAACGTGACGAAGGTCGCCGCGACCGAGATCGTCGGCCGCCGCGTCGACGTCACCGCGAGCGAGAAGGGGTTCACGCCCAACGACGTGCGCCTCAAGAAGGGCGAGGCGACCACGCTCGTGTTCACCCGCACGAGCGACGACACCTGCGCCGACGCGGTGGTCATCAAGGACCTGAAGATCGAGAGGAAGCTCCCGCTCGCCACCGAGGTCGCGATCCAGATCCCCGCCGGCGAGGCGAAGACCTACGAGTTCGCCTGCGGCATGGGGATGTTCAAGTCGAAGATCGTCGTCGAGTAGCCCGCGAGGCCGCGCGGCCGAGGGCGCGCGTCGCCCGGCGCGCGGTTCGAAACGCCGAAGGGCGCGATCTCGCGATCGCGCCCTTCGCTCGTTGCGTGGACCGACGTTCGCGTCGGCCCGTTCGTCTCAGCTCCGACGGCGGCGGGCGACGACGAGCCCGGCGAGCAGGAACGAGGCGAGCGCGGCGAGGGGCGCGCGCTCGTCGCCGCGGCCGGTCGTCGTGCAGCTGCAGCCGCTGCTCGTGTCTTCCGGGGGGAGGACCGTGCCGGTGTCGGCCTTCGTGCCGGTGTCGGTCTTCGTGCCGGTATCCGTGACGGTGCCGGTGTCCGCGACGGTGCCGGTGTCGTCGACCGTGCCGGTGTCGTCGATGGTGCCGGTGTCGTCGGTCGCCGTGTCGGCGGCCGTGCCGGTGTCGGTCACGGTGCCGGTGTCGCTCGCGTCGGCGGCCGCGCCCGTGTCGGTCACGGTGCCGGTGTCGCTCGCGTCGGCGGCCGTGCCCGTGTCGGTGACGGTGCCGGTGTCGCTCGCGTCGGCGGCGGTGCCGGTGTCGGTGACGGTGCCGGTGTCGGTCGCGGCGTCGGCCTTCGTGTCGGCGCCGGCATCGGTCACCGTGCCCGTGTCGGTCGCGGTGCCGGTGTCGCTCGCGTCGGCAGCGGTGCCGGTGTCGCTCGCGTCGGCGGCGGTGCCGGTGTCGGTCGCCGCGTCGGTGGTCGCGTCGGTCTTGGTGTCGGCGCCGGCGTCAGTCACGGTGCCGGTGTCGGTCGCGTCGGCCGCCGCGTCGGTGCCCGCGTCGCTCGCAGTACACGGCGCCGGCGTCGTCGAGGCGTTACGCGGCGCAGGCGTCGCGACGATCTCGAAGTCCGCGTTGTTGTCGTCCGTGTCGGTGCAGCCGTTCCCCTTGCGCTGCAGCGCCTTGGTCGCGTCGACGGTGCCCGCGGGAACCGTGCCCTCGAAGTCGGACGCGGTGGGGCCGTAGCCGAGCATGTCGATCCACGAGCCGGCAGGACAGCGTGCGCCCGCCGCGCCGCACGCGAGCGCGGTGGTGCCGTTGACCAGGGCGACCTTGCCGCCGGTGCCACCGAGGTTGAGCGTCCCGGCTTGATCCGGGCTCGGCACGGCGACGCCGCCGGTGCCGACCGTCCCGGTCGCGACGAGAAGATAGCCGCCCGGCGGGATCGTGGCCGCCGTCAGCGGGTACACGCTCCACGTGCTGCCCGTGACGGACGCGTACTGCAGCGAGAGGCCGGTCGTCGAGATGGCGCTCGTGCCGCGGTTGAAGAGCTCGATGTAGTCCTGCGTGTAGACGCCCGTGCTGCCGCCACCGCCGCCAGCGACGCGGCTGAGCACGAGCCCCGTCGAGACCGCCTCCGACTGCGCGCCGAGCGGCTCGTCGGGCGCGGTGTTGCCACACGCGAACATCGTGGTGCCCGCGACGGAGCCGAAGGCGAGGAGAAGAAGCGGGAGCAGGCGGACGGAGCGCATGACGACCTCTGGGTTTTCGGAAGAATCCGAGGCTCCCTTACTATTCCTTCGCGCACCCACCGGAAAGAGCGAATGCGCGGATCCGTGCGCGACGGCACGTCTCGGATCCGGGGTTGAGATACCCTCCCCGGCATGAGGTTGCTCTACGGCGTCGTCGGCGAGGGGATGGGGCATGCCACGCGGTCGAAGGTGACGCTCGACTGGCTCCTGTCGAAGGGCCACCACGTCAAGGTCGTCGTCTCGAACCGGGCCTACCAGTTCCTCGACAAGACCTACTCGACGGCCTTCCCGCGCACGGCCGACGCCCCCGAGGGTACGGGCGCGATCGACGTCGTCGAGATCGTCGGGTTGACCATGAAGTACGTCGACAACGCCTTCGACGAAGGCGCGTCGGTCGTTCACAACGTGCTCAAGGCGCCGGGCCTCGTCGCCGAGAACGTCGGCGCCTACTACGAAGAGGTCGTGCGCTTCCGGCCGCAGGCCGTGATCAGCGACTTCGACTCGTTCGCGTACCTGTTCGCGAAGCTGCACCGGCTGCCGATCCTCTCGATCGACAACCAGCAGGTGCTCCAGCGCTGCGAGATCCCCGAGGAGGCGAAGGAGCTCGATCGGAGCTCGTTCCTCGCGACCAAGGCCTTCGTGAAGGCGAAGCTCCCGGGCTGCGAGCGCTACGTGATCACCGGCTTCTTCTACCCGGAGATCCGCGAGAAGTACCTCGATCGCACCGTGCTCGTGCCGCCGATCCTCCGCTCCGCGATCCTCGCCGCGAAGCCGACGCCGGTGGCCGCCGCGAAACACTTCCTCGTCTACCAGACGAGCAAGAGCGACACGACGCTCGTGCCGACGCTGCAGTCGCTCGCCGAGCACGAGTTCGTCGTCTACGGGCTCGGGCGCGACGAGCGCGCGGGCAACTGCACGCTCAAACCCTTCTCGGAGGACGGCTTCGTCGCCGATCTCGCCGCCGCCCGCGGCGTGCTCTCGAACGGCGGGCTGTCGCTGCTCAACGAGGCGGTGAGCCTGCACAAGCCCGTGTTCAGCGTGCCGGTCGGCAACCAGTACGAGCAGCTGCTCAACGCCTACTACATCAAGCACCTCGGCTACGGCGACTACGCCGACGCGATGAAGCGCGAGGCGATCGCGAGCTTCGTCGCGCGCATCGACGGCTTCGCCGCGCAGGTCGCGACGTTCCGGCACGACTCGAACCAGAAGCTGTACGCGACGGTCGCCGCCACGCTCGACGAGTTCGAGGCGCGCGCGTTCCACCACGAGCTGCGCCACCCGCCTCGGGGGTGACGGCGGGTGATGCGCGCGACGCGCGTCTCGCCGCGCGCGCGTGGGCTCAGCGCCGCACCGCCTCGAGCAGCGCCGCCTCGAACGCCGGCGCGTTCTCGACGTTCGTGAAGTGCCCCGCGTCGGGGACGACGACGACGCGCGCGCCCGGGATCGCTTCCGCCATCGCGGCCGCCTCGCTCGGCGGCGTCAGCACGTCCTGCGCGCCGACGATCACCGTCGTCGGCAGGGCGATCGACGACAGCCAGGGCGTCGCGTCGGGGCGATCGCGCATCGCCTCGAGCGCGGCGACGACCCCCTCGGTCGACTGCGCGCCGGCGATCGCGCGAAACGCGTCGACGATCTCGGGGCGGGCGTCGCGCGTCTCGGGCGCGAACACGGCCGGGATCATCGCTTCGAACACCGCCGCGGCGCCGG
>CAIXWQ010001281.1 GCA_903923175.1 uncultured delta proteobacterium | reverse complement strand
CATCAGCTCGGAGACGAGCTCGGGCTTCACGGTCGGTGCGGTCGGATCCATCGGTTGGCTCCTCGGGGCCGAACACGCCGCATCGCGGAGCGGTTACACAAATTTTCTGACATCCCCGAGTGCATCCGGCGCTGCCGCGACTGCATCGACGCGTGCGAGCTCTCCGCGAAGCTGTCGGCGCGGGGCAGCGCGCTGGCCGCCGAGGCGCGACGGCTCTGCATCCGCGCCTGTGAGGCCTGCGCGGAGGAGTGCGCGCGGCACGCGGACGCGGGGTGTCAGGGGTGCGCGGCGGCGTGCCGGGCGTGCATCGCGGGCTGCGCGGCCTAGCGCGCTGCCGCCGGCTCCGGTTGCGCCGGCGCACGCTCGGACCCGTTGCTCGGCGCGTCGGCGACGCCCTACCGTGCCCCCATGTCCGCTCGCGCTCGTCGCCTTCGAATCACCCTCGGCGCCGGCGCCTGCGCCTGCGCCTTCGCGGTCGGCCTCTTCGCCGCCCCACGCGAGGCGGCGGCGGGGCCGACGCTGGGCGCCGAGTTCGAAGCCGCGAGCGGCCCGAGCGTGCCCGTCGACGGGTTCGGGCACCTCGTCGCGTGCTCGAGCACGACGTGCGTCGTCGCCTGGATGCGGATGCCGAGCGGCGCGCTGGTCGCGACGCGCATCGCGACCACGGGGGTCCTCGATCCGTTCCCGACCGAGCTCGCCAGCCCGAGCGCGCCGAGCGGCTACGCGAGCGCGCTCGGCTGGGTCGCGAAGGGGAGCGACTTCTGGCTCTCGTACGTCACGACGACCAAGCAGACGTTCGCCCAGCGGTTCGGCGCGGACCTGAAGCCGATCGGCGCGCCCGCGGCGCTGCCGACCGGGAGCGTGCTCTACGGCCTGGGTGACCGCGTGCTCGTCGTCTCGCCGAGCACGCCGACCGGCGGGAGCGTCGACGTCGCGTACCTCGGCGACGCGGGCACGCTCGACGCCGCGCAGGCCGCCGTGGCGGCGCCGTCGACGTGCGACGCGAGCTGCGCGAGCGCGGTGCACGCGACGCGCGGCGGTGGGTTCGTCGCGCTCGCCTGGAAGGGGGCCATCCGGCGCTTCGCCGAGGCGACGCTCGCGCCGGTCGACGCCAAGCCGATCGCGACCAACACGATCGACGTCTACGGCGCGCCGCCCGTCGTCGCCTTCGACGGCAGCAACTTCGTGATCGCCTGGGTCGGCGGCGCCGGCCTGCGCGTGACGCGCGTGCGCGCGGCCGACGGCGTCCCGCTCGATCCGGACGATCTCTTCAACAACCTCGCGGGCTCGAAGATCGTCCTCACGTCGGCCGAGATCGGCGGCTTCAACTACACCGCGCAGTACCTGAGCCTCGCGGCGTCGGCCCCGGGCGAGGTCGCGCTCTGTACGCAGATCGGTCGCGCCTCCTCGAGCGGCACCGATTTCACTTCGTCGATCGTGCGCGTGGTCACCGGCGGCGCCGCGATCACGCACGACGCCGCGGTGTACGGGCTCTCCGGCGGCTCGGCGGACTTCTCGGGCGCGGAGCTCACGGCGCTCGTCTGGACGCCGACCGGCGGGCTCGAGATCGCGGGCGCCTACGCGAACGGCGGCCCCTACAGCGGCTGGATGGCCCACGCGAAGGTGCGCGCCACGCCGCTCGTGCGCGGCGCCTCGGGCGCGTTCGGCTCGCCGAGCCAGTGGCAAGTCTCGGTCGACCACGCGCCCACCACCGAGATCGCGCTCGCGAGCGACGGCACCGACTTCCTGCTCGCGTGGTTCGAGCCGACGCGGCTCGTCGGGAGGCGCGTCCGCGGCTACGACGGCGCGATCCTCGATCCGACGCCGCTGGTGCTGCTCGACGCCGTGCACGGCACGCGGCTCGTCGCCCGCCAGAGCAGCTACGGCTACGCGCTCGCGTTCGTGGCGGACAGCGGCGCCGTCGACGTGCTCGGTGTCTCGCGCGCGGGCGCGAGGACGTGGCGCCAGACCGAGTACCCGGGCTCCGGGCTCTCGTCGATCGATCTCGGCTGCGCGGGCGATCGCTGCGCGGCCGCGTTCGCGGTCGCCCCGAGCGGCGGGCCCGCCTGCGCGACGGTCACGGCGCGACGCTACGACGCCGCCGGCGTGCCGCTCGATGCGCCGATCGCGTCGCTCCTAAGCTGCGGGAGCGGCGCGTACGGCGTCGCGCTCGCGGGCAACCCGGGCCGACCGCTGGCGCAGCAGACGTTCCTCACGCGCTGGCAGGAGACGGGGGCGAGCGGCGGAACCGAGGGCGCGCGGTTCCGCGTCGAGAAGGGGGCCGTGATCGCCGACGCGCGGCTGACGGGCGAGGCCTCGGTCGCCGTGGTGTCCGACGGCGTCGGGTTCCTGCAGCTCACGACCGGCACGCCGGGCCTGCTGCTGCGCGCGATCGACGACGTGACCGGCCTCGCCAAGTCGGCCACGCCGCTGACCGCGATCGACGCGTCGGT
>CAIXWQ010001280.1 GCA_903923175.1 uncultured delta proteobacterium | reverse complement strand
GCCGTGGATCGGGCACCCGCGCGAGCGGCTGGCGCGCGTCGCCGCGCTGCTGGCCTACGGCGAGGACGAGGAGCGCGCGGAGGGGGCGCGGCTGCTCGGCATGTCGGCTGCAGAGGCTCGAAGCGACGCCCGGCTGCGCGAGCGACTGCTCCGGCTCGCGCGTCGCGGAGGATGAGATGTCGCGCGTGATCGTGCTGTTCGTGGACGCGCTCGGGCCCTCGATGCTGGAGCGCTTCGGCGAGCGGCTCTCGCTGGCGCCGCACCGCCGCGCGCTGCGCGGGGTGCTCGGCTACTCGTCGGGCGCGCTCGCCACCATCCTCACGGGCGCGCCCCCCTCGCGGCACGGGCGGATGTGCCTCTTCTCGCGGCGCGGCGCCGACGAGCCCTCGCTGCTCTCGCCGCTGCGCGCGCTCGGGCTGCTGCCGCGCCTGGTCCACGAGCGGGCGAGGCTGCGCCGCTGGCTCGCCAAGGCCTTCGCCGCCTCGCACGGGCTCGACGGCTACTTCGCCCTGCACCGCGTGCCGCCTTCGAGCTTCGCCTGGCTCGACGTCCCCGAGCGCGAGGATCTCTTCCGCGCCGAGGCGATCGGCGGCGCGCCCACCTTCCTCGCACGTGCGCGCCGCGCCGAGGTCGACGTGCTCGCCGCGCGCTGGCAGCTCCCCGAGGAGGCGCGCTTCGAGGAGGTCGAGGCGCGCGCGGCGAACACAGCCCCGCGGCTCGCGTTCCTGTACGCGACCGAGCTCGACGCGGTGGCGCACGCCGAGGGGTCGCACGGCAACCGGCTCGCCGGCGCGATCGATCGCGTCTCGCGCCACCTGGAGCGGGTGTACGCCTCCATGGCGCGCGGCGGCGAGCCGGTCGAGACGATCGTCGTCGGCGATCACGGGATGGCCGACGTCACGCGCGTCGTCGATCCGCGGCCGCTGGTGCCGCGCGGCGGCGGCCTCGATCTGTTCGTCGATAGCACCATGCTCCGCGCCTGGGGCGCGCCAGGGCCGCGCGCGCGCCTGCGCCTCGCGCTCGAGCGGGCGCGGCTCGCGGGCAGCGGGCGGGAGCGCGTCGCGCTCGCCGCGCGCGACGCGCCGGTCGAGGGCGCGCCCTATGGCGAGGCGATCTTCGTGCTCGAAGAGGGGGCGATCTTCGCGCCGAGCCACGTCGGCGGTCGGGTCGCGGGGATGCACGGCTACGACCTCGGCACGCGCTCGTCCGAGGCCGCGATCGCGTCGAGCGCGCCGCTCCCGGTCGCGCTCGATCGCCTGGAGAACGTCGCGCCCTTCGTGCTCGAGGCGCTGGGTGCGCCCGCTGCGCCCCGTGCGTCCGTGGCGCCCGGAGCCAGGGCATGAGCGCGCCCGCGCGATCGGCGCCCCGCGCGGGCCGGCGCTCGGCGGCGCTCGACGTCCTCGCGGCGACGCTGCGCCACGCGGCCGGTGTCGTCGCGGGGATCGTCACCGTCGCGCTCGTCGCGCGCCGCCTCGGCGACGCGGCGCTCGGCTACTGGTCGGTGCTCGGGACGGCCAGCTTCCTGCTCGGCGTCGCCGATCTCGGGCTCTCGAGCGCCATCCAGCGCGCCCTCGCGCGCGACGATCGCGCGCGCGCGGCGACGCTGCTCCGCGCGGCGCTCCCCCTCGTGCTCGTGGTCGCGAGCGCGCTCGGGCTGCTCGCCGTGTTGCTGCTGCCGCCTGCGCGCGGGCTCGACCCGGCCGACGTCCGGCGCGCGACCGCGCTGGTGCTGTTCGCCGGCGTGGCGGGGGCGTACGCGTTCCCGTTCCGCGCGACCGTCCTCGTCTCGGTCGGCACGCGCCCGCTCGGCCTCGCGCGCGCGCTCGGGGCGACGGTGCAGATCGTGGCGACCGTGCTCGGCCTGCGCCTCGCGCCCTCGCTCACCGCGTGCGCCCTCGCGCTGCTGCTCGGCCTCGCGACCGAGACCGCGCTCACCGTCGCCGCGGCGCGCGAGCTCGATCCGAGCGCCCCGCGCTGGCCGTCGCGCGGCCTCGGGCCGGCCGCGCGCGCGACGCTCCGCGAGGGGCTGCGCGAGGGCGCGCCGTCGTTGGTGGTCAACCTCGCCGTGCTCGCCGCGATCCGCGTGGATCTGTTCGTGCTCGGCCGCGTCGCCGATCTGCCGACGCTGGCCGGCTACGCCGTCGCCGCGCGCGCCGTGGATCAGAGCTGGGTGCTCGCCAAGCAAGCGAGCACGGCGCTGCTGCCGAAGCTCGGCGCCGGGGCCACGCGCGCGGAGGCGGTGCGCAGCGGCACGGCGCTGCTCGGCACCGTGGTCATGGCGGGGATGCCCGCGCTCGCGCTCGCCGGCGGACCGCTCCTGCGCGCCTGGGCGGGACCGAGCGGCGCCTCGAGCGTCGCGCACGTGACGCTGCTGCTGCTCGGCGCGGCGGCGATGGTCGCGTCGCTGCACGAGGTGTCGGCCTCGGCGCTGGCCCTCGGCGCGAAGAGCCCCTGGGGCGCTGGGGTGCCGCTGCTGGTCGGCGCGCTGGTCAACCTGTGCCTGGCGCTCGCGCTCGCGCGGCCGCTCGGCGCGTACGCCGTCGCCGGGAGCACCCTGGTCGGCAACCTGGTGACCGCGGCCCTCGTGTTGCGCGGCGTGCGCGCGATGCTCGGGCTCGAGGTGGCGGCGCTCGCGCGCATGCTGGCCGCGCCCGCGTCGGCGGCGCTCGCGTCGGTGGCGATCGTCGAGCTCTTCGGGCAGCTCGGACGGCTCGGGCTGCTCGGGAGCGGCGCAGACAAGGCGGGTGGCGCGCTCGTCGTCTGCGCGCTCGCGTGCCTCGGCGGTGTGCTCGCGGGGCTCGTCGCGATGCGCGCGGCGTACGCCTCCGCCTCGCGCGCCTCGCGCGCCGCTGCCCTCTCCACCGGCTCTCTCGCGGCGTCCGCTGCCTCGAGCGCGCGCGAGGCGCCGCTCGCCGTCGGTGCGCGATGAAGATCGCCCTCGTCACGCGCGCCTCGGGCTTCCAGGGCGGGATCGAGCGCTACGCCCACGACCTCGCGCGCGACCTCGCGGCGCGCGGTCACACCTTGGTGCTCGCCCACCACGGGGAGCCCGGGCGCGACCCCGCGCGGTTCGCGGCCCCGTTCTCCGAGGTGATCGATCTGCGCCTGCGCGGCCTGGACACGGGGCCGGGCGCGGGGCTCGCGGTCGACGTCGCCTACGTCCAGAAGGCGACCGACGTCCGCGAGCTCGCGCCGCTCGGGGCGACCAAGCTCCTGCTCGCCGCGCACGATCACGATCTCACGTGCGCGCGGCGCCACCGCATGCTGCCGCTCGGCGCGACCCCCTGCGATCGCGCGCCAGGGCTCGCGTGCGTCGGCCACGGCTGCTTCGTCGAGCGCACGCGCGGGCGTCGGCTGCCGCTTTCGCTGGTGAGCCCGCTCGCGCTGCCCGGGCGCCTCCGCGACCTCGCCGCGCGGGCGCCGCTCGTCGCCTGCAGCGCGTACGTCGCCGACGGGCTCGTCGCCGCCGGGGTCGACGCGGCGCGCGTGCACGTGGTGCATCCGGTGCCCGATCTGCCGGACGACACGAAGCTGCCATTGCTGCCATCGCCTTCGGAGCTGCCGGGCGCGCCCGAGCGCGTCTTCTTCTTCGGGCAGCTGGTGCGGGGGAAGGGGGCCGATCTCGCGATCGACGCGCTCGCCTGGCTCCCCGCGCGGTTCACGCTCGACGTCGTGGGAGACGGCCCTTCGCGGGCGCAGTGGGAGGCGCGCGCCGCCGCGGTGGCGCCCGGCCGGGTGCGCTTCCACGGCTACGTGGCGCCCGAGGGGCTCGACGCGCTCTACGCGCAGGCGGGGCTGGTGGTCGTCCCCTCGCGCTGGCCGGAGCCGTTCGGCATGGTCGGACTCGAGGCGATGGCGCGCGGGCGCGCGGTGGTGGGCGCGCGGCACGGCGGGATCCCGGAGTGGCTCGACGACGAGCTCGGCCGGCTGTTCACGCCGCTCGACGCGCGCGACCTCGCGCGGGCGATCCGCGAGGTCGCGAGCGATCCGGCCCTCGGTGCGCGGGCGCGGCGCGCGGTGCGCGCGCGGTTCTCGCGCGGCGCGACCGTCGACCGCCTGGAGGCGCTGCTCGCGCAGGTCGCTACTTCTTGAGCGCGAGGCCTACTGCCGTTGCTGCCAGCAGCGGCGTGAGGCGCTGCAGGACGTGCCCCATCGAGGCGAGCCAGTGCTCGGTCACGAACACGACGTCGCCCTTGGCGAGCTCGACGTCCTTGGCGCCGCCGCGGAACAGCGCCTTCAGATCGGCGCAGTAGACGTGCGGCGCCGAGAGCGGCCCGCGCAGCACGCGCACGTCGGCCTCGTCGGCGTCCTCGGTGGTGCCGCCGGCGAGCGCGATCGCCTCGGTGAGGCGCATGCCGGGGTGGAACGGCACGACGCGCGGCGAGCGGACCTGGCCGAGCACGCGGATGCGCTCGCCGCTCGCCGCCGGCACGACGACCACGTCGCCGGCGCGCAGCCACACGTCGTGGCCGGGCTCGCCGCGCAGCGCGCGCCCGAGGCTGATCGGCAGCGCGGTGCCGTCGCGTACCACGCGTCCCGCGTCGAGATCGGCGAGACTCGCGATCTCGCCGTCGGACGCGGCGCTCCTCGTCCCGCCGGTGGCCGCGATGGCCTCGACCAGCCTCAGGGCCCCGTGGAGCGGGAGCACGCCGGGGCGCTCCACGGCGCCGATGACGGTGACCGTGTGGCCGGCGGGATCGAGCACCCAGAGCGCGACGCGCGCGGTGCGATCGAGCGTGCGCACCGCCGTCTCGAGCCGGCGCGAGGCCTCGGGGAGCTCGCAGCCGCCAAGCTCCACCGCGCCCACCATCGGCACGAAGATGCGCCCCTGGCCGTCGACCGCGAGCGCGCCGAGATCGGTCACCTCGAGCGAGACGATCTTCACGGCGACGACGTCGCCCGCGCGCAGCGTGAACGCCGCGGGCGCGTCGTCCGGCAGGCCGGGCGGCGCCTCGGCGACCTCCGCGACGAAGGTCGGATCGTCGGCCGGCTGCGCCGGAGCGACCGGCAGGCGCGCCGCGCACGAGGTCAGCGACGCGAGCAGCAGCCAGGCGATCCCACGACGGAGCATGCGACGGAGCATGCGACGGACACGGCACGGGGCGTGCCATGGACGCCGCCATGCGCACCCTCCTCGTCTCGAACCTCTTCCCTCCCGACGTGCTCGGCGGCTACGAGCTCCTGGCGGACGACGTCGCGCGCGCGCTCCGGGGCCGCGGCCACGACGTGCACGTGCTCAGCACCGGCGCGCCGCGTGGCGAGGACCCGAGCTGGGTCCACCGCAGCCTGAGCCTCATCCGCCCGTTCGGCGAGCCGCCCGCGCGCGATCGGCTGCGCCACGCGCTGGCCGCGCCGCGACACCGGCGCGTGGTCGAGGAGCTGCTCGCGCGCGAGGGGCCGTTCGACGCCGCGCTGTTCCTCTCGCAGCGCCGCCTCGGGCTCCACGTCGCGCGCGCGCTGCAGGCGCGCGGGCTGCCGGGCGTCTGGCTCTTCAACGACGACTGGCTCCTCGCGCACGCCCCGGGCGACGGCGCGACGCCGCTCCGCAGCAAGGCGATCGCGCTCCTCGAGCGCGGGCCGCTCGCGCACCGCACGTGGCAGGGGGTGCGGTTCGAGCGCGCCATCCACGTGAGCGCCGCGACCGAGCGGGCGATGCGCGAAGGGGGCGTGCCGCTCGAAGCGAGCCGCGTCGTCTGGCAGGGGGTCGACCTCCGCGTCTTCTCACCGCGAGACGATCGAGACGCGCGGGACGTGCGCGACGTGATCGGCGCGCGTCTCGAGAAGCGCGTGCCCGCCTCGCCCGCCCTGCTCTACACGGGGCGCCTTCACCCGGGCAAAGGGTGCGACCTCGCGATCCGCGCGCTCGGCGAGCTGCGTCGCGCGGGCGTCGCGGCCACGCTCACCCTGGCCGGGCGGGGCGAAGCAGCCGAAGAGGCGCGCCTGCGCGCGGTGGCGAGCGAGGAGCGCGTCGAGCCGCACGTGCGCTGGCTCGGCTTCGTGCCGCGCGCCGAGCTCCCCGTGATCTACCGGGCGCACGACGCCTTCCTCTTCCCGTCTTGCTGGGAGGAGCCGGCCGGCCTCACGTACCTCGAGGCGATGGCCTGCGGCGTCCCGGTGGTGGCGCTCGCGCGCGGCGGCGCCGCGGAGCTCCTCGAGCACGGGGTGAACGCGCAGGTGTGCGAGGACGCGCCCGGGCTCGCCGCGGGCGTCACGCGGCTGATCGCCTCGCCCACGCTGGTGCGCGCGCAGATCGAGGCGGGGCTCGTGACCGTGCGGCGCCGCGCCGCGCTCGCGGGCTACGTCGAGGCGATCGAGACGGAGCTCGTCCTGGCGACCGAAGGACGAAGTAGCGAGAAATCCGGAGGCGCGGCACGCCGCGTGCTGAGCGAGGTCGCATGAACGCCGTCGCCATCGAAGCCAACCCCATCGTGGTGCAGTTGCTCCCGCGTCGCGTCGACGCGAAGGCCGCCCGCGGGCTTCTCCAGTGGGCGCGCGACGAGTACGCGCGCGGCGCCACGCGGGTCGTGCTCGATCTCTCGCAGGTCGAGTTCATCGACTCGCTCGGGATCGCCACCCTCTGCGCGATCGCCCGCGTCGCCCCCGATCGCGGCGCCCTCGCGCTGGCCGCGCTCTCGCCGTACGCGACCACGATCGCGCGCGTCACGCACCTCCACGAGGTGCTCTCGGTCTTCGTGAGCGTCGACGCCGCGCTGCGCGCCCCGCGCCTCCCGAGCTGAAGGCCGCGATGTTCCAGGTCGGTTCACAAGAAGGCGCGTCGGCGCCGGCCGCCGCGAGCGCGGGCGCAGAGGCGCCGCCGCGTCCTGGAGTTCCGGTGGAGCCGGCGCGCCTCGTGCGTGGGCTCGGCCAGGGGCGTCGATGGATCGTGCTCGGCGCGCTCGTCGGCGGCGTCGTCGGCAGCGCGTACGCGAAGTTCGGCGTGCACCCGGCCTACGAAGCCCGCGTGGTGGTCGCGTGGGAGCCGACGCTGGGACCCGGCGGCGGCGTGCCGGCCGACCCGCAGCGCGAGTTCAAGACCGTCGTCGCGAGCGTGAAGCTGCCGACCGTGCTCGCCGGCGCCCGCAAGCGCGCCTCGCTCGCGGCGTCGCTCGAGGAGCTCGGTCGGCTGGTCTCGGTCGAGCCGGCCGAGCAGGCCAACCTCTTCGTCATCGGCGCGAGCTCGCTCTCGGCCGAGGGGGCGGTGCGCCTCGCCGACGCGGTCGTCGAGTCGTTCGTCGACGAGCGCGCGGCGCAGGAGCGCGCGCGGCTGCAGCAGGCGGTCGAGGCCCGCAGGACCGATCTCGGCGAGGCCGAGCGCGTGCTGACCGCGGCGCGCGACGAGCTCGCGACGTTCCGCAAGAAGTACGGCGTCGCCGATCTCACCCTCGAGACGAACGCCGCGATCGATCAGATCTCGCGCCTCACCGTCGAGTCGCAGCTCTCGCGCGCCGACGCGGGCGGCGAGACGGCGCGCACCGAGGCGCTGAAGGGGGCCGCCGCCTCGCAGCCCAGGACCACCGTGCTCTCGGAGCGCGAGGCGCTGCTCGCCGCCGAGGCGCGCGGGCGTCGCGCCAACGATCTGTCGGCGGCCGAGTCGCACCTCGCCAGCGACCACCCGAAGGTCGAGGCGCTCAAGGCGGAGGTCGAGGCGCTCGAGCGCAGCGAGCGCGCGCCGGGCGCGTCGATCGTGATCGATCGGAGCGTCGGTCGGAACCCGGCGCTCGCCACCATCGAGTCCGGCCTGACCAACGCGGTCGCCCAGCGCACCGCCTCGTCGAAGAAGGCCGAGCTGTTCGGCGGGATGCTGAAGAGCGCGCAGGAGAAGCTCGAGCGCCTCTCGGCCCTCGAAGGCGAGGCCGCCTCGCGGGTCGCCGAGGTGCACGCGGCCGAGGGGCACGTCGCGACGCTCCAGACCGCCTGCGCCGCCGCGATCGACGCCGCCCGCGCGCCCGAGACCGGCCTGCGGGTGCTCGAGCGCGCGCGCACGCCGGATCGCCCGGCCAAGTCCTCGCGCAAGACGGTCGCGCTCGGCGGCTTCGCGTTCGGGCTGCTGCTCGGCCTGCTGTCGCGCGTGCTGCGCGCGCTCGACGGGCTGCGGCTGCACGCGCCGCGCGAGGTCGCGTGGTGGGCGCGGCTCCCGGTGATCGCGACGTCGTCGTGGCCGCTCGACGCCGAGCGCCTCGCCCCGCTCGCGCGCGATCTCCACGCGCTGCGCGAGCAGCTGCCGGCGCCGCTGTTCGTGCCGTTCTCCGCGCACGAGGCGGAGGCGACCCTCGCGCTGGCTTCGAGCTGGAACGACCTCGCGCGCCGCGAGCGGCGTCGCGCGGCGAAGGACCTCGCGCGCGCGGCCTCGGGCGACGAGCCCGCCCACGAGCTGCGTCGCGCCGCCCGCGCCGCGCGCTCGGTGATCGTCGTGGTGCACGCGCGCGAGCACCGCGCCTTCGCGCTCGCCTCGCTGGCCGACCGGCTCGGCCGCGCCGACGCGGTGGGCGTGGTGGTGATCGGCGCTGGCCCCGAAGTTGCGGAGGGGATCGATCGCGTCGGCGACCTGCCGCGCGAGACGGCGCCCGCGGCTCCGCGGCGGCGCGAGCGGACGGCGTGACGCGAGCCTCGCTCGCCCGACGGAGGAACCCGATGCCCGAGCCCACCGCGACGCGTGACGCCGATGACGAGCTCGCCTTTCGCTCGCTCCCCCCTCCGCGCGCGGCGCCCTGCCGCGGCTCGGCGTGCGTGTCCGGCGCGCGCTGCTGCGGACGCGCCTGCGCCTCCGCGGGGCCGGGCCGATGCTCCGCCGCGCGATCGACGTCGCCGCGTGCGGGCTCGGGCTGCTCGCGCTCTCGCCGCTGCTCGCGCTCGTCGCGCTGGTGATCAAGGCGACGAGCCGCGGCCCGGTGCTCTTCCCGCAGGAGCGCATCGGCCAGCACGGCCGCGCCTTCCGCATGTGGAAGCTGCGCTCGATGTACGTCGGCGCCGACGCCGCCAAGGCGAAGCTCGCCGCCGCCACCGGCGCGGCCAGCGACGGCGTGCGCTTCAAGCTCCGTCGCGATCCGCGCATCACGCCGATCGGCCGCGTGATCCGCAAGCTCAGCATCGACGAGCTGCCGCAGCTGTTCAACGTGCTCGTCGGCGACATGACGCTGGTCGGCCCGCGCCCGCCGCTGCGCCGCGAGGTCGAGCTCTACGACGTCCGCGCGTGGCGCCGCCTCGAGGTCCGCCCGGGACTGACCTGTCTCTGGCAGATCGGCGGGCGGAGCGATCTGAGCTTCGACGAGCAGGTCGCGCTCGACCTCGAGTACGTCGACGCCATCCGCCCGCTCGACGAGATCCGGATCGTCGCGCGCACCATCCCCGCGGTGCTGCGCGGGCGCGGCGCGTACTGACCCGAGCCCCGAGTCCCGAGTCCCGAGTCCCGAGTCCCCGACCCCAGCCCAGGAGCCCCCGTGCACGCTCTCATCCATCGCGTCCCCGGCGGCAGCCGCGTCGCTTCGCTCGACGTCGCCGGCCGACCGCTCGTCGTGCGGCAGGTGCAGTGGCTGCGCACCGTCGGCTGCGATCGGATCGTGATCGAGATCGAGGCGGGCGCGGAGGGGCTCGCGCTCGCCGCGCTCATCGAGGCCGACGAGGCGATCGGCTACGACGTCGCGCTCGTCACGAGCGGCGAGCCGCTTCCGCTGTCCGAGCTCGCCGCGCGCGCCGGGCTCCCGCTGCGCGGCGCGCTGGTCATCCCGGCCAACGTGCTCGGCGACGGCGATCTCGCGCGGCTCTACGCGCGTGCGGGCGACGAAGGCGTGGTCGCGCACGTGCCCGCCTTCCCCGAGCTCCCCTGGTGGACGCGCGGCGCCGCCATCCTGCTGCTCGGCGAGGACGGCAGCGCACGCCGGCACCTCGTCGGGCCGGGCGCTGCGCTGAGCGTCGAGTCGCCCCGGGACGCCTTGGCCCTCGGCCTCGCGGTGATCGCCGGCAAGCTCTCCGCGCCCTTCGGCGACCGGGCGTTCGTGCCCCCCGTCCACGCGGCCGAGCGCGCGCCGGGCGTGTGGGTCGCGCGCGGCGCGATCGTCGCACCGGGGGCGATCCTCCGTGCGCCATGCTTCATCGGCGCCGACGCCTTCATCGCCGCGGGCGCGCAGGTCGGCCCGGGCGCGGTCATCGGCGAGCGCGCCGTCATCGAGGCGAGCACCCGCGTCCGCTCGGCCTACGTCGACGCGCACGTCATCGTCGGCGAGGGGCTCGACGTCCACGCGATGCGCGTGCGCGAGACCGGGATCGTGGACCTGCGCAGCGACACGGAGGTCGCCTTCGAGGATCCGCTGCTGATCGCCTCGCGTCGGCTCGGCGCGCGACCGCGCTTCGCGTCCAGGCTCGTCGCCCTGGTGGCGGTCGCGACCCTCACGCCGCTCGTGCTCCTGCTCTCGCTCTTCGGGGTGCACGCCGACGCGCTGTGGACGCTGGTCGACGCGCTCTTCAAGGTGGTGCTCGGCCGCCTCTCCCTCGTAGGCGTGCGGCCGCTGCCGACCCACGAGGTGGGCGTGGCCGCGCTCGCGCAGGACGCCGCCCGCGCGAGCGTCGGCGCCATCGACGTCGAGCGCGCGCTGGTCGGAGACCTCGCCGGCCACGAAGATCGCCTCCGGGCCCGCGCCTGGTACGCCGCCTCGAAGTCGATGCGCGTGGATCTGGCGCTCGTGCGCCGGATGCTCGCGTCGTAGGCGCGCGGCAGCGGGTACGCGCGCGCCCATGCGTGGGCTCGCGCGTGACGTCGCGTGTGCGCTCGCACGTGTCGTCGCGCGTTGATTCGCGCGCCCATTCGCTCGTGACGTCGCAGCGACGCCGTCGCTACCGGCTGGGCGCGTCGACCGAGCTCGCGGGGGGCTCGGCCTTGATGGCGGCCCGCGCGCGCACGGCGACGCCGGACGCGACCAGCGCGATCAGGCTCGCGACGGCGACCACGCCGAACGCGCGCTTTCGCAAGCTCACCCACGCGACGCGCGGCGCGCTCGGCGCGGGGGCGTCGGAGCTCGACCTCTCGGAGCGCGGGGGCGCGCCAGGCGTGAGCGGCGTGCGCGGCGTGAGGGGCGCCTGGCGCGCGCGCAGCTCCGCCTGATCCAGCAGGAGGAGCGCGGTGGAGAGGCGCGGGAAGCCGACCAGGAGCCGCTCCAGCAGCTCCTCGTAGCTGCGGTAGCCGGTGCGGTAGCCGCCGCGCTCGAGCGTGCCGAGTCGAGCGCGCGCGCGCCTCACGAGCCGGATCGCGTCGACCTCGCGCGCCTCGAGCGCGTCGAGGAGCGCCGCGTAGCCCGCGAACGCGCCGGCGGGCGCGCAGGCCGGCCAGGCCTCGGCCGCCAGCACCGCGAGCGCCGAGCCGTCGGCGAGCTGGCAGTGGAGCAGCTCCTCGACCGCGCCGAAGCCCCCTGCGGCGACGGCGCCCACGGCCGCGGCGCGCTCGAGCTCCGCGCGCGCGGCGCGCAGCAGCGCGTCGAGCTGGGCCTCCATCGAGCGGAGCTCCTCCACGATCGAGACCAGCCGCGCGCGCGGCGACCGCGGCGCGGCGGGCTCGCTTCGCGTCTCGCGCGTCTCGCGCGCCTCACGCTTCTCGCGCCGCACGCGTGCGTCGCCGCCCACGCGCGCCTTCGCGCCGCGCGTCTCGCGCGCCTCACGCGCCTCACGCGTGCGCGGAGTGCTGCGCGTGCGAGGGGCCGGCGTTCGGGTCGGGGTCTTGATCGCCATGTCTCGCTGCTCCGCTGCGTGCTCCAGGAGCAGCCGCCGTGCCAGGCGACGCCGTCGTGCGGCGCTATCCGCCCGCGGCCGCGGCGCCGATCGCCTGCGCGGTCGCGAGCGCGAGGAACGCCGGATTGCCGAGCGCGTAGCGCGCGAACAGGCGCCGCGGCTCCTGCGCGATCCGGTAGACCCACTCGAGGCCGAGCTCGCGCACGGCGCTCGGCGCTCGGCGGACGTCGCCCGAGAAGAAGTCGAAGAGCCCCCCGACGGTGACCGCCGTGACGCCGCCGAGATCGGCGAGGTGACGCCAGGCGAACGTCTCCTGACGCGGCGTCCCCATGCCGACCAGCACGATCGCGCGACCCACCTTGCGCAGCGCGGCGCGCACGGCGTCGATGCGTGGCGCGTCGAGGAAGCCGTCGGACACGAGCGGGATCTCGAGCCCCGGCGTCATCGCGCGCAGGTTCGTCGCGCAGCGCTCCGCGACGCCGGGCGCGGCGCCGATGAGCGCGAGCGGCGTGCCCGCGGCGGCGGCGGCGCGGCAGAGGCGCGGCAGCAGATCGGTGCCGTTCACGTTGTGGCGCAGGCGCACCCCGAGGATGCGGGCGGCGACGCGCAGCCCGACGCCGTCCGGGAGCACCAGGTCGGCCGCGCCGAGCTGATCGCGCAGGCCACGATCGAGCGTCGCGAGGTTCAGCGCGTGCGGGTGGACGAAGTGCACCATCCTGGCGCGGCCCGCGCTTCTCGCGTGACTCGCGTGACTCGCGTGATGCGCGTGCGTCGCGTGCCCGGCGGGTCGCGAAGCGCTCCGGCCCTGCGGCGAGAGGATGGCCTCGATGGCCTCGTCGGCGGTGACGTTGTCGACGCGCGCCGAGACGAGCCGCGGCCTCGTCGGCGCCGGCGCGTGCGCGGGGGGCGAGACCACGGCCGCGACCACCGCGGCGGCGCAGGCGCGCAGATCGCTGGCGACCGTGCGGCGAGCGAGCAACTCGGTCTCGTTGGCATGAATGGCAGCAACGGCCTCGTGCGCGAGACCGAGCTGCACGCGCGCCTCGATCGGCGACACGAAGCCCCGGGGCGCGTCTGGCCGGAGGCGCGAGCCGACCAGCGACGCGCGGCCGCGCGCGACGTCGAGGAGCGAGGCGCGGGGGAGCAGGTGGAGCGGGGTCGCGGTGGTCATGCGGCCAGCGCCTCCTCGCACGCGCGCAGCACGCCGATCGCCGTGTCGGCCCAGCCGCGCGCCGCGCCCCACCGCGGGCCCTCCGCCGCGACGAGCGCGCGCAGGGCCGTATCCTCGAGCGTGCGATCGAGCCCCTCGCGCAGCGCCGAAACGTCGTGGGGATCGACGACCACGCCGAGCGGGCCGACGACCTCGGGGAGCGCGCCGGTGGAGGAGACGAGCACCGGACGCCCCGCCGAGAGGGCCTCGAGCGCCGGCAGGCCGAACCCCTCGCGCAGCCCGACCATCGCGACCGAACGAGCCCCCGCGACCAGCGCGGGGAGCTCGTCGGCCTCGACGTAACCGAGCAGCCGTACTCGCTCGCGCAGGCCGAGCCCGTCGACGCGCGCCTCGATCGCTGCGCGCGCACCCCAATCGCCGCCCGCGAAGACCAGATCGTGCGTGAGCCGCGCGCGCGAGCCGGCGAACGCCTGCAGCAGGCGCAGGTGGTTCTTGCCCGGGTGCTCCAGCCGCGAGACGTAGAGCACGTACGGCCGCACGAGCCCGTGCGCGCGGCGCGCCTCGACGACGCGCGGGTCGGTCGGCTCGAGCGGCGCGAAGCGGCCGGCGTCGACGCCGTTCGGCACCACGCGCACCGTGTCGCTGGGGATCCCGAGCGCCTCGACGAGATCGCGCCGCGTCGCCTCGCTCACCGCGACGAGCCGCGAGGCGTCGCGCATCGCACGCGTCAGCACCGAGCGGACGTAGAACATGCGCAGCCCGTCGTACTTGCGCGTGACGTGCAGCTGCGCGAGATCGTGGATGACCGCGACCGTAGGGAGCGAGGGCGCGAGCGGCGCCCGTCGGTTGCCCGCGGGGAAGAGCGCCACGTCGGCGCCGGCGCCTCGCGCCACGCGATCGGCAGCCAGCATGTGGAACAGCGCGCTGGCGCCCGCGCCGTCGACCGCCGAGGGGATCTCGACCGCGCGACAGTCGCCGAGCCACGGCGCGTACGCCTCGAGATCGCGCGACGTGCCGAGCGCGATCGCCTGGCCGCCGCGCGCGCGCAGCAGCGCGGCGAGCGCCGGCACGACCTCCTTCACGTAGGTCCCGAGCCCCGAGCGCCCACCGTCCGTCCCGCCGAGCATGACCGCGAGCTTCACGTTGCGACCTCTCCTTCTCGCACCGCGCGCGCGATCCGCGCCGGCGCGCCCACCAACACCCGCCCCGCCGGGGTCTCTCCGGCGCGCACCACGCTCGCCGCGCCGATCAGCGAGCGCGCGCCCACGCGCGCCCCCGAGAGCACGATCGCCGAGGCGCCGATCACGCTCCCGTCGCCGATCTCGGTCGGCGCGCCGCGCGCCCGCTGGATGGTCACGCCGTGCATCACCGTGCACCCCGCGCCGACGCGCACCCCCTCGCCGATCACGATCTGGAAGGGGTGGGGCAGGCGCAGCCCGGCGCCGATCTCGTCCGTCCAGACGTCGATGTGGAACGCGAGCCGGAGCAGCGTGTGCGCGCCGAGGGCCGAGCCGAAGCTCGCCCGCATCGCCGCGCCGCCGCGCAGCAGCGTGAGCGCCCACAGCGACGTGTCGCCCGCGAGCGAGGCGAGCCTTCGCGCGCCGTGGAGCTCGGGGCGCGTGGCTTCGACGCGGCGCACGTCCTCGCGCAGGGCGCGAAGGTGCCCGAGCCCGCGACGCGCGCGCGCGCGCAGGGCGCCGAGCGAGCTGACGGTGCGGAGGGTGGCGGCGCTCACCAGCCGGCCTCGGGCTCGGGCGGCGGCGGCGCGGCGGGATCGTGCGCGACGACGACGAACGTCGCGTCGTCGTCGAGGCTCGTCCGCGTGCCCGCGGCGTGCTCGCGCAGCAGCGTGGTCAGCATCGCCGGATCGGCCTTCGCCAGCCCGAGCGCGCACTGCGCGAACCCGAAGCGGACGGTGAGCTGCTCCATGGAAGCGGCGTCCTGCCCGCCCGAGAGGGCGCCGTCGCTCGCCATCGCCACCGCGAAGCCCGGCGTCACCTCGCAGCGCACGACGCGCGCGGCGACGTCCGCGAACCCCACGCCGGCGGGCGCCGCCACGCTCTCGATGAACCTCAGCTCGCCGCCGGCGAGCAGGGCGATCGGCGGCAGCCCGGCGTTGAGGATCTCGACGACCCCGTCGCCGACCCGCACCAGCCCGAGCGCCGCGGTCGCGAGCGGGAGCTCCTGCGCGATCAGCGCGGCCGTCACGGCGTGGTAGGTCCCCTCCAGATCGGGGTCGAGGTGGATGGCGTCGCGCGCCGCCCGCCCCGCGATCGCCGCGAGCTCGGCCGCGCCCGCGCCGTGGCCCGCGGCGTCGACCAGGATCGTGACCGACCGTCCGAGCGCGTCGCGGCCCGAGTGGTAGAAGTCGCCGTCGGCGGCGGCCGCCGCGATCGACGCGGCGTTCACGAAGATCTGCCCCTCGCGGCGCGGCATCGGCTGGACCGTCGCGCGCATGATCGACGCGTGCGCGACCAGCTCCTCCTCGGCGTCGTCCGCGCGTCGATCGGCCTCGCGCCGCCGCGCCTCCCCGCGCAGCAGGCTCTCTCGTGCGCGCCGCGCCGAGGCCACGCGCGCG
>CAIXWQ010001279.1 GCA_903923175.1 uncultured delta proteobacterium | reverse complement strand
GCCCCGCGTGCACCGCGAGGAACACCCGCCGACCGCGCACGGCCGAGGCGCTCGGAGGCGGCGAGGCGCTCGGCGAGGCGAGGCGCGCCCGCACGAACCCGACCGCTTCGCCGAGCTCGGCGAGCGTGAAGCGCCGGCCGTCGAGCGTGCCGTAGATCGGATCCTCGATGACCGGCGGCGCACGGCGCACTGCGCGGCGACGGCACGCGGGCGTCGCCAGCGAGAGCGCGAGCGCGACGGCGAGCAGGAGCCGCGGAGCGAGGGGGCTTCGACGCATCGGCGGCGGCGCACGCTACTCGCTCCTCGCCCGCGCGCGACGCGGCGCCCTCGTCGACCCCGGCCGCGCGGCACAAGGAGCGAGGGCGCGCGCGCCTGGCCTCACATGCAGCCGCCGACCTGGTTGCCGGCCTTGGTGAAGGGCGTGCAGTGCTGCCCGGTCGGGCACTCGGCGTCGGCCGTGCAGATCGTGATGCCCGTGCAGCCGCCCGCGGCGACGCAGGTCGTGCCGGTCATCTTGCTCGCGAAGTTGCCGCAGCCCGTGGCGCCGAGGCCGATCGTGGCGCCTGCCGCGCAGCACACCGGCGTCGCCGACGGGCAATCGGCGCTCGGATCCTCACACTGCCAGTCCGTCGACTTCGCCACCGGGCACGCGGTCCCGAGCGCCTCGCAGGTCGACAGCGTGCTGCCGGCCGGCGTCTCGCAGCAGTGCTGCGACTTGGCCGTGCAGTAGATGTCCTTGCCGGCGTCCCCGGACGCGCTGAACGGGCAGAAGATCGTGGACGTCCCCGCGTCGGCCGAGGGCGGGTGGAGCGTGCCGATCTTCGAGCACGTCCCCGTGTCGCCGGTGGTCGAGCCGGTGTCGCCGGCGACGCCGGAGTCGGTGGTCGTGCCCGTGTCGTCGGGCGCGGTGTTCGTGTCGGCGCCCGGCGCCGTGTCCGCCGCGCTCCCGCTGTCCTTGAGCCCCGAGTCGATGGCGACCACCGGATCCGTGGTGTCGCTGCTCGAACACGCGAGGAAGGCGGTGGCGGCGCCGACGACGACCAGAGACACGAAACCGAGGGCGTGCGAACGATTCATGACGAAGCTCCTGTGAACGCGGCCGGGGGGCCGCCGCCGACTCTCGCGAGGAAGGGGGGCGGCTAAGCCAGGGCGGTCGCGCGCTCACCAGGCGTCGACGGCGCGAAATACGGCAATTTGTGTTCGGTTGTCGTCAAGACGCGCGGGGCGTGGGGAGCCGGACGGGCCGCGTTCGCTGGGGGCGGAGGATTGCACCCCGCGCGCGTGCCTCGTCGTCGTCGTCGTCGTGCGGCCCGCGCAGGGACCCTCGCGCGGGCTCGGCGGTCGAGGCCAGGCGTCACCTGCAGAGGTGACCGGCCGAACGCGGCCGAGCACTCGCGAATTCCGGGGGCTTTTGCCCATCCGGTGAAGATATGACAAGCGCCGAGGCGCGCGCGTGCGCACCTTGGGTCGATGGCCTCCCGCAGCTCGTCCGCGTGGCGAATCCTCGCCTCTGCGCCGGACGCGGGCCGCTCGACGTCCACGCGGGCGTGCCGAACGCGCGCGATCCGACGCGGACGCGCCGCAGCGAGCGTGCGCTAGCCAGGTCGCCGCGCCCCGCACACGCCGTGCTCAGCGCATGCGCGCTCGTGTCTCGCGACGTGCCTCGGCGCTCCGCCGCGCACCGTCGCGCGTCCAACCGAGCGCTCGCGCGTGCCCCCCGATGAAGGCGTTCTCCCGAACGTCGTTACGCAACCCGTCCGCTCGTAGGTCCAAAATGGCAGCCAAGCAGATCGTCTATACCGAACAGGCCCGCGGGCGCATCCTCGCCGGCGTCAACGCCCTCGCCAACGTCGTGCGCGTCACGCTCGGCCCCAAGGGGCGCAACGTCGTGCTCGAGGGGGCCTACGGCGGCCCCACGATCACCAAGGACGGCGTCACCGTCGCCAAGTCGATCGTGCTCTCGGACCGCTTCGAGAACATGGGCGCCCAGATGGTGCGCGAGGTCGCCTCGAAGACCAGCGACGTGGCGGGCGACGGCACCACCACCGCGACCGTGCTCGCCCAGGCCATCTACCGCGAGGGGAGCAAGCTCGTCGCCGCCGGGCACGAGCCGATGGAGCTCAAGCGCGGTATCGATCGCGCGGTCGAGTGCGTGACGCTCGCGCTCAAGGGGATGGCGAAGTCGACCAAGGATCCGCAAGAGATCGCCCAGGTCGGCACCATCAGCGCCAACGGCGACAAGGAGATCGGCAAGAAGCTCGCGGAGGCCATGGAGAAGGTCGGCAAGGAAGGGGTCATCACGGTCGAGGAGAGCAAGACCGCCGAGACGACCCTCGAGCTCGTCGAAGGGATGCAGTTCGATCGCGGCTACCTCTCGCCGTACTTCGTGACCGACCCCGCCCGCATGGAGGCCGTGCTCGAGGACGCCTACGTCCTCGTCTGCGACAAGCGCGTGGCCGCCATGCGCGACATCCTGCCGCTGCTCGAGGCGGTCGCGAAGGCGCAGAAGCCGCTGCTGATCATCGCCGAGGACATCGAGGGCGAGGCGCTCGCGATGCTCGTCGTCAACAAGCTCCGCGGCTCGCTGAACTGCGTCGCGGCCAAGGCCCCGGGCTTCGGCGATCGCCGGCGCGAGATGCTCAAGGACATCGCCATCCTCACGGGCGCCCAGGTCATCGGCGAGGAGCTCGGCCTCAAGCTCGAGAACGTCGGCCTCGCCGAGCTCGGGCGCGCCAAGCGCATCACGCTCGACAAGGACTCGACCACCATCGTCGATGGCGGCGGCGCGAAGGAGGCCATCCAGGGGCGCATCGCCGCGATCCGCGGACAGGTGGAGAACTGCACCTCGGACTACGACAAGGAGAAGCTGCAGGAGCGGCTCGCGAAGCTCGTCGGCGGCGTCGCGATCGTGAAGGTCGGCGCCCCCACCGAGACCGAGATGAAGGAGAAGAAGGCCCGCGTCGAGGACGCCCTGCACGCCACGCGCGCCGCGGTCGAGGAGGGGATCGTCCCCGGCGGCGGCGTCGCGCTCATCCGCGCGCAGCCGGCGCTCGACGCCCTCGTCGTGTCGGACGAGCAGCGCGTCGGCGTGCGGATCGTCCGTCGCGCCATCGAGGAGCCGCTGCGCCAGATCGCCCGCAACGCAGGGGTCGACGGCTCGGTGGTGCTCGACAAGGTCCGCGAGGGCAAGGGCGAGTTCGGCTACAACGCGGCGACCGAGGTCTACGGCAACCTCGTCGAGATGGGCGTCATCGATCCGGTCAAGGTCGTGCGCACCGCCCTGCAGAACGCGGCCAGCGTCGCGGGCCTGATGCTCACCACCGAGTGCCTCATCGCCGAGGCCGGGAGCGAGGACAGCGGCTCGACGCACATGGGCTCTGCCGGCGGCATGGGCGGCATGGGCGGCATGGACATGTAGGACGCGCCACGGGCGCAAGGCAGGCTGCCGAACGCGCAGCCTGCCGCAGTCCGCCGTACCGCCCGCGCGCGACGGCCGTCGGCTGCTCGAGCGAACTGCGCTCGCGGCAGCCACACGGCGCTACGCGTCTCGGGACGCGTTCGACGCGTCACGAGCCACGAATCACGCTCCTGCGCGACCCCAGCCCTCCGAGCGCCCCAAGGGGGCCCCGGGGCTCGCGGCGGGCGCCTCGCGGTAGGTCGCGGTGCCGACGTAGCGCAGCATGCGGTCGCACGCGTGCGCCCCCTCCGTGCCGACCGAGCCGTCGCAGACGTGCTCGCCTTCGAAGCGCTCGTCGCCGCTGCGGAGCGCGGCGAGGATCTCCCGGGTCAGATCGTGGCCGCCGTCCTTGCACATGCGATCCCCGCACGGGAATTCGAACAGGGACGGGGCGCTCGCGACGACCACGTGGCGCACGTGCGCGACGAAGCCGAACGTCGCGCCTTTGCCGTCCTCCACCTCGAGCTTCAACGTCGCGAGGCGAGGGACCTCGACCGCGAGTCGCGTGGCCTTGTCTTCGTGCTCGCGGCGATCCAGTGCCCGCTGCGCCGCTTCCTTGTTTCGACCCATGAACAACGCGTGACCTGCTTCCTTCGTGGCGAATGGAACGCCCTACAGGAGCAAGGTAACCACGCGCGCACCAGAAGCTTGCAGCGTCTTCGGCTGGACGCGCGCGTCGCCCCGTGCAGCGGCCGAGGTCGCGACGGCCGCGCGGCGAGCGCCGCGCTC
>CAIXWQ010001278.1 GCA_903923175.1 uncultured delta proteobacterium | reverse complement strand
GCCTCCTACCGCATCCACATCGCCGCGCGTCACACCGCCGCGACGACTCGGTGCGGGAGGGGGCGCTGCGAGGCGGCGCGGGGCATCACGCAGGCGGCGCGGAGAGCGGGGGATTTGGGGCGGAGAGGGCGAGCGTTAACAACACCGGGCAATGCGCTCGTCGCCACGCCCCGACGCTCGAGCAGCGAACCGGCGGCCGCGGAGGGTCAGAAGTCCAAGCGTCCTACGCGGATTCGCAGTGGCCGAGTCGTGAGTGGCATAGTCCTGCAGGTGATAGGCGACGGCCTTGAGGAGCTCGCGCAGCTCTCGGTCCTCGAGATAGAGTGACTCGCCGCGGAATCCGAGCGCGCTGGTGGTCATTCGGTTCACACCCCTTCGAGACGACGCGCGCCTTCAACAGCCCGGCGGGAGAGCGAGCGACGGAAGTTCCGGCACGACCCGCCGAACGATCACGAGATGGAAACGCTCCAGCTCCTCCTCGTACGCGGCCCATCGGCGCTCGATGTCGAGCCAAAGAGAACTGTCGCACGACCACTCATCCTCAAGACCCTCAATATCCAAAACACTAGGCCGGTGCGGCGGCGATTCTGCCGCGATCGCTTGGTTCACCTTGGACTGGAGGTCGCCTCGGCCCCCGAGGCCGAGGAGCGCGCGCAGAGAAATGCTGCTGCGGCTCGCGCGCCACGCCTCGTCGAGCGTCCATCGTGCCGCCCACCCCGGATCGGGCGCGCCCCGGCGCTCGAGGTCCCAGACCAGCAGCGCGATCGGGTCGGTGATTCGCTCGCGGATCTCCTCGATGACCCGCGCCCACGTCTCGTAGGGCGCCACCGTCGGGACGATCGCGCGGAGCTCGGCCGCCCCGCCCGTGAAGTCCACGCGCACGTAGCGCTTGTCTGGCAGGCGAAGGCGGAAGACACACCGAAGATGGGCCGCCCAGCCCTCCCCGGCGCGCTCGGTGGTCCACGACTGGCCGCTGACTTCGTAGAGGCCGAGGTCGGCGCCCAGCACGAGGAACTGCACCATGGTTCGCACGTCGTCCGAAGTGGCCCACGCAGCAGCGATGGGATCGCTATCGCCGAGGCGCGCCGGCAGCCGGGCGATGGCCAGGCCATCGAGGATCGCGCGCAGCATCGCTGACGAGGATATCGGCACGACGGAGGTCGTCAATCGAGCGGCGACGCTGTTCTTGAAGGCGCACAGTCGCCGGGATAGCGTCCACGCGTGCCGCTAGCCATATGGGTGACACGAGCCACCCGCGGCGCCGACGCGAGGCAGAACCGATCCAACGGCGCTCCTGAGCTGGACCGGGAACAGCTCGGGGCTGCCTTGTCGAGTCTCGGGGCTGTCTTTCACCCACCGGACGGCGCGTGGTGGGTTCGCTATCGCAAGACCGGCGAGGCCTGGTGCGTCATTCACTTCGCGCCAGACGACGAAGAGCTGCACCGCGTGGAGCTCTCGACCAGCTACTCGAACCCACGCTTCATGCGGAACATGGCCGACATGTTCGACCTCGCGCTCACCCTGGCGCAGCGCCTCGACGCGCGCGTCTTCGAGGAGACGCGCGGCACCGAGATCACGGTGAGCAACATCGACTCCTTCCTCGAACGCGACGGGAACTTCGTGGAGGGCCAGCGAGCGTTCTTCCGGTCGGCCCAGGAAGAGATCCAGACGACGTCGCGCGCTCCGCTCGAGTTCCCGCTCGGGGTGATCGATGATCTGCCCGACTACCTTCAGTTCGTGATCAGGACTGAAGAGCCCGCGCCGAGCCTGCGAGACCTCTGCGCGGACACCCCTGCTCACCTCTCTGTGCACCTGCTCGAAGTGAGCGCGATCCTGGATCTGCGGGAGCGCAAGATACCCGCGGTGCGGATCATTCGCCTCGAGGACGGGGTGATCGTGCGGCCGTGCTGGTCGAGCCTTCCGTTCGCGGAGCTCGCGCAGGAGACGTTTCGCACGGTCGACCGCATCGAGCGCAGGTTTGGCACGGCGACTCTCTACTACCAGCAGCCGTGCGGGCCCGAGCGCCGAGCCAACCTCGAGTCGCATACACGAGGTCTCGGCGTCGAGTACTACGAGTGGCTCGTACCCCCTCGGCAGCGATGAATCCTCGCGTCGAGGAGTGGCGGTACTGGGGTCGAACCGGCGGGACCGGGAGGATCGTGGCAGTCCTTCGATTGCCTCGCGCCCTCTACGAAGGTCGGCTCGAGTTTGAGCACTTCACCGCGATGGAGCGGCTGCGCCCCGACGGCTCGTGGTCGAGAGAGGCAGTCGCGTCGGAGCTGGCAGAACGCGATTGGGTGCATATCCACCGTTTGGGCGCCTACGCCGCCCTCGGCCGGGTCACGTTCGCGGCGTAGCCCTCGGAGAGCACGGACCAG
>CAIXWQ010001277.1 GCA_903923175.1 uncultured delta proteobacterium | reverse complement strand
GTACGCCGCCTCGACGGCGCGCGCGAAGCGAGGCGCGTCGGTGAGCGGGCTCGCCGCGACGCGCCCGCGCAGCGTGCGTCTCAGCGCGGCGCGCTCGTCCGGCGCGTTCGCGAGCGCCGCGGCCTTCGCCACGTACTCGTCGGCGGTGCGCGCGACGAAGCGCGACAGCCCGATGGCGCCGAGCACGCTCGCCGTCACGCGCGACCAGGGCGCCGACTCGGCCAGCGTGATCACCGGGCAGCCCATCCAGAGCGCGTTGCAGGCGGTCGTTCCGCCGCAGAACGGGAACGTGTCGAGGGCGACGTCCGCCTCGCCGAGGCTCTCGAGGTACTCGCGCATCGGCTGGACGCCGCGCAGCTCCAGGCGCGCGGGGTCGATCTTGCGCGCCGCGAAGCGCTTCGCCCACGCCTCGCGCACCGTCGCCTCGCCGAGCGGGGCGGCCTGCAGCCGCAGCTTCGCGTCGGGCACCGCGCGAAGCAGCTCGGCCCACGCGTCGAGCGCGCGATCGGAGATCTTCGCGAGCCGGCTCAGGCTCGCGAAGCGCACCGGCGGTGGGTCGGTCTCGCCTGCGCTTCGCGTGGGCGGACGCGGCGTGACCTCCGGCGCGTCGGCCGGCGGCTGGTAGCACCAGATCACGTCCGGCAGCCGCAAGAGCCGCTCGGTGTGGAGCTTCTCCGTCAGGCCGGGCGGATCGACGGTCGCGTCGGTGAGCCGGTAGTCCATCGTCGGCAGGCCGGTGGTCGCCGCGTAGCCGAGGTAGCTGATCTGCAGCGGCGCGGCGCGGTGCGCGAACACCGGCTGGCGGTTGCCGCCGCTGTTCACCGCGAGGTCGACCAGGACGTCGATGCCGTCCTCGACGATCGCGCGCGCGAGCGCTCCGTCGCCGAGCGCGGCGACCTCGCGCCACGCGCTCGGCAGCGCGCGGAGCCGCTCCGTCACCGCGTCGTGCAGGGGCGAGTCGTGGTAGCACGTGACGTGGAAGCGCGCGGCGTCGTGGTGGCGCAGCAGCGGCTCGATGAACGTCGCCACCGGGTGCTCGCGGAAATCGGGCGAGAGGTAGCCGATGCGCAGCGGTCGATCGCTCGCCTCCGTGCGCGGCCGCTCGACGCCGGGGATCTGGCTCGCGAGCCACAGGCCGCGGCGCACGTGCTCCTCGAACACCTCCTTGGGCGTGTGCTGATCGCTCAGGAGCAGCGCGTGCAGCAGGTTGCCGTACGCGTCGTGCGCGCTCGCGTCGATCGCGACCGCGTGGCGATACGCCTCGATCGCGCGCGCGACGAGCCCCTGCTCCTGCAGCACGAGTCCGAGGTTGTTGAACGCGACCGCGGGCTGGTGGCCCGTCTGCAGGAACCGCTCGAGCAGCTGCTGGGCGAGCGCCGGGCGCGCCGTCTGCTGCGCGAGCGAGGCCAGGTAGAACAGGGCGGGCGGGTGGTTGGGCTGTCGCTTCAGCGCGTCGCCGAGCCAGCGCTCGGCCTCCTCGCGCGCCTCGGGCGTGCGGCGCTCCATCAAGAGGTTTCCGAGGAAGGCCATCGCCGACGGGTCTTGCCCGAGCGCGAGCGCCGCGCGGAGCGCCGCGATGGCCTCCTCGCGCCTGCCGAGCGAAGCGAGCGCCTCGCCGAGCGCCGCGTGGGTGAGCGGCGAGCGCGGCGCGGCCTCGGTCGCGCGTTGCGCCAGCTCGCGCGCCTGCTCGAGCTGCCCGGACGTCCGGAGCGCCAGCGACATGAGGCGGCACGCCTCCGCGTTCGCGGGCTGCGCGCGGAGCACGGCGGCGTAGATCGCCTGCGCCCCCGCGAGGTCACCTCGGCGGTGCAGCTCCGCCGCGCGGCGCAGGGTGGCGTCGGTCTCCGCGCCTTTGGGAGCGGCGCGCCCCGGTCGATTGCGGCTCATTCCGCCCGATGATCGCCCACCGCGTGGGCGACTCCAAGTGGAGTCGTCGCGGCGCGGGCGCCGCCCAGCAGCAGCCGTGGCAATTGGGCGCCCATGCCGCCCGGACCGCTCGCCGCCTACGAGGAGTTCCCGTTCACCGCCCCCGTGCTCGGCGAGGAGGTCACGCGCGTCGTCTACCGGCGCGGCGCGGGCCCGGGCGTCGTCATCATGCACGAGGTCCCGGGGCTCTATCCGCAGGTCGTTCGCTTCGCCGATCGCGTCGTCGACGCCGGGTTCACGGTGTTCCTGCCGCACCTGTTCGGCGAGCCCGGGCGCGAGCTCTCGACGACGTACGCCCTCGAGGGGCTGGCGCGCGCCTGCGTCGCCCGCGAGTTCAAGGTCTTCGCCGCGAAGGCGTCGAGCCCGATCACCGAGTGGCTGCGCGCCCTCTGCCGCCGCGCGCACGCCGAGCTCGGCGGGCCCGGGGTCGGCGCGCTCGGCATGTGCATCACCGGCAACTTCGCGCTCGCGCTCATGGTCGATCCGAGCGTGATGGCGCCGGTGCTGAGCCAGCCGTCGCTCCCGTTCGCGATGGGGCCGAAGAGCAAGGCGGCCATCCACGTCTCCGACGAGGAGCTCGCCGTCATCAAGCGCCGCGCGCGCGAGGAGGGGGTCGACGTCCTCGGGCTGCGCTTCAGCCACGATTTCATGTGTCCCGGCGCGCGCTTCGAGACGCTCCGGCGCGAGCTCGGCGAGCACTTCGAGGGGATCGAGATCGACTCCGGCCCGGGCAACCCGAATGGCCTGGCACGCACCGCGCACTCGGTGCTGTCGATGGAGCTGCGCGACGACGCAGGACACCCGACGCAGCAGGCGCTGCAGCGCGTGCTGGGCTTCTTCCGCGAGAAGCTGGGCGGCGCGGCCGCGGCGCCCTGATCCGCGCGCCGGCCGCGCGTGGCGGGCGCGCCGTGCGCCTGCGCAAGTCCGGCCTCGCGCCCAGGATTCGCTACGCTCCTCCGCGGAGGAGCCCGATGCGCCGTCTCAGCCTGCCTTGCCTGCTCTCGCTCGCGCTCTCGTGCGGAGGCTCCGGTGACGGCGGCGGCCGCCCCGACGGCGGCACCCCCGACGGCGGACCGGCCCCGACCTGCACCGACTGCACGCCGACCGGCGCGATGACCTTCGCGCTGCCTTCGCCCATGGGGGCGACGCTCTGGACGACGACCACGATGGACAAGGTCCTTCGCGAGGCCGCGCCGCCCACCGCGCAGGGGAGCGCCATCGAGCTCTCGGCCGCGAAGAACGAGTACGAGCCGTTCCAGCTCGTCGTGCACGCCGACGCCGGCGCGACCGGCGCCACCGTCGACGCGACGCTCGCCATCACGCCGTTCGCGGGCCCCGGCACGATCGCCGACGTCGAGATCCGCCGCGTCGGCTACGTGAAGATCGCCGCGCCGTCGGATCCGGCCGCGATCCCCAGCGGCGAGATCCCCGATCCGCTCTACCCGACGATCTTCGGCGCCACCGAGCGCCTGCCCGCCGGTCAGAACCAGCCGTTCTGGCTCACGGTGCGCGTCCCCAAGGACGCCGTCGCGGGCGACTACACCGCCACGCTGACGGTCACCGTCGGCGGCGTCGCCCAGGCCGTGCCCCTGAAGCTCCACGTCTACGCCTTCGCGATCCCGGACGCGATCTCGTTCGACGGCAACTGGAACTCGAGCTTCGAGGCGCTCGGCGGCGGCGCGAGCCTCGATGCCGTGAAGTCGCTCAAGGACTTCTTCTTCCAGCACCGGCTCGTGCCGTCGGGCGTCGCCTGGCCGGCAGGGCTCAACTACACGGGGGGAATCACCTACGATTGCCCGAGCGACCAGTTCACCGAGAAGGCGAGCGATCCCTACGAATTCGCCAATCTCGGCCCCGCGTACATCGACGGAAAGGGCTGGAACGGAGTCGGCTTCCCCTCGTTCGAGGTGATGCAATTCGTCGACAACTCGACGCCTCGCCCGCAGGTCTTCTGCGGCGTCGATCGCGGGCCCGACGCGTTCGGCACCGCCGCGTACAACGCCAAGTGGTCGAAGCTGCTCGCGGCGATCGACGCGTACCTCGTCGCGCACGCGTGGGCCGACAAGGGCTACTACTACGTGCAGAACGAGCCGCAGAACCAGGCCGACTACGACGTCGCCGCGTTCCTCGCGCACCTCACCAAGACCGCCGCGCCGCACCTGCGCATCGCGGTGAGCGAGCAGCCGCGCAAGGAGATCGTCGAGAACGCGAAGGCGCAGGGCTCGAGCTACGATCTCTGGTGGGCCGACCTCTCCGAGTTCGATCCCGCCTACGCGAAGGCGCGCCAGGCGGCCGGCGAGTCGGTCTGGTGGTACTTCCTGTACGGCGACCTGCCGCCGCATTTCAACCCGATCACCATCGATCACCCCGGCATCGAGTCGCGCATCGCCCACTGGGCGGCGTTCAAATACCGGATCAAGGGGTTCGCCTACTACTCGGTCACCGGGTGGGGCGCCGATCCGGTGGCGAATCCGAAGCCCGAAGGGACGAATCAGAACGGCGACGGCTTCCTGCTGTACCCGCCGCAGGCCGGGCAGCTCGTGACGAGCATCCGGTGGGAGCTGCTGCGCGAGGGCGAGGAGGACTACGAGTACCTGAAGCTCGCGGCGGGCGGCACCATCCCCGCGACCCCCGACACCGCGACCACGTGCGAGGCGAGCGTCGCCAGCGCCGTCTCTTCGACCACCTCGTTCACCCACGACGCCTCGGCCCTGAAGCACCTGCGCGACCAGCTCGGGCTCATGCTCGAAGGGAAGGTGAACGGCTGCCCGGTGCTCGATTCGAAGCCGGTCGGCGCGCACCCGAGCGGCGCGTACTACGTCAACTTCCAGGACCCGGCCGGCGAGCCGAAGGCGGCGCTCTCGGTGAGCGGGCACGCGTGGCAGAAGATCGGCTGGAGCGCCTACGACGCGAAGCAGGGGTTCGGCTGGTCGGGCCCGTACATCGGCGACGCGACCATCATGAAGTACCAGTACCTCGCCGACGCGCCGGTGGACGAGCTGCAGAAGAGCGTCATCTACGACGACTACGGCCGCACCGACACGTTCAATTGGGACATCGCGAATGGCAAGTACGTAGTGACCGTGTCGATTGGCTGGTACGGCAAGACGTACTCGAAGAACCGCGTGATCGTCGAAGGGCTGCCGCTGTTCGACGACGTCGAGACGAACCCGACCACGCCGTATCAGGTCAAGTCGATCACCGTCGACGTGGCCGACGGCAACGTCACGCTCGAGGTCGGGCAGAAGGACGAGTACACGATGCTGAACTGGCTCAGCATCGAGCCGGCGAAGTAGGCGCGAGGGAGGTACGGGGATCCCCGCTCGCTCGCGCGCGCGGCTCGCCGGGGAGCCCGCGCGGGCTCACTCCTTCGCGAACGGGATCTTCGGCCGCGGCTTGGCGCCGAGCAGGGCGAGCTGGCCGCACGCGGCGTCGACGTCGTCGCCGCGGCGCCGGCGGATGAAGCACGAGTAGCCGGCGTCGAGCAGCACGCGCTGGAACTCGAGCACGCGCGGGCCGCGCGGCGGCTCCAGCGTCGAGGTCTGGATCGGGTTCATCGGGATCAGGTTCACCTTCACCGGGATCCCGCGCAGGAGGCCCACGAGGCGCTTGGCGTCTTCGTGGGCGTCGTTCTGCCCCGCGACGAGCGTGTACTCGATGGTGATGCGTCGACGCTTCGGCAGCGGGTAGCGCCGCAGCGCCGCCATCAGCTCCGCGAGCGGGTGCTTCTTGTTGATCGGCATCAGCGCCGAGCGCTGGGCGTCGGTCGTCGCGTGCAGCGAGATCGCGAGCGTGACCTGGCCCGCGAAGTCTCGACCGAGCCGATCGATCTCGGGGACAAGCCCCGAGGTCGAGACCGTCACACGGCGGCTCGAGAGGTTGATTCCGTCGGGGAGGATCAGCAGCTTCAGCGCGCGCGCCGTGGCCTCGTAGTTGTGGAGGGGCTCGCCCATCCCCATCAGCACGACGTTGCGCAGCTGCTCCCCCTCGTCGAGCAGCGAGCGGCCCAGCAGCACCTGGCCGACGATCTCCTCCGGCCCGAGGTGGCGCTTGAGCCCTGCCACGCCCGAGGCGCAGAAGACGCAGCCCATCGCGCAGCCGACCTGCGTCGAGATGCACTGCGTGACGCGCGTCGTGGCGACGGTCGCGCCGGGATCGGCCTCGGCCTCCGGCTCGTCGAGGTCATCGACGCTCGCGGCGTCGGCGTCGAGCTCTTGGCCCGCGTCGCCCGTCACGCGGCCCAGCGCCCCCGGGCCGCTGACCGCCGGGATGAGCACCGTCTCGACCGTGGCGCCGTCGGGGAAGCGCACGAGGAGCTTGCGCGTGCCGTCGGACGAGCGGCGGACGAGCTCCGTCTCGAGCACCGGCGCGAGCCCCTCGTCGCGGAGCTTGAGGCGCAGCGGCGCGGGGAGATCGGTCATGTCCGCGGCGTCGACGACGTCGCGGCGGTGGATCCACTGGAAGACCTGCTGCGCGCGGAACGGCCGCTCTCCGAGCCGGACGAGCGCGTCGCGCCACTCGGCGGGGAGCCGGACGAGGGGGTGGGGGAGGGGCGCGGGGGCCGGGGTGGGGTCCAAGGGAGCCGCGGGATGTAGCGCCAATCGCCGCTCCGCGCACCTCGCTCGACGCCCGCGCCTCCGGGAGCGCGAGGGAGCGCGTCGATCCGGCCCCGTTCGCGTCAGCCCGACAGTGTCGCCACCACGGACTCGCGCGTCAGCCCGCGGATCTCCACGAGCTTCTCGCGCCCGCTCGTCCCCTTGGCGACGCTCACCTGGCTGCGCGCGACCCGGAGCAGCCCCGCGAGCAGCGCCTCGATCGCCTCGTTCGCGGCCCCCTCGACGGGCGGCGCCCGGACGGCGATCTTGAGCGCCACGCCGCCGCGTCCGTCGTCGAGCGCACCGACGAGCTCGTCGCGCTTCGCCCGCGGTTGCGCCTTCACGCGCACCCGCACGCAACCGCCGCTCTCCGTCACCGCGGCCTCGACGCGATCGCGCGGGATCGTCACGGCGCGAGTATGCCTCGCGAGGGGCGCTGCGCGTGCGCAGGAAATCTTCGATGCCGGTGTGTGTGTGCCTGCCACGCCCGCGGGCTGCTCGCGTTAAGAAGCGCGCGCGAGGCGCGAACTGCGCTTGTCATCGGCGCGCGATGGCGCAATTTGAAGAGAGACGTCGAGCACTCCAGGCCGACCGCGGCGTGGCCCTCGACGTGCGCCGTGCTCGCGCGATCCGGGTGATCTCGTGGGCCGTCGCCGGCCGCTCGCGCCGGCGGCCATCGAGGGAGGAAGACCGCGGAGGCCCCCTTCGCTCGCGGATGCACATGCGTACCCAAATCTCCTTCGCCGCCGCCGCCGCCGCCGTTCTCGCCACCGCGAGCGCGTCCGCCTCGACCTCGGTGACCTACCCGTATGCCGACGACGCGCTGCTGCACGTCGGCGAGAAGAACGGCGGCCTCGCGTACGTCACCGAGGGCGTCGAGGACGCCGACGAGCCCGCGCCCGTCGTGGTCTACCTCCACGGCCTCAACGACTGCGGCTCGGTCCACTTCTGGTACGGGCTCTTCAACACCGATCTGCGCCCGCTCGCCGACGAGATCGTCGCCGGCGGCAAGGTGCGCCCGTTCGTCCTCGCGGCGCCGAGCCAGACCTACGACGCGGGCTCGATGTCCACGATGTGGGGCAAATTCGACCTCGACACGTTCCTCGATGCGACCGAGGACGCGCTCCCGGACGGCGTCTCGATCGACCGCGACGCGGTCATCGTGGTCGGGCACAGCGGCGCAGGGTGCAACCTCAAGGGCGGCCTGCTCGGCACGCTGAGCCCCTTCGTCGCCACCCGCCCCGCCGGCATCGTGGCGGCCGACACCTGCTTCGACGCGAACATCGGCACGGCCCTGGGCGGGGTGCCGGCCGGCACGCCGGTCTACGCGTTCTACCAGCCGTTCACCTGGAACCGCGATTTCGAGCTCTTCCGCGCGTCGTTCCGCCAGGAGCTCGACCGCGTGCCCGGCCGCGTCGGCAAGATCGTGGTCGAGGACAAGAACGGCAACGACCCGCACAACGCCATCCTGGAGCGCGCGCTGCGCGAGTCCCTGCCGGCGTTGATCCCGATCGATCAGCCCGATCCGTACGAGTGAGCGAGCGAGCGCCGCGTCACGACGCCGCGTGCCCGGGACGCGGCGCCGCGTCGCCCCTCCGACGGCCTCGTCTCGACGGCGCGCTCGAGCGAGCGCTCGACGACCGCCCGTAGCGTTCGCGGCGCTGCTACAGTGCGCCGCATGACGCGCGCCTCCGAGCGCTTCTGGAAATACGAGGGTACGGCCAACGACTTCCTGCTCGTGGAGGCCGGCTCTGCCGTCGCCGACCTCGAGCCCGAGATCGTGGCCGAGCTGTGCGATCGCCACCGCGGCGTCGGCGGTGATGGCGTGCTGCTCGTCGTGCCGCCGCTCGCCCCGGGCGCCCACGCGCGCATGATCGTGCGCAACGCCGACGGCAGTCGCCCAGAGATGTGCGGCAACGGCCTGCGCTGCGTCGCGCTGCACCTCGCGGCCCGCGACGGCGTGCGCGCGTTCACCGTCGAGACCGACGCCGGGCCGCGCGCCTGCGAGGTCGAGCTCGACCCACGCGCCGCGCTCGCCGGCTGGGTGCGCGTCGACATGGGCGTGGTGCAGGTGCTCTCGGACGTCCGCGTCGAGCACGCGGGGCGCGCGTACGACCTCGTCGCGGCCGACGCGGGCAACCCTCACGCGATCGCCTTCGAAGCGCTGACCGAGAGCGAGCTCGACGCGCTCGGCGCGCGGCTACAGCACGGCGAGCCGTTCCCGCGGGGGGTGAACCTGGAGCGCGTGACGCTCGAGCGGGACGACGCCGGGCCGCTCGCCCGCGTCGACGTCTTCGAGCGCGGCGTCGGCCGCACGCTCGCCTGCGGCACCGGGGCGTGCGCGGTGGCGGCGGCGCTGGTCGCGCGCGGTCGCGTGCCGCGCGACGGAGAGGTGCGCGTCCGGCTGCCGGGCGGCGTGCTCTCCATCGCGATCTCGGCCGAGGGCAGGGCGCTCATGCGCGGCCCCGCGCGCCGCGTCTTCGACGGCTCGGTGACCGCCACGCGGCCGCTGGTGCGCGAGCTCGCGCGCCACCTCTCGGGCAGGTCGAGGCCATGAACGTGGTCCCTGCGGCCAAGCGCAAGGTCCTCATCGCCACCGAGCGTCCGGAGATCCATCGCACCGTGGAGCGCGCGCTCGCGCTCCTCGGCGAGCGCGACGCGGCGGCGCTCCAGATCCTGCACGCGCACACGGCCGCCGAGGCGCTGGCGTTCACCTCG
>CAIXWQ010001276.1 GCA_903923175.1 uncultured delta proteobacterium | reverse complement strand
GTCCTCGGCGAGCTCCCGGAGCAGCCGAAGGAAGACCGGGTAGCTGCAGCCATCGAGCACCACGAGGTACGTCGGCGGTGCCGCCTCTCCGGGCGCCTTCCGAAGCGGCGGGCTGCGCCAGATTCGGTACACCGGCACGCAGCCGTCCTCGTGCAGCGCCGCGGTGTAGTTCTCGCGCAGCAGCTCCGCGAACGCGAGGTTCTCCTGGTTGCGGCGCTCGCGGTATCGCTCCAGCACCACCTCGGCGGCGACGCTGTGGACGGGGCTCGATGCCAAGGCCGCGCGGAGGCGCGTCGCCGTCCAATCGGCGAAGGCGCCCTCGCGCTGATAGCACCTCACGCGTTCCGTCGAGGAGCTGCTCCCTCGCACGGGCGACACGAGGTACCGAGAGAGTCGTGCGAGCTCCTCGAGGCCGTCGAGCTCGGCGGACTTCGCCGGCGCGAAGCGGTGCTGGCGCATTCGCTGCAAGACGTCTTGCCCGACGGCCTCGCCGCGGAGCGCCCGGGCTGCCACGTCGGCACACTGACTCGCGAGCGCGAGCGGCAGGTCGGCGCTGCGGCGAAGGACCGAGTCCTGAAGCGTGTTGCGCGCCAGCTTCTCGGCGTTCGTGAGGTACTTGGCGGCTCCCTTGTCGAGCGCCGTCAAAGTCTCGCGCGCGAGGGTCGCGACCTGTTGCCGGAACGTGTCATAGGTAAGATCGACCGCCAGCGGCGCCTCTGCCAGCGGCCCCCAAATGTCCTTCGGGAGCTCGGGCACATCGAGCGCGAAGAGCACGCCTCGTTCGACGAGGGCCTCCAGCCGCTTCGGATGGCTCGCTGCCCAGGCGAGCACGCGCCCGATCAAACCGTGCACGCGTGGCAGCTGGCGGCGAAGCAGCTCCGTGACCGTGGCGTCGAGCTTCGGCGGGGCCGACAGCCAGCGCGCCAGGATTTCTGCCGGGCGACTTCGGCGGAGCCCCCCTCCGGCCACGACGTCGAGCAAGAGATCGTCGAGCAGATCGCGATCGATCACGGTCGGGAGCGTTCGGTTCGCGAGCGCACTCTGGATGTGCTCCACCTCCTGCAGCGCGAGGCGTTGGAGCGCCTCGTCGCCATCGACCACCACCCTGACGTTGAGCGCCAACGCGAGCACTTCGGCGGCCTCGATCGCGTGCACGCAACGGCCGTGCGATCCGCGCACGAGGTCCGTCGGTAGGCGCCGCGCGAGGGTGTCGGCGACTACCGCGAGCACGGGGGAGCCGTTGGCCTGCCACAGCTTGTGGCGTAGCCCAATCTCCGTGTTCGGGCGGATTACCGCGTAGCGCGCGCTCGCCGTCCGGAGCTCCGCGGGGAGCGGGCCAAGCCCTGGCGTCTCGAGCGCCAGCACGTACCCATGCTCCTTCGCTCCGCCGGCCATCTCGACCAGCTTCCGCAAGACCAGCTGCGGGTCCATCGTCAACTGCTCCGCCCCGTGACGACGAGCTTGATCTCGACCTCGACTTCCGCGTTCCCGAGCGGCGTCAACGCGCCTGTGAGCTCCTCTACGAGCGCGCTCCGAGCCTGCGCGTCGTCGGCGCGCAGCGTTCGCCGGATCGATGTCGTGCCGACCGGCTCGGACCCGTCGATGACCTCCACCGGCACCTCGACCTTGATCGGCAGCCGTCGATCCTCCAGGACGCGCCGAAGTAGGTCACGCGCCTTTCGGTTCCAGTCGTCGATCTCCAGGCTGAGATGGCTCGCGTGGTCGCGGACCGTGAGCAGGTCGCGGAGTACCTGCATGTGCGCCGACACCTCGTCACCGAACGGCCCCTCCACCGCGTGCTCGAGGGTCAGACGCGCCGTTGCGTCGATGCGCCCGACGGCGGTCAGCACCGAGGGGGACTCGCGCACCAGGCTGCGCACCGGATCCGAGCTCTCGTTCGGCCATTGCTTGAGCCACTCGGTGATCGTCGTGAACGAGTTCGGCGCTGGACGCACCAGCGGCGCCAGCCGTTCGTTTCCCGTCGCGGCCGTCTTGGCGCGCGCGCCCTCGCCGGCCCCCAGCTTCACCAGCGCCTCGTGCAGTCGCTGCAGCACGTCGCGGCGCTCCATGGCAGCCTGCTTGAGCCCGCTCGCGTACCGATCCTGTTCGGTCAGCGTCCGCGTCGCCGAAGGCGACGCGACCCCGAGTACCACCGGGCCGAGGTCACGCGCCGCGCTCCACTCGGCCAGCGGTAGCACGGGCTCCCGCTGCAAGCTCACCGACGTCCGCGCGCGACCGTCGATCTCGACCTCGATCGGCGCGCCCGTCGTCGCATGGCGCGCGCGGAAGCTATCGAGCC
>CAIXWQ010001275.1 GCA_903923175.1 uncultured delta proteobacterium | reverse complement strand
TGGATTCCGACGACCGCGCCGACCACGGTGGCGGCGACGCTGCGCCACGCCGGCGAGTGGTCGCTCGACGGCGCGGAGCGGCGCTTCGACGCCGAGGAGTGGTGGTTCGGGACGCGCTTCGCGGGGGGCGACGCGGCGCCCGAGCGCGTGCTCTGCCTCGACGGGCTCGCGACCGTCGCCGACGTGTGGCTCAACGGCGAGCGGCTCCTGTCCTCGACGAGCATGTTCCAGGCGCACGAGCTCCAGGTCGGCGCGAAGCTCGGGGCCGACAACGAGCTGTGGCTGCGCTTCCGGCCGCTCGACGGCGCCTTGAGCGCGCGTCGGCCGCGCCCGCGCTGGCGCGCGCCGATGATCGAGCATCAGCAGCTGCGCTGGCTGCGGACGACCCTGCTCGGCCGCACGCCGGGCTGGTCGCCCCCCGCCGCCGCCGTCGGCCCGTGGCGCGAGGTCCGGCTCGAGCGCCGCTCCGCCGTCGCGGTCGAGGACGTCCGCCTGCGCACGTCGCTCGACGGCGCGCGCGCGCGGCTCGCGGTGTCCTGCGCGCTTCGCGTGCTCGACGCGCGCGTGCTCGGCGTGCACGTCGAGCTCGAGCGCCAGGGGCGCGTGCACCGCGCGGTCGTCGAGCGCCGCTCCGAGCGTGGCTATGCGGGCGCGCTCGAGCTCGACGAGGTCGCGCGGTGGTGGCCGCACACGCACGGAGACGCCGCGCTGTATGCCTGTCGCCTCGTGGTGGAGTGCGGCCTCGCGGCGCCGGTGATCGTCGATCTCGGCGCGGTCGGGTTCCGCGAGGTGAGCCGCAGCGGCGACTTCGCGTTGCGCGTGAACGACGTCCCGATCTTCTGCCGCGGCGCCTGCTGGACCCCGCTGGATGCGGTCACGCTCGCGGGCGCCGACGCCGACGCCTACCGCCGCGCGCTCTCGCAGGCGCGCGACGCCGGCATGAACATGCTCCGCGTCGGCGGCACGATGGTCTACGAGCGTGACGAGTTCTACGACCGAGCGGACGAGCTCGGCGTGCTCCTCTGGCACGACTTCATGTTCGCCAACATGGACTACCCCGACGAGGACGCGGGCTTCGTCGAGGGCGTGGAGCTCGAGGCGTCGCAGTGGCTCGCGCGCATGCAGGGGCGGCCGTCGCTCGCCGTGCTGTGCGGCAACAGCGAGGTGGAGCAGCAGGCCGCGATGTGGGGCGCCGACCGCGCGCGCTGGCGACCCCGCCTGTTCCACGAAGTCCTCCGGACCGCTGCCGCGGACGCGTGCGGCGACGTGCCCTACTGGCCCTCGAGCGCGCACGGCGGCGCCTTTCCGCACGACGCGCGCGCGGGGACGACCTCGTACTACGGGGTCGGGGCCTATCTGCGGCCGCTCGAGGACGCGCGCCGCTCGGAGCTGCGGTTCGCGACCGAGTGCCTCGCCTTCGCGAACCTGCCGGCCGAGGGGGCGATGCCGGGCGGTCCGGGCGCGCGCGTGCATCACCCCGCGTGGAAGGCGCGCACGCCGCGCGATCTCGGCGCCGGGTGGGACTTCGACGACGTGCGCGATCACTACCTGCGCGAGCTGTTCCGCGTCGATCCGCCGACGCTGCGCTACGCCGACCCCGAGCGCTACGCCGCGCTCGGGCGCGTCGTCACGGGCGAGGTGATGGCCCGCGCGATGGGCGAGTGGCGGCGCGCGCGTTCCACCTGCGGCGGCGCGCTCGTCTGGTTGCTGCGCGACCTCTGGACGAGCTGCGGCTGGGGGGTCGTCGACGCGCAGGGCGCGCCGAAGGCCGCGTACCACTACCTGCGCCGCGCCCTGCAGCCGGTGTCCGTGCACCTCAGCGACGAGGGGGCGAACGGGCTCGGCGTGCACCTGATCAACGAGCGCGAGGCGCCGCTGATCGGCGAGCTCGAGCTGTCGCTGCACCGCGCCGGCGAGGTCTCGGTCGCGCGCGCGACCCGCGCCGTGACGATCGCGCCGCGCGCGGCGATCGAGCTCGCCGCCTCCGACCTCTTCGAGGGGCTCTACGATCTCACCTATGCCTACCGCTTCGGCCCGCCGGCCTGCGATCTGGTGGTGGCGACGCTGCGAAGCGAGCAGGGGAGCGCCGAGGCGTTCTTCTTCCCGCTGGGATTGCCGAGCGGCCGCGAGCTCGAGCTCGGGCTCACCGCCTCCGCGCGCGTGCTCGGCGATGTCGTCCGTGAGGGCTGTGACGGTGGCGGCGGCGACGTCGAGCTGCGCGTCGAGACGCGGCGCTTCGCGCAGTCGGTGTCGATCCAGGTCGAGGGCTTCGCGCCCGACGACGACTTCTTCCACCTCGCGCCGGGCCGAGCCCGCACGGTCCGGCTGCGCCGGCAAAGCGCCAAGGCGGCGCCCCGCGGGGTCGTCCAGGCGCTGAACGCCGAGGGCACGACCAAGATCGTGGTGGCGTCGTGAGCGGCCCGAGCGGCCCGAGCGTGCAGCGCGCGACGCCGCTCTACTTCGGCGTCGAGCGGGCGGAAGGCGGCGCCGCGGCGCAGCCGACGAGGCCGCTGTTCGGCTGGCTTCACGCGCCGAACACGCCGAACGCGCCGAACGCGCCGAACGCGCCGAACGCGATGCGCTCCTCGCCTCGACTCGGGCTCGTCGTGTGCAACCCCTTCGGCTACGAGGCGATCTGCGCGCACCGCTCGCTGCGTCACCTCGCGGAGTCGGCGGCGGCCGCGGGGATCCCGACGCTGCGCTTCGACTACGAGGGGACCGGCGATTCGGCCGGCGACGACCGCGATCCGGGGCGAGTGTCCTCGTGGATCGCGAGCGTCCACCGCGCCGTGGACGCGCTGCGGAGGCACGCCGGCGTCGAGACGGTGTGCCTCGTCGGCGTCCGGCTCGGCGCGCTGCTCGCGTCGGTCGCCGCGAGCGAGCGCGACGACTGCGCCGGGGTCGTCGCCATCGCCCCGGTCGTGTCCGGGCGGCAGCACCTGCGCGAGCTGCGCGCGCTGCAGGCGGCGCTGGGCCTCGCGGAGGCGCCCGCGTCTGCGCCCGTCCTGCCCGACGGCGAGCCCGGCGCGGCGGGCTTCGCCATCACCAAGGAGACGAGCGAGGCGCTCGGCGCGCTCGAGCTCCTCAAGCAGGCGCGGTCGCCCGCGCCGGCCGTGCTGATCCTCGATCGCGACGATCTCCCGGTGGCCGACAAGTGGGCGAAGCACCTCGGCGCGCTCGGCGCGCAGGTCGAGCTGCGGCGCGTGCCGGGCTACGTCGGGATGGTGCTCGATCCGCACAAGACGCTCGTGCCCGCGGAGCTGCTGCGCGCGACGGTCGAGTGGGTCGGTGCGCGCGCCGAGGCGTCCGAGCCCACCGCGCCCGGGGTCGAGGCGCGACCGGGCGCGGTGTCGAGCGCGGTCTCGCTCGCAGGCTCACGCGCACGCTCGCGCGCGGGCGAGGGCGGGGGCGACCCCGGGTGCGCGGCCGGCGCGCGGATCGAGGAGGAGGCGCTCTTCCTCGACGATGGCAAGGTGCTCTTCGGCATCGTCAGCCGACCCGATCGCGGTGCGCCCCGGCGCAGGGCCGTGCTGCTGTTGAACGCCGGCTGCATCCATCGCGTGGGGCCCAATCGCCTGTACGTGGCGCTCGCGCGACGCCTCGCCGCCTCCGGGCACGTCGTGCTGCGCCTCGATCTCTCGGGGCTCGGCGACAGCCTGCCGCGCGCCAGCGAGGACGAGAACGTCGCCTACTCGTCGCGCGCCGCCGCGGACGTGGCGGCCGCGCTCGCGTTCCTCGCGGGTCAGGCGGGGGTCTCGGGCTGCGACGTCGTGGGCTGGTGCTCGGGCGCCTACAACGCGTTCAAGGCGGCGTTCGCCGGCGAGCCCTTCGCGCGCGCGGTGATGATCAACCCGCTCACCTTCGCCTGGGTGGAGGGGATGTCGCTCGATTACCCGACCGCGCGCGTCGCCTCCGAGGCGCGTCGCTACGCGAACGTGATGGGCCGCCTCGACGCGTGGAAGAAGCTGCTGCGCGGCGAGGTGAAGGTCCGCGTCGCGACCGAGATCCTCACGCGTCGCGCGGCACAGCTCGGCGCCGACGCGCTGCGAGAGGTCGCGCGACGCGTGGGCGTCCCGCTGCCGGGCGATCTCGGCGCCGAGCTCGAGACCGTCGCGCGCAACGGCATCGGGATGCAGTTCGTGTTCGCGACCGGCGACGCCGGCCACGACCTCCTGCGCTCGCAGGCCGGCTCCAGCCTCGGGCGCCTGCGCCGGCGCGGCGCGCTCGGCGTCGAGCTCATCGACGGGCCCGACCACACCTTCACGCCGCTCTGGTCGCACGCGCGGATCCTCGACGCCGTGGCGCGGCACATCGACGCGCCGCTCTCGCCGCGCGCTCCGCGCGCGCCGCGCGTAACGCCCGCGCGATGACGACCACCGACGACCGAGCGGCGCGCGGCGCGCTCCGCGGCCACCTGCCCGTGCTCGACGCCGTGCGCGGGGTCGCGATCCTGCTCGTGCTGGCGCACAACTTCAGCGTCTTCGGGCCGGCGACGGGGCTCGCGTCGCGCGCGCTCTCCTGGGCGCTCGAATTCGGTTGGTCGGGCGTGCAGCTGTTCTTCGTGCTCTCGGGGTTCCTGATCACGGGGATCCTGCTCGATACCCAGCGCGCGCCGAACTACCTCGGCGCGTTCTTCGGGCGCCGCGTGCTGCGCATCTTCCCGCTCTACTACGCCGTGCTGACGGTCGCCTTCGGGCTCGTGCCGCTGCTCGGCGGCCGCGCGGTCGCGGGGCACGAGCACCAGGCGTGGCTCTGGACGTACCTGTCGAACTGGGCGCCCGCGGGGCATCGGGTCGACGCCCTTCCGCACTTCTGGTCGCTCGCGGTCGAGGAGCAGTTCTACCTCGTGTGGCCGTTCGTGGTGTGGCGCGCGCGCCCCGCCTCGCTGGCTCGCGTGTGCGGGGGGGTGGCGCTCGCGGCGCTCGGCGCGCGCGTCGCGCTGCTCGCCGCGGGGGCGGGGCCGGACGGACCGTACACGTACACGGTGTGTCGCTTCGACGCGCTCGCGCTCGGGGCGATCGCGGCGTCGCTCGTGCGGATCGAGCGCGTGCGCGAGGCGCTCGCGGCGCGACGAAGCCTGCTCGGCGTCGGGGCGCTCGCGCTGTTCGTCGTGGGCGCGATCGTCACGCGTGGCTACCCGCGCGCCGGCGTGTGGACGCAGACCGCCGGCTACTCCCTCCTCGGCCTCTGCTTCACGGCGGCGCTGCTGGTCGCCGTGCTCGCCGAGGCCGCGGGGGCGCGTTGGGTGCGCGCGCTCGGGGCGGCGCCGCTGCGCTCGATCGGCAAGTACAGCTACGGCATGTACGTGTTCCACCACCCGCTGCACGTGTTCGTCGGCCTGCCGATCCTCGCCCGCTGCTGGCCCGAGGAGCGCTCGCTCGTGCGTCCGCTCGTCTACTCCGCGGCGGCGACGCTCGCGACCTTCGTCGCCGCGTGGATGTCCTTCCAGCTGCTCGAGCGACACTTCCTCGGCTTGAAGCGGCGCTTCGTGGCGGAGCGGGCGTAGTGCGCGAGGAGATCGTCGAGCTCGGGGGCTTGCGCGCGGTGAGCGTCGGCGACGCGCGTCGCGCGGAGCTGGTGTGCGTGCTCGTCCACGGTTTTCAGATGACGCCGGCCGACCTCTCGCCGTTCGCGCACTCGCTCGGTCTGCCGGTCTGGTTCCTGTTCCCGGAAGGGCCCCTCGAGGCGGAGCCCGCGGGGCGGGCGTGGTGGCGCATCGACCCGGCAGCGAGGGCGGCCGCGCTCGCGCGTGGGCCCCGCGACTTCGCCGGGCAGCACCCGGTCGATCTGCCGCACGCGCGCGCGCGGCTCGGCGCGTTCCTCCACGCGCTGGACGCGCATCTGGCGCCTGACGCGCCTGACGCGCCTGACGCGCCTGAGGCGAGACGCGCCGCGCGCCCGCTCGTGATCGGCGGCTTCTCGCAGGGGGCCATGCTCACGTGCGACACGCTGCTGCGGGGGGCGCGCGCGGACGCGCTGCTGCTCCTCTCGGGGTCGCGGATCGCGTTCGACGAGTGGGAGGCGCCGCTCGCGGCGGGGCGTGCGCAGGGGCTCCCCGTGCTGGTGAGCCACGGCGAGGCGGACGCGGATCTGTCGTTCGAGGCGGGCGTGGCGCTGCGCGACGCGCTCGCGTCGGCCGGCGCCGAGGTGAGCTGGGTGCCGTTCGGGCAGGGGCACGAGATCCCCCTGGTCGTGTGGCGCAAGGTCCGGACGTTCCTGAAGCAGCGGCTCGGGCCCGGGCCTCGCTGAGCGCGAACGAGGCCAGCTACCCGACGAGCGCGCGCGCCGGCTACGGGAAGACGACCTTCAGCGCCCCCTCGAGCGGCTTGATCGGCGCGGCCCAGCGCACGTGCTCGCCGCGCGCCCAGGGATCCTCGACCTGGTCGCCGGGCGCGAACGTGAGCGTGCCCATCGGATCGATCACGACCTTCTTCCACGCGAGCGCGGCGCTCGGCGCCACGCGCAGGCCGTCGAGCGAGAGGCAGGCTGGCTTGCCCGCGGGGCGACCGCACGCGATCACGTCGGCCGCGTGGTGGCGGAGCGGGCCCGGCTTCCAGCTCGCCGAGCCGACGTCCTCGCCGAGCTCGCGCTCGATCGTCTCGAACTCGAACTGCGCGACCGCCGGCCCGCCCGCGACCCCCTCGACGCGCGCGCCGCGCAGGCTCGCGGCGTACGCGACGCTGACCTCGCCGATGACGACGTCCGAGCCGACCTCGCCGTCGGCGTAGTACCACCCGTCGGCGAAGCGCACCGCCGGCACGAGGCTCCCATGGGCGACGATGCGGCCGCCGTGCTGCAGGCTGCCTTCGAGCAGCGCGAGCTCGAGGAACGGGTGGGCGAGCGTCGACTTCGGGAGCGGCGTGGCCGCGTGCGTGCAACCGCAGCCGGGCTCGAGGCCTTGATTCTGCGCGCAGGTGGCCGCGCTCCACGCGGCGCAGGCCTCGTCGAGCTTCGCGTAGGGGCCGTGCATCGGGGCCGCCTCGAACCGCGGAGGGCGCGCGTCGGCGCCCGGCGTGGCGCTCGG
>CAIXWQ010001274.1 GCA_903923175.1 uncultured delta proteobacterium | reverse complement strand
GACAGCGGTCATGTGTCGACGGCGCGTCTGCTCGCAGAATCTCGGAAGAAGTCACCTTGAAAGGGCTGGCCCATAGAGGTGGAGTTCGGGACTGCTCGCTGTGCGAAGGACGCCTGCTGGTTCGTGTCCGTCCAAGCACTGCCGTGGCGACGAAAGTACAGATTCTTTCCGGTGCGATCGCAGTAGAAGGGTATCCGCCGCGCCACCCCCATCTCGCGTAGCGCGCCGCCCGATCGCACTCTGCTGGCGTGACCCAGCCGAGAGACCCGTACCGGTTCAGCCGAGACCCGTACCAGGTTCGACTTGCAGACCGAGAGACCCGTACCAGGTTCGACTTGCGACCAGTGCCGCGCGAGACAGCGACTTGCTGCGCATGGCGCGCACGGCGCTCGCGCGGACAGAGCTCGCCGACCCGCGCCGCCCCCGCGCGCGCATCCCGCCCGCCAACTTGTGCTCACTGCCGTGCCTCACGCGCCGCCGCCGGCGCCTCGCGCGGCGCCCCCGGAGAGACGGCGCGGGCGGGGAGGAGCGGCGAGATTCCGTCCGATTCGAACTGCGTGCTCGCTATTCCTTGTCAACTCGCGCGGTGGAATCCGCGGGGCACGTTTGGACGCCTACACCCGCTGTTCGCGGCGCTCGGGTTCGTCGACGACCAGGGGACGACCAGGGGGCGCCGCTCGGCGGGCCGCGCCATCGAGCGGGCGGGCTCGTTCACGGCAAGCGTTCCAGCGCATAGGCGGGACCAGGCCCGGCTGCGGTCGTGGGGACGCAGGGACGGTAGAACGACGAGCCGCGCGAGACGGCCAGCAGGTCGTTCCCGACATGCACGCAGCCCGTCGCGACCCAGCTCGGATCGACCGTGAGCTTCGGACAGGTCGCGGGGCTCGGCGTCGCCGCGCGCGCCGCCGCGAGATGCTCGGCGGCGATGCACGCGCGCGGGAAGCACCCGGGCTCCAGGACGCACGCCCCCTCGTCACCGTACTCGTTGCTCGCGTACGCGCCGTGATACGTGTCGTCGTCGCGCGTGATGGACTTGCAGAGCGGCTTGTCGGCGAGGCGCGGCGGGTAGGTGCGGATCGCGAGCGACTTGCCCTCCGGGCCGGCGTGCGGATCGCCGAAGAAGCTCACGCCGTACTCGAACGAGAGCCCCTTGGTCGGGCAGTGGATCCGGTAGGAAGTGCCGACCTTGGTGTGCATGTTGTACCAGTTGATTCGCCACGTCTGCCCTTCCTCCCAGCACGAGGAGGTCCAGCCCATCGTGCGGAGGCGGTAGCGCAGGCCATCGAGCGAGGGGCTCTTCTCGAGGTCGGCGAACGGGGCGGTCGACGCGGGGTCGCTCGGCGCGCAGTCGGTCGTCGGCACCGGGGCGTCGGCGTGAGCGTCGGCTGCATAGGCGTCGCCGACGTCGGCCGGCGCGTCGACCGGCGGCGTGGCGTCCGAGACTTCCGGAGCGGGGCGCGCCTGTGGGGCACGGCGGCACCCGGCCCCTCCCCCCGCTGCGACGAGCGTCGACACCGCGAGCCACACGAACGCCGAGGAGAACGCGCGCGCTCGCTGCTTCATCCACGCTGAGTCGCGCCCGACGCGGGGCCGTTCCGAGGCGACGCGCAGGTACGATTCCGCTCCCTCATCGTGGCGCGCGAAGCTAGGGTCGACGGCAGCCTCGCGCGGGCTTTCGAGTATGACCTCAACGGCAATCGGACGAAGAAGACGACGTACGACGCGGGCGGCACGAGCAACGATGCTGGCGGTGCAGCTGAGAGACCCGTACCAGGTTCGACTTGCAACCAGTGCCGCGCGTGACAGCGCAGTGGCGCGCGCGGCGCGCCCCGCGCTCGCGCGGACAGATCCCGCCCACCCGCGCAGCCCTCGGCGGCGCGTGCCCCTCTCCAACTTGTGCTCACTGCCGCCCGCTCACGCCCCCGGCGCCCCGCGCCGGCGCCTCGCGCGGCGCCGCTACGCCGCTGCCGGCCAAGCGCCGCCGACCGCGACGTCATGGAACACGCGCATCCACCAGGTCCCCTCGGGGAACACGACGTCCCTCACGCCCTCCCGCCACCGCTCCATCGCAGCTGAGAGACCCGTACCAGGTTCGACTTGCAACCAGTGCCGCGCGTGCGCGGCAGCAACATCACGCCGGGCCATTCTTCGGGCGCCGCGACGAGGCCAGCCTCGACGGGGTTCGCGGCGACGTAGGCGATGCGCTGCACCACCGCGTCGTCGTCGCCGAGCTCGAGGTAGTGGCAGTGGTCGGCGGACCAGAGGTTCTCCCACTGCCCCTGGCTCGCGTTCATCGCCTTGGCGCAGAGCCGGTGCAGCTCGCGCGCGAAGTCGGGCAGGCAGCCCTTCAGGTCGGTGAGCACCACGTGCAGGTGGTTCGACATCACGCAGACGGCGTGCAGCAGGACACCGGTCTTGGCGGCGGCGAGGCCGAGGCAGTAGCGCAGGATCTGGTTGGTCGGCTCCGAGGGGCGCAGCCGGAAGGTGCGCTGGTAGCAGCGGCGCGTGAGCAGATAGGTCACCCCGGGGCGGATGCT
>CAIXWQ010001273.1 GCA_903923175.1 uncultured delta proteobacterium | reverse complement strand
TGGACGCCGAGGGCGAGCTGTTGATCGCGGGGCCCGGCGGCGTCGGGCGGCTCGACCTCGCGCGCGGCACGCTCGCGCTCGACGAGGTGGCGTCGCTCCCGGGCGCGGCGCGCTCGGCGCCCGGGATCGAGCACCTCGTCGCGCTCGCCGACGGGCAGGCGTGGGGGTTCTCCTCCGGGCTCGTGCTGCGCCGGGCGGCCGATCACGCCTGGCGCGTGCTGCACGAGGAGCCGGCCTGCGCGGGCGCGCCGGTGCTGGCGGTGGCCGCGTCGGGCGCGCACGTGTGGTCGGTGCACCAGGACGGCCGCGTGCTCGCGGGCCGGCTGGCGGTGGCGCAGGACGCGCCGACCGAGGCGCGCGAGGCGCGCGAGTCGCGCGAGGCTCGAAAGCGGCCGGACGAGGCCGCGCGGTGAGCGCCACGAGCCACCTCCCGATCGAGCTGCTCCACGTCGACGAGCACCTCGTGGTGGCGAACAAACCCTCCGGGCTGCTCGTCCACCGCGGCCTCGCCAACGACGCCGACGTGCTCTTGTTCCGCGTGCGCGACGCGCTCGGTCAGCACGTGCACCTCGAGCAGCGGCTCGATCGCGGCACCAGCGGCGTCATCGTGATCGCGCGATCCTCCGCGGTCGCCGCGGCGCTCTCCCTTTCGCTCGCCGACCGCGGCGCGCACAAGCGCTACCTCGCGCTGGTGCGCGGCAAGCCCCCGGACGACGGCGTGATCGACTCGCCGGTCCCGCGCTCGGAGGACGGCGAGCGCGTCCCCGCCCTCACGCGCTATCGGACCGTCGCGCGCTCCACCGTGGCGCGCTGCTCGCTGGTCGAGGCGCTCCCCGAGACCGGGCGCTTCCACCAGATCCGCCGCCATCTCAAGCACCTCGGCCACCCGCTGCTCGGCGACGTGAACTACGGCTCGGGCGCGCTGAACCGCGAGTACCGCGCCGCGCACGGCCTGCACCGGCTCGGGCTGCACGCCTTCAGCGTCGACTTCGATCACCCGATGACCGGCGCGCGGCTGTCGGTGTCGGCGCCCGTCCCCGAGGATCTCGGCGCGGTGCTCGATCGGCTCCTGCTGCCCCGAGGCCCCAGCGCATGACCCGTCGAGACAACGCCCACGCCCGCTGCGAGCGGTGCCGCGTGCACCGCAGCCTGTGCTTCTGCGCCGAGCTGCCGACGCTCCCGACGCGCACGCGCCTGGTCTTGTTCCTCCACCGTTACGAGGCGCGCAAGACCACCAACACCGGGAGCCTCGCGGCGAGCTGCCTGCCCAACAGCGCCGTGATCATCCGCGGTCACGAGCACGCGCCGACGCCGCCGTACGTCGCCGAGCCGGAGCGGCGCACGCTGCTGCTCTTCCCCCACGAGGACGCGACGCCGATCGATCGGCTCGCGCCCGACGAGCGCCCGGTGACGCTGCTGGTCCCCGACGGGACGTGGCGACAGGCCTCCAAGGTGCGCCAGCGCGTGCCCGGCCTCGCGGCGCTCCCGTGCGTGTCGCTGCCGCTCGGGCCGCCCGCGCGCCACCGGCTGCGCGCCGAGGCGCACGAGACCGGCATGGCGACGCTCGAGGCGATCGCGCGCGCGCTCGACGCGCTCGGCGAGCCGCAGGTGCGCGCGCCGCTGGAGCGCGTGCTGCGCATGCTCGTGGAGCGCAGCCTCTGGTCGCGCGGCGCGCTCGACGCCGCCGACGTCACCGACGGCCTGCCCGCCGCGGCGGTCCGCCACGATCCTTGGAGCGGCGTCGCGCGGGGCTCTTCGTAGCGCGCCCCGCGTTCGGCTACTTCACGCTGGGAGGCACGACGACGGGCGTGACGATCGGCCCGAGGGTCGAGCCGGTGCGCGTCCCCCTCGGCGTGTCGGTCACGTTCGGCATGTCCGGCACCTCGATCCGCTGGGTGCGGAGTCGGAGCGCCAGCGCGCGCGCGTGCTGCAGGGCGCGCTCGCGCACGCGGTCGGAGGCCGCCGAGAGCGGCAGCCCCGCGTGGCCGCTCGGATCGCGCCCGTCGTGCGCGGCCGCCGCGCGCGCGACCGCCGAGTCCCACGTCGCGCCGGTGCGGCTCCCCCGAGGCGTCGTGGTGAGGTTCGGCACCTCCGGCGGCGCCGCGTCGCCCTCGCGCATCCGCAGCGCGAGCGGGTCGTTCTTGGCGGCTGCGG
>CAIXWQ010001272.1 GCA_903923175.1 uncultured delta proteobacterium | reverse complement strand
GCGCAGCCGCCGCTGCCGGGCGGGCTCGTGGCGTCGCCGCCTGCGTCGCCCGCGTCGCCGACGCCGGCGTCGCCGAGGTCCGCGCCGATCGTGCCGGCGACGGTCGGCCAGTACGCGGGGCAGGTCGCGCCGGTGGTGGAGGTCGCCGCGCACTCGAGCGGCGCCAGCGCCGACATCCGGTAGAGCGCTTGCCAGCTCTTGCCCGCGTCGATCGAGCGGCCGACGGTGAACTGCGGCGTTACCTTGGCGAATTCGTCGGCGCACGCGTAGAGGCCGCTCGTGGTCCACGCGAGGCAGCGGAGCTTCTGGTCGGCGACCTTCGTGAACGAGAGCGCGGTCGAGTCCGCGGTGAGCACGCCGTCGCTCGGGCCGCCGAGGGCCAGCGTCTTGCCGTCGGGCGCGCGCGCGAAGCCGAGAAGATCGCCCTGCGAGGTGAAGATCGTCGCCCACGTCTTGCCCGCGTCCTTGCTGATCAGCGCGCGATCGACGGTCGCGCCGTCGAGGCGCACGTAGACGACGTCGGGGTTCGCGGGGTCGATCGCGGCGATGTACGGCGTGTCGGACTCGCCGAGCTCCTGGCGCGTCCAGGTGGCGCCGCGATCGTCGGAGACCTCGAGCACGGCGCGCTTCGGCGTGCCGTACACGCCGGAGACGTAGAGCCGCGCGTCGCGCGAGGGGGCCGCGTCGAGCGTGGTCGCGAGCAGATCGCCGGGGAGCTTCTGGCCGAGCGCGGCCCAGCCGTTCCCGGCATCGGTGGTCGCGGCGACGAAGGTGTCGAAGGTGCCGTCGGCGCCGCCGGTCGACACGAGCGCGAGCGCGTGGCCCGCGGCGGGCTCGGCCGACAGATCGGTGACGAACTGGCCCGCGAACGGCGTGGTCGCGAGCGAGAAGCCGCACCCGCGATCGTGCGTGGCCGCGACGCCGCCGAACAGCGCGACCAGGGTCGCGTCGCCGGTCACGGCGAGGAACGGATCGAAGTTGTCGCCGTAGCCGATGGCCTTCTCGCAGATCCACCGCCACGTCGCGCCGCCGTCGGTGCTCTGAAGCACGCCGTAGGTCGTGCGCGCGACGAGGTGCTGCGCGTCGCCGGGGTCGGCGACGAGCTGACCGGCCTGGGGGAAGCGCCCGTTCGCGCGCGCGTCCCCGGTCGGGGCCAGCGCGAGCGCGAGCGCGGCGAGCGCGAGCGGGAGCGAGAGGAGCGGGCGGCGCACGCGCGCAGTCTGGCACGGATCGGGGCGCCGCTCAGGTCAGCGTGCGCCCCTCGACGACCGCGCCGTCGACGCTGACGGCGCGCACGACGGCGTCGTCGGCGTGCATCGACACGAACGGCGCGCGCAGCTCGTCGTTCGCGTACATCTGCATCCAGGGCGAGCCCCGCTGCGGCGCGGCGCTCCAGATCTTCGCCGCGCTCGCGACCCAGGCGCGACCGGTGCCGTCGAGCGAGGCGGCGCCGACGGGCGCGTGCTCGGGGAGCGCCTCCGCGCGCGAGGCGCCATCGTCGATCTGCAGCACGGTGCCGTCGAGGCCCGCGAAGAGGCAGCGGCGCGCGTTGGGCTGCGCGGCGCACGCGAGGAGCGTCCTCGCCGCGGCGGGCGTCGACAGCGGCGTGATCTCCCACTGGAGCGGCTGGTAGAGCCCTGCATAGGCTCCGCCGTCGGAGCGCCTCCCCGCGAGGATCCACTCCTCGTCGCCGAGCCGCGCCAGCGCGGTGATCACCGCGACGTCGTCGGGCGCGAGGGGCTTGAGCCAGCGCCCCCCGCTCGCGGCGTACAGGATCGGCTTGCCGGCGCCCTCGAAGAGGATCACCGCGAGGTCGTCGGGATCGCCGCTCGCGAGCCGCGCGCTGAGCGCGCGATCGGGGCCGTGCAGCACGTCGCGGAAGCCGCTCGCGTCGACGCGCGCGAGCGTCGCGTCGTCGCCGCCGACCAGCCATTCGCCAGGCCCCACGCGCTCGACGAACCGCAGCCCTTCGGGGTGAGGATAGCCCTCGTGGCGCACGTCGCTCCACGCCGTGCCGTCGAAGTACGCGAGCCCGCGATCGGTCGCCGCGAGGCAACGGCCGTCGCCGCCCCACGCGACCTTGCGCACCAGACGCTCGCTGCTCGGCTTCTGAAGGACGGTCCAGCCGTACCGGCGGACCTCCACCGTGCGCGAGAACGGATCCGCGAGCGATGTCCCCTGCTGGCTCGCGCGTCGGCTCGGGAAGCGCCGCGAACCCGCGCGCAGCGCGCCGATGAAGCGGCCGAGGAAGATGTCCGCGCTGGAGGGGCGCAGCGCCGGCTTCGAGGAGGTGGCGTCGGCGATGAGCCGATCGAGCGCCTCGATCACCGACGGGCGCTCGCGGAGGTCGGGATGGAGCCCCGCGGTCTCGGCGAGCGTCGGCCGCGTGGGGCGGAACGCCGCCACCATCGCCGTGAGCGGATCGTCGACCGAGAAGTACTCGCGCCCGGTGAGCAGGTAGAACGCGAGCGCGCCGAGCGCGTACACGTCGCTCCAGGGGCCGACCTTCTCGGGGTCGATCCCGGCCTGCTCGGGCGGGGCGTAGCCGGGCGTGCCGAGCACGGCGAGCCCGAAGGTGGCGTCCATCCCGGCCGGCCGCGCGATCCCGAAGTCGACGATCTTCAGGATCTCGTCGGCGCCGACGCCGCAGCAGAGGACGTTCGCGGGCTTGAGGTCGCGGTGGATGACGCCGACGGCGTGGATGGCCGCGAGCCCCGAGCACAGGCAGGTGATCGCCCGCTCCGCGCGCTCGGGGTCGAACGCGAACCCCGTCAGCTGCATCGAGCGCGCGACGCGCTCCTCGAGCGCCGTCCCCTCGAGGCCGCCGTCGACCAGCTCGATGGCGAGCCAAGGCAGCGAGAGCGTCTCGGCGCCGATGCGCACCTCCACCACGTTCACGTCGATGAACCGCACCACGAACGGGTTCGGCGGCGTGCGCTCGTTCAGGCGCGAGAGCGCGACCGCCTCCTTGCGGATGGCGAGCGCGGCCTTGTCGCCGAAGTCGCGCAGCAGCTTCGGCAAGGTCACCTTCACGACCACGCGGGCGTCGCCGCTGGGCGTGGAGCGCGTCGCGAGGAACGCGGCCGACATGCCGCCGACGCCGAGGACGCGATCGAGGACGTAGAGCACGAAGCCCGACGCGAGGCGCGCTCCGACCAGGCCGCGGAGCTCGGGATCGTCAGCCGCGACTTGGAGCATGAGGGCCGAAGCATAGAAGACCGGGCCGCCGGGAGGCCAACGGCCGACGGACGGAGCTTCTCGTCGCGGCGCGTCGCTCGACCTCGGGGAGCGCGTCGTCGCGCGTCGCTCGGCTTCGTCGCGAAGGGCGGCGACTCCGGCTCGGCGACGCCCGCGGTGCTCGCGCCCGTCCTCGGCAGTCACGGCCCGCTGACCTCGATCCGGATCCCGCCATACCCCCGCGCCTTGCGGGGCGCGTCGGCGGTAGTACCTTTGCGGTGTGCTTCGACGAGCGCGCGGCTTCCGGCAGCCCACCCGCCTCCAGCGGTGGCTGCGCCGTGCCGCGCGGATCGTCGTGGCCGCGCTCGCGATCGTGACGCTGCTCGGCGGCACCGGCATCGCGCAGGCCGCTGCGGCGACCCTGCTCGTGAGCCCCGTGAAGTGCGCGTGCGAGCACGAGATCGCCAGCGAGCCGACGATCGACGCGCTCTGCCGCTGCTGCACCCGCGGCGCCAAGGACGGGCTCCCCGGCTCGTGCTGCTCGACGGCCGTCGCGCCCGCCGCGGCCACGCCGATCGCGATGGCCGAGGTCGTGGGCGCCGCCGCGTGCGTCGGCCTGATCGACGAGCCCTGCGCGTCTCCGCTGCTCGGCCGTGCCGCCGAGCTCGATCTCGATCGTCCGCCCAGGGCGTGAGCACGCGCTCGACGGGATAGGTGCGCCCTGCGCGCGCCCACCCGTCGAAGTTCGTCGCGTGTCCTCGCAATCGCCGCGTGCGCCGCCCTCCGGCGGGCGCGCGGATCACCCTGAGAACCAGACGTTTCGAGACGCCGCGAACGCTCCGCTGAGTCCTCCTCCCATCGCTGCGGTGTCCGAGCCCGAGCGCGAGCCCGAGCCCGGACACGAGCCCGGACACGGGCACGAGCACGTGCCCGAGCGCGTGCTCGCGAGGGAGGACGGATAGGGAACGAGCGTCGGCGTCGCCCCCGAAAGTGGGCGAGCCCCATGTCCGAATCCGTTGAGACCCCGCGCCCCTCGCGCCCCTCTGACGCCGAGCGCGCCGAGGCCGCGTCCAAAGCGCCCAGCGATCCGCCCGAGCTCGTGACCTCGGAGATGCCCGAGGGCGAAGAGCACGCGCCGCGCGGCGTGACCGCGATGGCGATCGTGCGATGGCTGCTCGTGCTGGCGATGGCGATCGCCGCGGCGGCCTCGATCGGCTCGTTCTTCGGCGTGCACCTGGGCAAGACCGAGGCGGCGCAGGCGGCCGTCTTCTATTGCCCGATGCACCCCTCGGTCACGTCGGACCACGCCGGCGAGTGCCCGATCTGCGGGATGGATCTGGTGCTGCGCGACACCGGCGCGAGCCCCGCGGGCGCTCCGGGCGCAGCGAGCGGCGGCGTCGCGCTGCCGGCGAAGAAGTCGCACGACGGCCACCGCCACGAGCCGACCGATCCGTACGTCTCGCCGATGCACCCGGAGGAGACCTCGCTCGACGCCAACGGCCGCTGCCCGATCTGCGGCATGAAGATGGTGCCGCGCGCGGAGGTCCCAGAGGCGGTGGAGATCGCGCGGCGCGCGCGGGCCGAGCAGAGCGCGAAGGCGGCGGGGAGCAGCGCGACGGCGCCGCTCGATCCGAAGGTCCCGGGCCTCGGCCCGGTGGATCTGTCGTTCGAGCGCGTGCAGCTCATGGGGGTGAAGACGGCGACCGTGAAGAAGCTCCGGCTCGGCGGCGAGCTGCGCACGGTCGGCTGGGTCGTCGCGCCGGAGGACGGGCTCTCGAAGGTGACCGCGCGCTTCGCGGGGTGGATCGAGACGCTCGCGGTGTCGCAGACCGGGCAGAAGATCGCGCGCGGGCAACTCCTCGCGTCGGCCTACAGCCCGCAGGTCGTCGCCGCCGAGCGGGAGCTGTTGACGGCGAAGGGGCTCGGCGCGGCGCTCGCTGCGACGGACGTGGGCGCCGGAGATGGCGGCCTGAGCGGGATGTCCCCGCTCGGCTCGCTCGGCTCACTCGGCGACGAGGCGCGCAAGCGCCTCGAGATCCTCGGCGTGCCGGCCGGCGAGATCGCGGCGGTGGAGAAGGACGGCAAGCCGCGCCACACCGTCGGCATCTACGCGCCCGGCACGGGCTACGTCGTGCAGAAGAGCGCGATGGTCGGGCAGTACGTGCAGCCCGGGACCGAGCTCTTCACCGTGGCCGATCTGAGCAAGGTCTGGGTCGTCGCCGACGTCCCCGAGGGGGAGCTTCCGCGCGTGAAGCTCGGCGACGCGGCGACGTTCTCGCTCCCCTCGCTCGAGGGCAAGGCCTTCAGCGGCACCATCGGCTTCGTGTACCCGAGCGTGGATCCGACCACGCGCACCGCGCGCGTGCGCTTCGAGTTCGTGAACCCCGAGCTCGCGCTCAAGCCCGGCATGTCCGGCAGCGTCTCGCTCGCGACGGCGACCACCGAGGCGCTGCTCGTCCCCGTCGAGGCGCTCGTCGACACCGGCGCGCTCCAGTACGTCTTCTTGAAGAAGCCTGGCGCGGAGGGGCAGTTCGAGCCGCGGCGCGTGCGCGTCGGGCGTCGTGAAGACGGCGCGGTGCAGGTGCTCGAGGGGCTCGTCGACGGCGACGTCGTGGTCACCACCGGCAACTTCCTGCTCGACAGCGAGAGCCGCCTGCGCGCCGCCATCGAAGCGCCCCGCGCGCTCCCTGCCGCCGGCGGGGGCGCGAAGTGATCACCCGCATCGTCGAGGCGTGCGCCAAGAACCGGCTCATCGTGCTGCTCGCCGTCGGCTTCGCGACGCTCGCGGCCATCTGGTCGATCCGGCGCGTGAAGCTCGACGCCATCCCCGACCTCTCCGATCCGCAGGTGATCGTCTTCACCGAGTGGATGGGGCGCAGCCCCACGCTCGTGGAGGATCAGGTCACCTACCCGCTCGTCTCGGGCCTCGTGTCCGCGCCCAAGGTCAAGGACGTGCGCGGGCAGTCGATGTTCGGGATGTCGTTCATCTACGTCGTCTTCGAGGAGGGGACCGACCCGTACTGGGCGCGCAGCCGCGTGAACGAGCTGCTCGGCGGGCTGCGCACGCGCCTGCCGCCGGGCGCGAACCCGGTGCTCGGCCCCGATGCGAGCGGCGTCGGCTGGGCGTTCCAGTACACGCTGGTCGACAAGTCGGGGAAGCACGGGCTCGACGACCTGCGCACGTTCCAGGACTTCACGCTGCGCTACGCGCTCGGCGCGGTGCCGGGCGTCGCCGAGGTCGCGAGCGTCGGCGGCTACCAGAAGCAGTACCAGGTCACCGTCGATCCGAAGAAGCTCGCGGCGCTCGATCTCACGCTCTCGGAGGTCTCGGCGGCCATCAAGGACGGCAACGACGACGTCGGCGGCCGCGTGCTCGAGATGAGCGGGCGCGAGTACTACGTGCGCGGGCGCGGCTTCGTGCAGTCGCTCGGCGACGTCGAGAAGATCGTGCTGCGCAGCGCGGGCCCGGGCGGCACGCCGGTGCGCATCGGCGACGTCGGCACCGTGACGTTCGGCCCCGACATCCGCCGCGGGGTGCTCGAGTGGAACGGCGAAGGCGAGGCGGTCGGCGGCATCGTGGTGATGCGTTTCGGCGAGAACGCGCTCGACGTCATCCAGCGCGTGAAGACCAAGCTCGGCGAGCTGCGGCCGTCGTTCCCCGAGGGGGTCGAGATCGAGATCGCCTACGACCGCTCGGGGCTCATCGACCGCTCCGTCGACACGCTGAAGCACGCGCTCATCGAGGAGATCGTCGTCGTCGCGATCGTGATCGTGATCTTCCTGCTGCACATCCGCAGCTCGCTGCTGCCGATCTTGAGCCTGCCCATCGCGGTCGCGCTGTCGTTCATCCCGATGTACCTGCTCGATCTGCCGTCGACGATCATGAGCCTCGGCGGCATCGCGATCGCCATCGGCGCCACCGTCGACGCCGAGATCGTGATGATCGAGGCGTCGCACAAGAAGCTCGAGGGGTTCGCCGGCACCGACGAGGAGCGCCGAAAGAAGCTCGCCGAGGCCGCCAAGGAGGTCACGCCGGCGATCTTCTTCTCGCTGCTGATCATCGCGGTCGCGTTCCTGCCGGTCTTCACGCTCAACGGCCAGGCCGGGCGCCTCTTCAAGCCGCTCGCGTACACCAAGACGTTCGTGATGCTGATCAGCGCGGTGCTCTCGATCACCTTCGCGCCCGCGCTGCGCGATCTGCTGATCCGCGGCAAGATCCGCCCGGAGTCGAAGCACCCGATCTCGCGGGCGATCATCGCGGTCTACCAGCCGTTCGTGTTCGTCGCGCTGCGCAAGCCGAAGTCGACCATCGCCATCGGGCTCTTCGCGCTCGCGAGCGCGGTGCCGCTCTACCTGAAGCTCGGTCACGAGTTCATGCCGCCGCTCGACGAGGGCGACCTGCTCTACATGCCGATCACGATGCCGAACGTCTCCATCGAGGAGGCGAAGCGGCAGCTGCAGGCGCAAGACCGCGTGCTCAAGAGCTTCCCCGAGGTCGCCTCGGTGTTCGGCAAGGTCGGCCGCGCCGAGACGCCGACCGATCCGGCGCCGCTCACGATGGTCGAGACCACCGTGCGCTTGCGCCCGCGACCGCAGTGGCGGCGCGTGCACGAGGAGCGCTGGTGGAGCGCGCGCGCGCCCGGGTTCCTCGCCTCCACGCTGCGGCGCGTGTGGCCCGACGAGCGGCCCATCTCCTGGGAGGAGCTCACCTCGCAGATGAACCGCGCGATGCAGTTCCCGGGGTGGACCAACGCCTACACGATGCCGATCAAGACGCGCATCGACATGCTCTCGACCGGCGTACGCACGCCGGTCGGCGTGAAGATCCAGGGGAAGAGCCTCGAGGAGATCGAGAAGGTCGGCATCGAGCTCGAAGGGGTGCTCGCGCCGATCCGCGGCACGCGCAGCGTCGTGTACGAGCGCTCGCTCGGCGGGCTCTACGTCGACGTCGTGCCCGATCGCGACGCGCTCGCGCGCTGGGGGGTGAGCGTGGGGCAGGTGGAGCGCACCATCGAGGCGGCGATCGGCGGCGCGACCACCTCGGTCACGCTCGAGGGGCGCAACCGCTTCTCGATCAACGTGCGCTACCCGCAGGACGTCCGCGACGACGTCGAGAAGCTGCGCAGGCTGCCGGTGCCGGTGGGCGGCGTGGGAGCGGCCGGCGGCGGCAATGGCAGTAGTGGCAGTAGTGGCAGCGGTGGCGGCATGGAGGGCAAGCAGGGCGCGCTCGAGGCCCCTGCGTCGGATCTGCGGCTCGCGCAGATGAGCCCGATGGGCGGCGGCTCCCCGGCGCAAGGGTTCCCCGGCGCGCCGGCGGGTGAGGCGCGCGCGGCCGATTTCCCGACGCCGCCGCCGCTGCCGGGGATGGGCAACGCGTCGCCGGACGTGTCGGTCGGCCCGTCGGGCGCCGGCGCGAAGCTCCGCTGGGTCACGCTCGGGCAGCTCGCCAAGATCGAGATCGTCGGCGGGCCGCCGATGGTCCGAGACGAGGGGGGCCTGCTCACCGGCTACGTGTACGTCGACGTCGATCCGGCGCAGCGCGACATCGGCGGCTACGTCGACGACGCCAAGGCCGCGGTCGCGCGGGCGACGGCGAGCGGCGCGCTGAGGCTCCCCTCCGGCACGTTCGTGCAGTGGACGGGGCAGTACGAGCTGCTCGAGCAGATGTCGGCGCGGATGAAGATCGTCGTGCCGGTGACGCTCGGCATCATCGTGCTGCTGCTCTGGCTGCAGTTCCGCAACTTCCTCGAGGTGCTGATCGTCCTGCTCTCGATCCCCTTCGCGCTGGTGGGCAGCGTGTGGCTCCTCTGGGCGCTCGACTACCGCGTCTCGACGGCGGTGTGGGTCGGCGTGATCGCGCTGGTGGGGCTCGCGGCGCAGACGGGCGTCGTGATGATCGTCTACATCGATCACGCCTTCGAGCGGCGAAAGGCCGCCGGCATGATCCGCGACCTGAACGACATCGTCTGGGCGCACATGGAGGGGACCGTGCAGCGCGTGCGGCCCAAGCTCATGACGGTCGGCACGATGCTCTTCGGTCTCATCCCGCTGCTGTGGGCCACCGGCTCCGGCGCCGACGTGATGAAGCGCGTGGCCGTGCCGATGATCGGCGGGCTGCTCACCTCCGCGTTCCTCACGCTCGAGATCATCCCGGTGATCTACACCTACTGGCGCTACGAGCAGCTGCTCTGGGAGCGCCTCGAAGGGCTGCGATCGAGCACGACGAAGCTGCGCGACCTGCGCGGCCTCGCGACCGTCGTCGCGATCGCGTGGGGCGTCCTCGCGGCGGTGCTCGTCGCGCGGATCTACGTCGTGATGACCCCCGCCACGTTCAAGCTCGCCACGCTCTCGTTCCTCGGCATCGCGCTCTCGTCGTGCGTTGCCTACTCGCTGGCCCGTCGCTCCGCGCTGCGGCTCGTCTGGCCCTCGCCGTGATTGCTCGAGACCCCCAAATGGAGAGAACTGCCATGTCCCGTCGCATGCTCGCCACGGTCGCCACGGTCGCCACGCTCGGCGCCCTGTTCGCCGTCGGCTGCAACAAATCCGAGGCCGCCTCGACCACGCAGGGCGCCCCTTCGTCCGGTGCGTCCGGTGCGTCCGGTGCCTCCGCGGCGCCCGCGGGCCAGAAGAAGGTCGCCGTCGTCGCCGGCGAAGACGGCTTCGCGCCGAGCGAGATCAAGCTCGCCAAGGGCGAGGCTGCGACGCTGGTGTTCAAGCGCACGAGCGACAAGACCTGCGCGACCGCGGTCGATTTCCCCGAGCTCAAGGTGAAGAAGGACCTCCCGCTCAACCAGGAGGTCGCCATCGACATCCCCACCGGCGAGGCCCGCACGCTCGGCTTCCAGTGCGGGATGGGAATGTACAAGAGCAAGGTCGTCATTCAGTAACGCCGGCAGAAGAAGGACCCTCCCATGCGCACCCGAATCGCCGCCGCGTTCTCGCTCCTCCTCGCCCTTCCGCTCGCGGGCTCCCTGGAGGAGCGCGCGCGCGGCGCGCCGGGCGACGAGGTCGCGCTCCCCGCTCCGCTCAAGCCCGACGACGTGCTCGCCTTCGCGCGCACGCACCGCGCCGAGATCGTCGCGGCCAGGGCGAAGGCAGACGCCGCGGCGCAGACCCCCAAGGTCGTCTCGGCGCTCCCCGATCCGATGGTGATGGGCTCGATCGATCACCTCCCGTTCAAGCTCATGGGCGTGAGCTGGAGCGTGCTCGTGCAGCAGGATTTCCCCCTCGGCGGCACGCTCGGCGCCAAGGGGCGCGCGGCCGAGGCCGACGCGCGCGCGGCGACCGCGGACACCAAGCGCGTGGAGCTCGAGGTCGAGTACCAGGCGCTCGGCGCGTACCTGATGTGGATCGAGCTGCAGCGGATGGGCGGGGTGGTCGACGAGCAGCTCGCGTTGGCGAAGCAGATCTTCGCCGTTGCCAAGGTGCGCCTCACCGCCTCCGACGCCGCGGCGGTCGACGGGGTGCGCGCGCAGACCGACGTCGCGCGGCTCGAGGGGGAGCGCGCGGCGATCGACGGCGAGCTCGCCGGCGCGCGCGCGATGCTCAACGCGAGCCTGGGGCGCGCGATCGACGGCGCGCTGCCGGCGCCGGAGCTCGCGCTCCCCGAGGCCGAGCCGCCGGCCGTGGCGGTGCTCGTGAAGGGGGCGCTGGAGCGGCGACCGGAGCTCGCGGCGATGCGCGCCCGGTGCGACAAGGCCAGCGCCGACGTGGCCGTGATGGAGTCGATGTACAAGCCGATGGCGTTCGTGCGCGGCGGCTACGCGCAGACGATGGCCGACGGCCCCGGCGTGATGCTGATGATCGGCGTGAGCCTCCCGCTCGGCCGCGAGCGGCTCTCGGCGGGGGTCGCCGAGGCGAAGTCGATGTCGTCGATGGCGGACGCCGACGTGACGGCGATGAGCAAGATGATCGAAGGCGAGGTCGCGGCCGCGCGCGAGCAGGTCCTCGCCGCGCGCACGCGGCTCGCGACCACGCGCGAGAAGATCCTCCCGCTCGCCAAGCAGGCGCTCACGCTCACCATCTCGAGCTACGGCGCCGGCCAGACGCCGCTCGTCTCGGTCCTGGAGGCGGCGCGGCTGGTGCGCGACACGCGCATGGAAGAGGTCGTCGGGGAGATGAAGCTCGCGGCCGCCTGGGCGAAGCTCGGGCGGGCGATCGGCGTGGTGAAGGTCGGCGCTCAGTAGCAGGTGAACGTCGCCGCGCCGCGCACGCTGCCGAAACCGGGCTTGTCGCACTCGATCGACACGGTGCCGCTCACCGCCGGCACGCCGTTCACCTTCACGCCGTTGCCGTGCACGTCGACCTGGAGCGTCGCGCACTCGTCGGCGCGGAACACCACCATCTCGTCGGTCCCGGGGATGCGTGCGAGCACCATCGGCCCCTCGAGGCGCTGCACCACCACCAGCTCGGTGTCCTCGCGCTCGTCGGCGCGGAACAGGTCGGCGCCGACGTAGCCTCGGTGCAGGCCCGACAGGCAGCGATCGGGCGCCATCGTCCAGCGACCGAGCCGCGGCCCGCTCGCCTCGAAGCGGCCGGTCGCGCTCGAGCTGCACGCGGCCGAGAGCGCGGCGCAGGCCAGCGCGAGGGCGGAGCACGCCAGGCGAAGCCCGCCGCTCATGACGACATCCAGAGCAGCTCGAGGCCGAAGTAGGGCATGACCACCGTGCGTCCGTGATCGGCCGCGGAGGCGGCGGCGCGCGCGTCCGCGGGGAACGGCGCGACGAACGCGCAGGAGCTCAGCCCCGAGGTCGCGTCCTTCGGGCAGAGCCCCTCGAAGCCGCCCGGGTTCAGCAGGAAGGCGACGCCGCTCGTGAGACGCAGGAACGCGCTGCGGCCGAGCGCGTAGTCCTGGTTGAAGTCGAGGTTGAGGAACTGCGTCTGCTTCGGCGCGCCCGCGAGGCTCGGGCTCGGCGCGTAGTTGGTCGAGAGCCCCACGCCGAGGCCGAAGCGCATCGCGCCGAACGCGACGGCCTGCAGACGCCCGGTGGCCGCGACCGCGTAGCCGAACCTGCCGCCGAGCCCCGCGCCGAGCTGGAGCTCGCACCAGGGCGCGGGCTCGTACCCCGCGAGCGCGCCGACGTAGCCGGTGGGCGAGCCGACGCCGCCGCCGACGCCGAGGACGTAGTGCTCGCCCGAGAAGGTCGGCGGGCGTCGATCGGGGCGGGGCCAGCCGCGGATCACGTCGGTCCCGGCGCGTGGCGCGCCGAGCGGCGGGCTCGACGTGAGCGGCGTGAGCGGCGTGCTCTCCGGCGTCACGAGTGGCGGCAAGGTCTCCGTGGCGCCGCCGACCTCGCGGCTCGAGGCGATCGAGGCCCACGGGAGCCGCCGGATCTCGCCGGTCGCGAGCTGCAGCGTCAGGTGATCACCGGGCACGCGCTCGACCAGCTCGCCCTGCAGCTCGCTGCCGTCGATCAGCACGACGTGCACGCGCGAGACGGCGTGGTCGGTTCGTTCGGCGCTCGCGTCTCCGGCCCACGCGCGCGCGCAGAGCCCCGCGCACGCGAGCGCCGCTGCCGCCGCCGCTGCCAGCGCGCGCACCATGAACCTCCAACCGCGAGCGTAGCGCCTCGATTCCCCTGGCGTGGTCGGCACCCCGAAAGGCCCGCGATCCGCGTTCGTCCCCGCGCCGCTTCCCGCGCCGCGCGCGCCGTCGCACATCCCCGAGGTGGCCTTCGACCCCGGCAGCCGCGTGAAGCTCGGGCTGCGCCAGCTCTAGCGCTTCCAGGGCGACACGCTCTTCGATCGCGTGGCGCGCGTGGTGTGCGAGGCGCAGTGCCTGCCGCGCAAGGAGCTCTACGAGTCGTGGGAGGTCGCGCGTCGCGCGCGGCGACGGTTCCGCGGCGGCCGCGTGATCGATCTCGCCTGCGGGCACGCGCTGGTCGCGCAGCTGCTCGTGCTGCTCGACGATCGCTCCCCCTCGGCGATCGCGGTCGACGTGCGCATCCCCGCGAGCGCGCGCACGCTCGCCGACGGCCTCGCGCGCGCGTGGCCGCGCCTCGCGGGGCGCGTCGAGCTCGTGGAGAGCGCGCTCGACGCGGTGCCGATCGAGGCGGGCGATCTCGTGGTGTCGGCGCACGCGTGCGGCGCGCTCACCGACCGCGTGCTCGCGCGCGCGGTCGCGGCGCGCGCGCGGGTCGTGGTGCTGCCTTGCTGTCATGACGCGGCCACCTGCGACGCCGGCGGCCTCGCGGGGTGGATGGACGAGGCGCTCGCCATCGACGCGACGCGCGCGGCGCGGCTGCGGGCCTCGGGCTACGTCGTGCACACGCAGACCATCCCCGCCGAGATCACCCCGAAGAACCGGCTGCTCCTCGGGGCGCCGGAAGGCTGAGGTCCGCGCGGCGCCGCCGCGGCGCGTCGCTTGCCTGGGCCCGCTCGCATGCGCTCCCATCTCCTGTCCTTCACGCTCATCGCGGCCGCGTGCGCGCCGACGGCCTGCAGCAAGCCGAGCGAATCGAGCCCGGCCACCGCAACCTCTACGTCCGCCAGCGCAGCGAATGCGCCCAGCGCCGCGAGCCCGAGCGCCCCGCAGGCGGCCGCGTTCGCGCCCTCGATGCTCGCGGCCTTCGCGGCGCTCCCCGCGCCCTCCGGCGCGCTCGACGACAAGGCCTCGCTCGGGCGCATGCTCTATTTCGAGGCGCGGCTGTCGAAGAACCACGACGTCTCCTGCAACTCCTGCCACAAGCTCGACGGCTTCGGCGTCGACGGTCAGGCGACGAGCGAGGGGCACAAGAAGCAGCACGGCGGGCGCAACGCGCCGACCGTGTTCAACGCCTCGCTGCACTTCCGGCAGTTCTGGGACGGGCGCGCCGCCGACGTCGAGGAGCAGGCGACCGGCCCGATCGCGAACCCGATCGAGATGGCGTCGGACGAGCCGCGCGTCGTCGCCACGCTGACGTCGATGCCCGAGTACGTGGCCGCCTTCAAGAAGGCGTTCCCCGAGGCGAAGGAGCCGATCTCGCTCAAGAACGTCGGGGTCGCGATCGGCGCCTACGAGCGGCTGCTCGTCACGCCGGGGCGTTTCGACAAGTACCTCGCCGGCGACAAGGCGGCGCTCACCGCCGCCGAGCTCGAGGGGCTCGCGACCTTCTCGCAGACCGGGTGCCCGGCGTGTCACGCGGGGCCGACCTTCGGCGGCGCGATGTACCAGAAGATCGGCCTCGTGAAGCCGTGGCCCAACGCGAAGGACGAGGGGCGCTTCGCGGTCACCAAGCAGGACGCCGACAAGCTGACGTTCAAGGTGCCGAGCCTGCGCAACATCGCCAAGACCGGCCCGTACTTCCACGACGGCGCGACCGTGGCGCTCGCCGACGCCGTCCGCCTGATGGCGCGCCACCAGCTCGGCAAGGAGCTCGCGGACGACGAGGTGAAGCGCATCGTGACCTTCCTCGAGGCGCTCACTGCGACGCCCGCGCCCGCGCTCGTCGCGCCCCCCGCGCTGCCGAAGAGCACCGACAAGACGCCGAAGCCCGACCCCTCGTGACCGTCGCGTCGGCGAGCGCGGCGGCCAGCGCGGCCGCCAGCTCGCCGCGCGCTTGCCCCCGTCGCGCGCTTCGTCGATCTTCCGCGCGTGAGAATCACCGTCACCGGCGCGACCGGGCACGTCGGCGCGAACCTCGTGCGTGCGCTCGTCGCGCGCGGTGACGAGGTCCGCGCGCTCATCCACCGCGGCGATCGCTCGCTCGCCGGGCTCGACGTCGAGCGCGTCCCCGGCGACGTGCTCGATCCGGCCTCGCTCGATCGCGCGTTCGCCGGCGCGGAGCTCGTGTTCCACCTCGCCGCGCTCATCTCGATCCAGGGCGATCGCGGCGGGCTCGTCCCCGCGATCAACGTCGGCGGCGCCAAGAACGCCGCCGAGGCCGCCCTGCGCGCGGGCGTGCGGCGGTTCGTCCACACCTCGAGCGTGCACGCCTTCGACCTCACGCGCGGCGGCGTCGTCGACGAGACGAGCGCCCGCTCCGAGGCGCCGCACCTCGCGGCCTACGATCGCTCGAAGGCCGCCGGCGAGCGCGGGGTGCGCGAGGTCGTCGCGCGCGGGCTCGACGCCGTGGTGGTCCACCCCACCGGCGTGATCGGCCCCTTCGATTTCGAGCCGTCGCGCATGGGGCGCACGCTGCTCGGGCTGCGAGACCGCACGCTCCCCTCGCTCGTGGCCGGGGGCTTCGATTTCGTCGACGTGCGCGACGTGGTCTTCGCGCTGCTCGCCGCCGCCGAGCGCGGGCGCACCGGCGAGAGCTACCTCGCGCCCGGCAAATGGATCGCCGTCGCCGACCTCGGGCGCGCCGCCGCGGCGGTCACCGCCGTCCCGCCGCCGAAGCTCGTGGTGCCGATCGGGCTCGCGCGCGTCGGGGTGCCGTTCGCCGCGATCTGGGGGTGGCTCGCCAAGCAGGAGCCGCTCTACACCGGCGAGTCGTTGTCCACGCTCGCGCACACCGCGCGCATCTCCGGCGCGAAGGCCGAGCGTGAGCTCGGGTACCGCGCCCGCCCGCTCGAGGAGACGCTGCGCGACGCCTACGCCTGGTTCGCCGACCCGGAGGCCTTCGCGGCGCGCGTGAACGCGACGAGCGGCGCGGCCGCGGCGCGCGGCGTGAACGCGACGAGCGCGGGGCCCGCGGCGTGAGCGAGGCAGCCCTCCAGCGCGGCGTGGTGTGCGCGATCGTCGGCGCGGCCGTGCTGACGTTCGTGTCGCTGCTCTTCATCGTGGCCCCCTACGGCCGCCACGCGCGCCCGGGCTGGGGGCCGACGATCGGCGCGCGCGCCGGCTGGATCCTCATGGAGTCGCCCAGCGCGCTCGGCTTCGCGGCGATCTTCGCGCTCGGTCGCCACCGCGCCGAGCTCGCGCCGCTCGCCCTCTGCGCGCTCTGGGAAGCGCACTACGTGCACCGCACGTTCGTCTTCCCGTTCCGGCTGCCGGCGACCTCGCGGCGCATGCCGCTCGCGATCGCGGCCATGGGGGCGAGCTTCAACTGCGCGAATGCGTACATGAACGCGCGCTGGATCAGCGACCTCGGCACCTACCCCGCGGCCTGGCTCGCCGATCCGCGCTTCGTCCTCGGCGCGGCGCTCTTCGGGCTCGGCGCCGCGATCAACGTCCGCGCCGACGGCGCCCTGCTCCGCCTGCGGCGCGAGGGGGGGTACGCCATCCCGCGCGGCGGCCTCTTCGATCTCGTCGCCTCGCCGAACTACTTCGGCGAGCTCGTGGAGTGGATCGGCTTCGCGCTCGCCGCCTGGTCGCTCGCGGGCGCCGCGTTCGCGCTGTACACGGCCGCGAACCTCGTGCCGCGCGCGATCGCGCACCGCCGCTGGTACCGCGCGCAGTTCGCCGAGTACCCGCGCGAGCGGCGCGCGATCGTGCCGTTCCTGCTCTGACTACCCCACCAGCTCGATCGCCGTCCCCACGCCGCGCGCCTTGGCCGCCGCGTAGAGCACCCGCGCGAGCGCCACGTCCTGCAGCGCGAGCCCGGTCGAGTCGAAGAGCGTGATCGTGTCGGCGCGCCGCTCGACCTTCCGCTTGCCCGTCACGACCTCGCCGAGCGTGCCGAAGAGCTGCTCCTCGCGGTAGCGCCCCTCCGCGATCGGGACGTTGATCTCGCCCGAGTGAGTGGCCTGGTGGTGCTCGTCGATCACGACCACCGCCGCGTCGAGGATCGCGGGGTCGAGCTCCTGCTTCCCCGGGCCGTCGGCGCCCATGGCGTTGAGGTGCGCGCCGGGCTTGATCCACGCGCGCTGCACCACGGGCGTGCGCCCGGGCGTCGAGGTGCACACGAGGTCGCAGCCGGCGGCCTCCTCGATGCTGCCAATCCTGCCACGCCCGCCGCAGTGCTCGCTCACGAAGGCCTGGGTCGCCTCGGGCCGCACGTCGGCGGCGACGATCTCGAGCGCGTCGCCGTAGATCACGCGGTGCGCGTCGAGCATCCACCGCGCCTGCACCCCCGCGCCGACGAAGCCGATCGACTTCGGCGCCGGCTTCGCGAGCCAGCGCGAGGCGACGGCGGCCGCGGCGCCGGTGCGCGCGGCGGTGAGCACCGTCGCGTCGAGGATCGCCAGCGGCAGCGCGGTCGCCGGATCGCTCAGGACGTAGACCCCCATCACGCACGGCAGCCCGAAGCGCGCCGGGTTCTCGGGGTGGCTGTTGACCCACTTCACGCCGGCCGCCGCCGGGTGCGCCGCGTCCGCGCTCGCGCCGATGTACGAGGGCATCGCGCGGAAATCGCCCGCGTACGCGTCGAGCGAGAGGTAGACCTTCGGCGGCATCATGGCGGCGCCGCGCGCGTGCTCGGCGAACGCGAGCTCGACGGCGCCGACGGCGTCCTTCATCGAGAGGATCGAGCGGACGTCGCGCGCGGAGAGGATCAGCGTCTGCTTGTTCGGGGTGTCCATCGTTCGGCCCTTCTTTGGCGCGCGAGGATACACCCGCGCCGCGTGACCCAGGCCGCGCAGACGCGTCGCGCGCAGGCGTTCGGCGCGCGCATACCGCCGCGTGGTTCTCGGGCGCCGTCGCGTGTTGCTCGTCGCCCGCCGAGCAGGCAGATCCCCCGCATGCGCCTCGGCCCGCTCCGCTCGATCCTGCTCGCGCTCTCGCTCCCCGGCGCGCTCGTGGGCTGCGCCACCGACACCGTCGCCGACGCCCGGATCGCGGGCGGTGCCGGCGCGGAGACCGGAGCCGATGCGCGTGCCGAGGTCGCTGCCGACGCCAGTGCCGATGCCGCCGCCGAAGTCGCTGCCGATACGGGCGCCGCCGCCGATGCCCCGGGCGAAGCCGCCGCCGAGGCTGCGGTCGACGGCGCCGTCGACGCTGCGGCCGAGGCCATGCCCGAGGTCGGAGGCGACGCCGGAGCGCCCCTCGCGCGCATCGAAGAGCTGTACGCCGATCGCTTCCTCAACGGCGACAAGTCCGAGTTCGTCGAGCTCACGGGCGTCGCGGGGACGCCGCTCGACACGCTGTCGCTCCGGCTCATCGACGCGACCGGCAAGGTCGCCTACGAGGTCGCGGTCGGCGCGGCGGGGGCGACGATGCCCGCGGCCGGCCGTTGGGTGGTCGGGGCGTTCTGCGTGACCGCGAGCGGCTTCTGCCCGCAGCACGTCGATCAGACGTACTCGATCACGACCTGGGGCCTCGCCGGCGATCTCGGCGCGGTGCAGCTCGTCCGGAACGACGGCAGCGGCGTGCCCCAGCTCCTCGACGTGGTGGCCTGGGGCGGCGTGCCGAGCTCGCCCGCGACCGCGCCGACCTCGGTCGTCGAAGGGGCCCCCGCCGCGCTGAGCGACGCGAGCGGGCACTCCATCGGTCGCGCGCCGGGCGCGGCGGACCAGCACGACAACGCGAAGGACTTCTGTCGCATGGCGGCGAGCGCGGGGAGCGCGAACGGGGCTTGTCTGTGAGCGCGCCGAGCCCCCCCGGGCCCGGCCGCGGGCTCACTTGAACAGCGAATCGACCGGCACGACGGTCACGTCGGCGTCGGTGAGCCCGAGCGGCAGCGCCTCGATCTTCTTGTCGAGCGCGGTCACCTCCGCGGGCTTCTTCGCGTCGTACTTCGGCGGGGTCGGCTTGCCGGCGACGAGCGTCGCCTTCAGCTTCGCGCCGTCCTTGGTCACCAGCACGATCACGAGATCGTTGCCGGTGAGCGTGCGGCCGATCGAGTCCTTCAGCGACGCGGCCGTCAGGCCCGCCCAGGCGCCGCGCATCCGCTCGAGCCACGGCGTCTTCAGGGCGTAGGTCGCGTCGTCGATCGCGTAGCCGAGCTGGCGGCCGTCGGTCTGCGCGTCGAGCGCGAAGTAGCGCGAGACGAAGCCGCGATAGCGGCCGATCTCGGCGTCGGAGATCCCCTCGGCGATCTGGCGTCGATAGAGGTAGAGCGCGCCCCGCAGCGCGAACGGCGCGTTCTCGGGCTTGGTCGGCCGCAGCCAGAGCGACATCATCTGCTGCCGCCGCGCGATGTTGGTGAGCGGGTGGTGCTGCCACCCCTCCTGCGCGAAGTACTCGGCGTAGGCGTAGTCGCCGTAGTTGAAGCCGCGCGCCTCGCGCAGCTGCTGGTAGAGCACCCCGGACGACTCGCGGTGCTGCCCGAGGTAGCTCATGAAGAAGAAGATCGCCGGGTAGTCGTCCGACGCGCGCGTCATCGTGGTCGGGAAGCCGATCGAGGTCGCGACCGACTCGGCGCTCGGCTTGTCGACGATGAGGACCTTCGGCCCCTTGATGGCCTTGGGCGCGGGGAGCTCCGCGCGCGCCGCTGCGCAGGCGGGGAGCGCGCCGAGATCCTCGGCGAGCTTGGCCTCGAACCCCTCGGGGTAGTTGCCGGCGACGCCCGCGGTCACGCGCTCGCGGCAGAAGAGCCGCGCGCGCTGCGCCTGCACGTCGGCGAGCGTGATGGCGGCGAGCCCGCGCTCGGTGCCGAGCGCAGGGTGGCCGTAGGGGTGATCGGCGTACAGGAACGCCTGCAGCGCCTCCTTGCCGAGCTCCTCGTCGTCGCTCCCCTTGAGATCGTCGACCAGCGCGCTGGTCGCCCGCGACTTCAGGCGCGAGAACGACTCCGCGTCGAGGCGCGGCGTGAGCACGACGTCGCGAAACAACGGGTAGAGCTCGGCCAGCGAGTCGGCCGCGACCTCCACGTCGATCACGGTGGTGTCACGGTCGGTGTGCGCGCCGATCGACGCCGCGAACGGGTAGAGCCGCTTCGAGAGCTCGGCGTAGGTGAGCTCGCGCGTGCCGCTGCCGACCGTCAGATCGGCCGCGAGGCTGCCGAGCCCTTCCTTGCCGGCGGGATCGTCGGCCGAGCCGCCCGCGATCACGACGCGCAGCGCGACCACGCGCGACGCGGCGTTCTTCTTGGTCACCAGCGCGACGCGCGGCGCGGCGGCCTTCGGGAGCGTCGCGGTCGAGGCCGACGCCGCGACGCTCGTGGACGGCGCGGCCTTCGGCGCGACGGGCGCGGGCTCGCCGCCGCCGCACGCGCTGGCGAGGGCGCTGGCCGAGAGGAGCGTGAGGCGCGTGAAGCGCGTGATGCGCGAGCTGCTGGGGAAGCGGTTCATACGCCACCAAACTTCTTCTTGGCCGGCACCGTGGACGAGTCCGGCTTCTCCGTCGGCGGTGGCGGAGAGAGCGTGACGGTGGTCCGCCGCGCGGGGGTGAAATACGCCTTCGCGACGCGCGCGAGATCCTCCGGCGTCACCCTGGCGAGCGCCGCCACGTAGCGATCGAGCGCGTGCACGTCGCCGGTGCGCGCGGTGAAGGCCGCGAGGTTGATGGCGATCGAGGCCGGCGTCTGCATCGAGAGGAGCAGCGCGTTCTTCACGTGCGAGCGCGCGGCGGCGACCTCGGCCGGGCTCGCGCCCCCCTTCGCCACGCCGTCGAACGCGGCCTGGATCGCCGCGCCGATCTCCTCGAACGAGGTCGCGCCAGGCTTGAGCGTCGCGGCGATCGGGAGCAGCCCGGGATCCTTGTGCATGGCGTCGTCGGGATCGACCCCGAGCGAGAGCAGCTTCTGCTCCTTCACCACCAGCCGCTGGTTCAGCGCGCTGGGCTCGCCGAGCAGCAGCGTCGTGAGCACCGCCATCGCCGCCACGTCGTCGAGGTTCGTCGCGGCCGGCACCTTGTACGCGACGAACATCCGCGGCGGCGTCGGGCCCGTCCACGTGAGCGCCTTGAGTCGCGGCTCGGTCTGCTCGGGCTCGGGCGTGGTCGCGGTGGTCGCGCGCTTGCCCTTCCACGGCGCGTACTCCTTGGTCACGCGCGCGAGCACGTCGTCGCGCTTCACGTCGCCGACCGCGAAGATCACGCAGTCGTCGGGGGTGTAGAAGCGCGAGAAGAACGCCTTCGAGTACGCGTGGCTCGCCGGCATCGCGCGCACGTCCTTCTCGAAGCCGATGGTCGTGTGCCCGTAGGTGTGCTTGGTGAAGGCGAGCTCGCGCATCGCCTCGTCCATCTTCCAGTACGGGTTCGCCACGTCCTTGTTGAACTCGCCGAGCACCGCGCCGGTCTCGTCCTTGTAGGGGGTCTCCGCGACGTCGAGGTGCATGAAGCGATCGGCCTCGAGCGGCACCAGGTCGGCGAGCGAGTCCTTCGGGATCGTCGGGACGTAGAGCGTGAAGTCGTCGGTGGTGAAGGCGTTCGCGTCGGCGCCGAGCGCCTGCATCTTCTTCTCGTACGCCGCCGCCGGCACGGCCTTGGTGCCGCGGAACATCAGGTGCTCGAACAGGTGCGCGTAGCCGCTCTTGCCTGGCTCCACCTCGTCGCGCGAGCCGGCCTTCACGAGCGTGAAGTACGCGACCGTGCCGCTCGGGCCGGTCGGGACGGTGACCAGCGTGAGCCCGTTGTCGAGCGTGTCGACGTCGAACGGGAAGAGCGCGGGCGCGGCCGGGGCGCCCGCCGGCGCGGTGACGGCCGCGGGGGCCGCGAGGAGCTGGGCGAGCAGCGCGAGCGAGGGGAGGGCGTGGAGCACGGATCGTCGATAGCGAGATCCGGCCGCGTCGGCGAGGGGGAAGTGCGTCGTGACGACGCGCGTCGTCAGGCCGCGCGCGCGCCTTTGCGCCGGCGTGCGCCGACCAGCGTCGCGAGCGCGGCGAGCGAGCCGACCGCGCCGAGCAGCGCGCCCGACCGCCCGGGG
>CAIXWQ010001271.1 GCA_903923175.1 uncultured delta proteobacterium | reverse complement strand
CGCGCCGAGACGCTCCGGCGCGAGTTGCCCGCGCGCTGGACCAGCACCGTGCTCGACATCCTGGTGCGCGAGGGGACGATCCCCGCCGCCGGCTGCGTCCACCGAGCGACGCTCGATCGGCACCTGCGCGAGCGTGGTGCCTCTCGCAGACAGCTTCGCGTGCTCGGCGAGAAGCGCACGATCAAGATGCGCTTCGACGCCTTCGGCGACCTGTGGGTCGGCGACTACCACCACGGCCCACGCGTGCTCGCGCCCGACGGCCGCACGACGACCGCCAAGCTCGGCGCCTTCATCGACCACTGCACGCGCTATCCCGTCGCCGACCGCTGGTACCTCAGTGAGGACCTCGCGACCCTGCGCGACACGATGCAGCGTGCGCTGCTCACGTGGGGCGCGCCGCGCGTCGCGTACACCGATCGCGGCGCCGTATACCGCGCCGATCAGCTCGCCTATTCGCTCGCCGCGATCGGCTCGCGCCTGGTGCACTCGCGGCCGTACTACAGCCAAGGGCGCGGCGTGATCGAGCGCTGGTGGCAGCTCGCCGACGCGTTCCAGGCAGAGATCGAGGCGCGTGAGGAGCTCATCACGATCCACGAGCTCAATCGCCTCTGGGACGCCTTTCGCACGCTGCGCTACCTCGATGCCATTCACTCCGATCTCGGCAAGTCGCCCGCCGAAGCGATCGCCGACGTCGTGCGCCGCCCCATCGACCCCGGCGTCGCGCGCGAGCTGTTCCTGGTGCGCGTGGATCGTGAGGTCCACCGAAAGGACGGCTGCGTCTCCGTCGAGGGGCAGCGCTTCCTGTGCGACGCCGCGCTCCGCGGCCGCAAGGTCAAGCTCCGCTACGACCCGCGCGATCTCTCCTCCGTCCTCGTCTTCGTCGGAGACCAGCGCGCCCAGCGCGCGACGCCGCAGCCCATCGGCCGCGTCGCTGGGACCGAGACGAAGGCCGCTCCCACGCCTGCGGCGCCGAAGACCGACTACCTCGCGATGCTCCGCGCCGACTTCGATCGCCGGCTCGTCGAGCAGGCGAAGCCGACCGCGTACGCCGATCTCGGAGCGCTCGATCCCGGCTTCGACGAGAGCCGGTTCCTCACCGTCGTCGCCGATCTGACCGACGCACGCCTGCGCGGCGGCGAGGCCGAAGAGGCCCACGCCTTCTGGACCACCTTCGGCCCGCTGCCCGAGCCGCTCGTCCGCCTCGCGCTCGATCACGCCGTGCGCCTGCGCGGCACCGGACGCCACGTCCGCGTCTACCTCGCCATCGTCCGCACCTTCGTGCTCACCCGCATGCAGTCCCCCAAGCCCATCGAGGAATCACCATGACCGATTCGCTGATTCGCCACTTCCGCCTCAGCGCACACCCCTTCGGCCGCGACGCACCGAGGACGGCGCTACATCGGCATCGCGGCTTCAACGAGGCGCTCGAGCGCCTCCGCTACACCACCGAAATCGACGCCATGTCCGCGCTCGTCTCCGAGCCCGGTTGCGGCAAGAGCCTGCTGCTCGGACAGCTCGCCGACGAGCAACAGAAGGCCGGCTGGGTCGTCCACTACTTCGCCTACGCCACCGTCGGCCCCTTCGGGCTTGTCAACGCACTCGCGCGCAAGACGGGCATCTCGCCCAAGCGCTCCCGCGCCGAGACCGCGCTCGCCGTCTCGCAGAAGCTCCTCGAAGACGAGCGCAAGCACCTGCTCGTCCTCGACGAAGCGCACGTCATGCCCGACGACACCCTCGAAGACGTCCGGCTGCTCACCATCGCCGACTTCGATCGAAAGAGCCCTTTCGTGCTCGTCCTCGCCGGACACCCCTCCCTCGACGATCGCCTCGCCGAGCCGACCCATCACGCCCTCGACCAGCGCATCACGACCGTCGCGCGCCTCGCGCCCCTCTCGCACGAGGAGACGCGCGACTACGTACGGCTGCGGCTCGACGCCTGCGGCGCACGCGGCCAGACCGTCTTCGAGGAGGACGCCCTCGCCACGCTCTTTGACGCCTCGAACGGAGTGCCCCGGAGGCTCAATCGCATCGCCTCCGCCGCGATGATCGTCGCCGCCTCGCGCAAGAAGAATCTCGTCGTCGCCCAGGACGTGCACGACGCGCGCGTCGACCGGGGGCGCGCGTGAGCGCCAGACGCGGCGACGAATGGCTCGTACGCGTCGCCGCGTTTCCGCCGAAGCCCCGACCGAGCCCACAGACCCTACGCGCTGCGCCGGAGCTCGCGACGCTCGCGGTGCTCGAAGACGTCGTGCGCACCACCGTCGTCGCGCTGCTCGCCGTGCACCCGGGCATCGACACGCCCGCCGAGCCGCAAGAGCCGCCGACGCGACGGCGAGCTCGCGCCCTGATGGCGGCGGCCGACCGGATCTACCTGGCGCTCGATCGGTATTCCTGGGCCGTCGTCGCCGACCTCTACGACAGGCCGGACGACGAGGAGGAGCTGCCGTTCTGAGCGGCGATCACGCTGCAGCCGAGCGTGCGCCGGGCGCTGAAGGTGAGCGCGCGCGGTGACAACGTCGAGAGGAGCGACTCGGGGCCCTCGTGCTCGTGGCACAGCGCGTCGCACACGCGCCCGCAGAGCGACACCGCGACCCCGAGCTTCGCATCGTCGCTCGAGATGTCGCTCATCCGCGTCTCGCGGAGCACGCTCCCGCTCCGGAGCGACGCGCGCACGTCATCGACCGAGAGCCCCGCGACGTGGGCGATGTCGGCGCAGATCGTCGGCACGTCGCCGACCAGCAGCCGCGCGACCTCCCGGTTCAGCTCGCGCTCCAGCTTGGCCACCGCCAGGAACACCAGCAGCTCGCGATCGGCCGGGCCGAGCCCGAGCGCCTCGGCCAGCATCGTGGCGTTGCGGAACACCACCCCGTCGCGCTGGAATGGGGCGCGCTCGAGGCGCTGCCGCTCGCGCTCCAAGCGCGCGCGAGGGGCCTGGCGCT
>CAIXWQ010001270.1 GCA_903923175.1 uncultured delta proteobacterium | reverse complement strand
CGGGCAGACCGTCCTCACCTTGCTCGCGGCCCACAAGTCAGGACGCTTTAACACCCTCTGGTCCGTGCTCTCCGAGGGCTACGCCGCGAACGTGACCCGGCCGAGGGCGGCGTAGGCGCCCAAACGGTGGATATGCACCCTGCACGTCACGCTCCCCGTGCTCCCCGTGCTTCCGCCCGCGCCAGGGCTCGTCCAGCAGAGCGAGGTCGCGTCGCCGGCGGCGTAGCGCGGCGACTCGACGCTCGCGGCGCGCACCGTGATCGGTCCGCCCGCGAGCGGGATCGAGGAGATGGCGCCGGCGTTCGCGGCCCCGGTGACGTCGGTCGCGAAGTAGGCGTTCGTCGCGTCGATCGACACGAAGCGCAGGCCGGCGAGGCCGGTGACGAGCGGCACCGCGGCACCGCTGGCGCCCCCCGAGATCGCGACGCTGGCGATCGCGCCGTCGGTCGACGCGTCTCCCGCCGTGCCTCGCTCGCCCCAGTACAGCCGCCCGCCTTGCAGCGAAGGGGCGAACGGATCGGCGCGGTTGCTCGCGAGCGACGTGGCGCTGCCGCCCGCCTTCGGCGCCTTCGCGACGCTGCCACCCGCGCCGCCGACTCCGCCGGTCGTGTAGTAGAGACTCAGCGCGTCGAAGGCCATCCCGGACACCGCGCCGAGCCCCGCGACGATGGTCTTCGGCACCGCCGAAGGGTAGCCGAGCACGATCCCCGCCGAGGTCGTGCCGTGCGTGAACACGTAGACGTCGGCGCCGTCGACGACGAACGTGCCGGCATTCGGGAGCAGGCCGGCCACGAGGCCGGTCGCGCCCCCGGAGGCGGTCGGCGCGGCGCGCACGTACCCGTAGACCGGCGCCGCGCCGGTGCCCGACCAGTACACCGCGCTCGCCGTCGCGACGAGCCAAGTGGGGGTGTCGGCGGTGGACTGGAGGAGAGTGAGCGAGCACTCGCCATTGGCGCACGCGAAGGCGCTGCCGCACTCGTGTCCGCACGCGCCGCAGTGGTGGACGTCGGTCGAGACGTCGGTGCAGGCGCCGCCGCAGGCGCGCTGCGGGGAGGTGCAGGTCGTGCTCGTGTCGCTCGTGTCGCTCGTGTCGCTCGTGTCTCTCGTGTCGGAGGCGTCGCTCATGTCAGCCGCGTCGGAGAGCGCACCGTCGGTGAGGGCGTCGTTCGCGGCGCCCGTGTCGCCAGGCGCGTCGGGGGTCGCGTCCGCGCCGCCGCCGCAGTCGCAGGCGCTCCACGAGGCGCCGTCCGCGCCGCACACCTGCGCGCCGGTGCACGCGCCCGGTCCGAGGCAGGCCTGGGTCTGGCCGGGCGCGCACGCCGAAGCAGGCGCGCTCGAGGAGGAGCACGCGGCGGCGCCAGCGGCGGCCGCTGCGGCGAGGGCGAGGCCGAGGACGGCGCGGACGCGGAGGCGCATGGCGAAGGAGGATAGCGCGAGAGGGCGGGGGCTCGTCGATCAGCCGCGCTGGCCCCAGATCAGCCGACACGCGTGCGGCACCACGTACCGCCCGTCGGCCAATCGGTGCTCCGCGAGCGACGCCATCAGCGCGTGCCGCACCTGCGCCTGCGCCTCGGGTGCGAGATCGGCTTGGCCGGTGAGCTTCCCCATGCCGCTCACCATCTCCCAGGGCTCGTCGAAGCTCTGAAACCGGTACTCCCAGCGGAACAGCTCGGTGCGCACCGAGAGCCCGAGCGCCTCGAGCAGGCTCGTTCGCCGGCTCTCCCCGGCCCACGCGGCCAGCCCCTCCATCGGCGAGCGATGCCCCGGCGGCAGGTGATCGCGGAGCGCCGCGAGCAGCGCGCTCATGAGCGTGTTCTCGGCGGGGTCGTCCCACACCGCCACGCTGAACGCGCCGCCGCTGCGAAGCACGCGCGCGAGCTCGCGGCCCGAGCCCTCCACGTCGCCGAACATCAGCAGGCCGAAGCGCGAGATCGCCGCGTCGGCGCTGGCGTCGGGCAGCGCGAGGGCGTCCATCGACATGACCGCGAAGCGGGCGTTCGCGAGCCCCTCCTGCGCCGCCTTGGCGCGCGCCACGCCGAGCAGCGCGTCCGCCTGATCGACGCCGATCACGTTCACGCTCGGCGCGCGGCGCGCGAGCGTGAGCCCGGGCTCGCCCGTCCCGCAGGCGACGTCGAGCACGGTCGCGCCCGCCGGGGGCACGGGCAAGCGGTCGAGGACGGCCAGCCCCACCGGGTGGATCTGCGGCAGGAAACGATCGAAGCGGGCGGCGAGGGGGTTGAAGTCGAACGTCACGCCCGGGCTCTCGGTGGTCATGGTGCCCGGAAGGGTACGCGGCGCGGGGGCGCGAGGGGCACGGGGCGCGGCGTTTACGGCACGTACTTCCGCAGCGTCTGCCGCCCCCCCTCGATCCAGCGCGGCGGCGGCGGCGTGAGATCCTCGCGCGGCTTCAGCGACCAGCCGGTCAGCACCTTCAGCACCGGATCGATCGTGTAGGGCAGGCCCTCTCCGCACCACTTGGCGACGAAGGCCGCGTCCGCGACGCGCACGAGCCCCGAGCCCTGGACGAACCCGGCATCGCGCCCGGGCTTCGGCAGCGTGACCTCCCAGGCGCCCAGCGAGAGCAGCGGCGCCTCGCCCTCTTTGTAATAGACGTAGATCACGTGGCCGAGCTTCACGCTCCAGACCAGCGGCGGCTTGGCCGACGCCTTGGTGTAGGCCGAACGCGCGATGAAGCGGTCCTGCTCCAGCAGCTCGCGCGTCTGCGCCAGCGTCGCCAGCGTCTCGTTCGCCTTGTAGCTCCACTCGGTCATCGCGGCCTCCTCGCCCGGAGCCCGCTCGGAGCTCGCGAAAGCGCGCCGAGCCTACGCGACGCGCGCCTCGCCGCGAGCGCCATCTCACCGATGAGATCACTCGGCCGACGGCTCACCTCTCACGCCCCTCGCACGCCCCGATCCGCTCCCCGAAGATCGGCCGCAGCTGCTCGACCGCGCGCGCGAGCTCGCCGAGCGCCGCCTCGTCGCGGGTGCGCCCGTAGCGCTCCGCGGCGAGCCACAGCGCCCGCACCGAGTCGCGCGCGTTGAACAGCATCACGCTGAGATCGACGCGCGGACCGCCGCGCTTGGTGAGCCGCGGATCCTCCGCGAGCTTGGCCGTCAACTCGTCGAACAGGCTGCGCATGGGGCTCCTGCCGCCGCGGGGGCGACGAGGTCAGGTCCGGCGTCGCGGAGAGAGCGCCGCGTGACCTCACCTGTGTCGCCTGCATGGTACACCGAAGCGTCTACACGATGCTCTTACCATAATGGCTTGATGCACCTACGATGCTCCACGAAGGCACAATGTGTGGGATGGAGCCAACGAGGTGTCGGTCGTTAGCGTGGTAAGAGCTTGCTTGACGCTGCAAAGATCGCTACGCGATGCAATAAGCCAAGGACCCGAGGCTCCGAAGCGCACGCTTGAGACTCCAAACTGACGGACGATGCCCGCGATGCCCAGCTCCACCCCCGATATCCTCCTCCGCAAGGGGCGCGACGTCGCCCGAGGCGCGCTGCTCGAGGAGGCGAAGATCGCGCTCGGGCTCGCGCGCATGCACGCCGAGGCGCTCGCCGGCGCAGGGTGGTCGACCAAGCAGGCCAAGCAGCTCGGCGCGCACCTCGACGCGCTGAGCGCCGCGGTCGGCGCGCACCACGAACAGCGGCTGATGGCGCGCTCCGCGACCGAGCGCGAGGCCGAGGCGCGGCGCGTGGCGATGCGGTTCCTCAAGCACCTGCGCAACGCGGTGCCGCTCGCCCTGCGCACGTCGACCGCGAAGGTGAAGCCCGAGGCGTTCCGCGTCGGCGTGCCGCTCGGCCGCTCGACCCCGCGCATCGCCGCGCACCTGACGAAGCTCGCCGGCCCGGTGACGAAGCTCGACGCGGACCTCGCGCCCTACTTCGGCGGCAAGCGCGCGAGCGACCGGCTGCGCGAGACGCTGGCGCTCCTTTCGAAGCGCGACGTGGAGCAGGAGGTGCAGCGCCAGGCGTCGCCGAGGGAGACCGAGCGCCTGTACCGCGCCGCCGGCGAGGTGCTGCAGGATCTGGAGGATCTGCACCGCGTGGCGAGGATCGCGTTCGACGAGCAGCCGGAGATCCGGCGGGCGTTCCGGAAGAAGAAGCTCGCGAAGGGGCGCCGGGCGGGGAAGGGGGCGCAGGGGGGAGCGGCCGGAGCGGGAGCCGGGGCCGCAGCGGGCGCTCCACTCCCGACTGCGGGCGTAGGCGAGCCGGCCATTCGCTCGGAATCCTAGTTCCGGGCGCAGTTCAAGACCTCACCCCCCTGGCCCCCCATCGCTGTTAGCAAGAAATTGGTCCGGCCGTAGCGGCTTCCGGCACGACGGGCACCATGATGACGCCCGACGTCCGCCGCAACTGGGAGTCGATTCGCAGCGAGCTGCCGGGCGACTACGAGTCGCTGGCCTTCGAGACGAAGGCGATCAAGCCGCACTACCCGAACGTGCAGATCACCAAGCCGGACGACCTGCTGCGGATGATCTTCCTTCACGTCGGCGCGAATCTCCCGCTTCGGCAGACGGTCGCGTGGTT
>CAIXWQ010001269.1 GCA_903923175.1 uncultured delta proteobacterium | reverse complement strand
GGGACGCCGATCGCCGCGAGCCCTTCGGCCACGGCGACCTCGACCGCGCCCCCCTCCGCGGCCGACAGCCGACGGACCGAGAGCCGCGTGCCGTGCACCGCCACGCGGCGGCCATCGACGTCGATCGCGTAGGGCTCGCCGCCAGGCACGGGGGTCACGTCGGCGGTGATCTCGCCCGATTCGAGGGCGAAGCGCATGCGCTCGCCGTCGTCGAGGAGCCGGAGCTTGGTGCCTGGCGAGGCGTGCGCCTTCAGGCGCCCCGCGGACTGGATCCACTCGCCGTCCCGCGACGCGACCTCGAGGACGTCACCGACGCGCAGCTCGCGCGCCTCGTGGCCCGAGCCGAGCGAGAGCATCGCGGCGCGCGCGGGGCGCACCGGCACCGCGTTCGCCACCGTCGGCGCCGTCGTCGCGGTCACGGTCGGCGTGGCGACCGCTCCCTTCGGAGCCTCGCGCGGCAGCGCATAGATTCCCGCGATCGCCGCGGCCGCCGCCAGCCCGAGCGCGGCCACGAGCGCGAACCTGCGCGGCGGGCGCGCCGTCGCCGGGGCCTCCACCACGGCCGGCTCGCGCAGCTCCGCGCGCAGCTCGCCTTCGTCGTCGAAGAGCCGCGCCTCGAGCTTCGCCCAGTCGATCGGCGGCGCGCCGTCGCGCGCCTCGTCGACGACGCGCTTCATCGCCTCCGGTAGGTCGCGTTCGAACTCGTCGCCACTCATGGTTCGCTCCGCTTGCGCTGTCGCGCGCCGCCTTCGCCTTCGCCGCCGCCGAATCCACCCTGCGCGGTCATCACGCCGGCGAGCAGAGGGTGCTCGCGCATCTTCTCTTCGAGCTCGCGCCGCGCGTAGAACAGGCGCGTGCGCACCGTCAGCACCGGGGCGTCCACGATCGTCGCGATCTCCGATGGCGGAAGCCCCTCGAGGTCGTGGAGCACGAAGACCACGCGCTTCTTCTCGGCGATCTGCTCGACCAGAGCAAAGAAGGCGCCGATGCGCGCCCGACGCTCGGCCTCGTCGTCCGGGTGGACGCTCGAGGCGTCCTCCAGCGTGCCGGGCGGCAGCTCCTCGGTGAGCACGGGCCGGCTGCGCGCCGCGCGACGGTGCATCAGCACCACGTTCACGGTCACCCGGTGCAGCCAGGTGGAGAAGCGCGCCTCGCCACGGAACTCCTTCAAGCTCCGGTGCACCTGCACGAAGACCTCTTGCAGGAGGTCGTCGATCTCGGCCCGCGGGCCCACCATCCGGTAGACGAGCCGCGCGACGTCGGTGCGGTGCCGATCGAACAGGAGCCGGAAGGCGCCGCGCTCGCCGGCGCGCGCGCGCGCCACCAGGCCGGCGGACTCGTCGACGGAGGCGGTGGTCGCGGTGGCCTCGCCCGGGTCGCTCGGGCGCGGCGCGCCGCCGACGTTCGGCTCGCTGGCAGGCGAGCGCCGGGCGGGGTCGTCGGGCGGCAGATCCACCGTATCGAGGGTAGACCGCACCCCCTCCTGCAACCAGCGGTAAGGCGACGACGTGGCAAGTCCGCCCACGAAGTGCGCGGGAAGCGGAAGCGTGATGCCGTCGACTCGTCCGTCCACGAACCGATCCGATGCGAGGGGTACGCGGGGCATTCAGGCTGGCCCTAAACTGCCGGTTCTCGCGGCCGGCGCGTCGACCTCGACCGTCGAGGCGGAGGGAGATCCTGAACATGCGCTTCCGTGTGCGTCCGTCGTTCCGCGCGCTCGCCCCGCTTCTCGCGCTCGCGGTCCCGCTCCTCGCGCCGACGTCGACCGGGTGCGGTGAGCGCGTCGCGAATTTGGCCGACGGCGCCCACGTTTGCGAATCAGCTGGACATGGTCGTCGCCGTCATCGCCGTCCTGGGGCTCGTGGTCGCCGCGGATGTCCTCGAGCTCGTGCTCGCTCGCCGCTCGGCGGGTCGCCGTCGCTCGTCGCTCGCGTTCTAGCTACGCTCTGCCGGTGCGTTCGCCGCTCTTCGACGCGCTCGCGGGCGACTCGCTCCCGCCGCTCGGCAGGCTCGCGCTCGACGCGTCACCCTACCTGCGCGCGTTCGCGACCGTGCTCCCCGCCGCGTCGCTCGTGCCGGCGCTGTCGGTGCGTGGGCTGCCGTCGAGCGCGCGGTTCGCGGTCGCGCTGGCCCTCGCGCTGCCGATCGCCGCGGGGTTCGCGCCGGCCAACAGCGCGGCCTCGCTGCCGCTCTCGCTCGCCGCCGACGCGCTGCGCGGCGTGCCG
>CAIXWQ010001268.1 GCA_903923175.1 uncultured delta proteobacterium | reverse complement strand
TTCGGCAAGCACTGACCTCGTCCGTACATGGCGCGGCGCGATCGCGCCGGCACGCGCTGCGCGCGCCGCGGATCGGCGCGCCTCGCGGCGTCCTGCGCGCTCCTCCTGGCAACCCGGCGCGAGGCGGTCCTACGCTCGGCGCCCCGATGCGGAAGCCCGTCGCCGATGCCGACAACACGCTCGATCGTCCGCTCTTTGCGCAGACCCCGCCGAACTTGAAATCGCGCCCGATCACCAAGGCCGACTTCGACATGATCGTGCAGGTGGTCGACCACTGGTGGGGCGGGCCGATCGCGGTGCTCGTGCACCCGATCTTCTTCTACGAGTTCGGGCGATGGGCGCGCGTCGTGGAGGACACCGCGCGCGACGGGCGTTTCGTCGGCTTCATGCTCGGGTTCGTCGTGCAGCCGGTGGGCGACGGTGTCGCGGTCGGCTACCTCCACCTCGTCGGCATCGACCCCGAGTACCGCCGCCGCGGCGTCGCTCGGGCGCTCTACGAGGACTTCCGCGCGACCTGCGTGCGCGAGGGGTGCCGTCGCATGAAGGCCATCACCACCGTCGGCAACGAGGCGTCCGTCCGCTTCCACCAAGCGCTCGGGTTCACGTCGCACGAGGAGCCCGACTACGCCGGCCCCGGCCGCAAGCGGCTCGTGATGACCCTCGATCTCTGACGCCTCTGCCGATCTCGGACGGGTGACCTCCGGGGTGGGCCCCGCCGCGGCTGCGTGGCTGCACGCCGCATGGTAGGATGCCGCGGGGCGTCGAGCGTTATCGGCGCCCCCTCCGCGGCGCGAGCGCCCCTGATCGCCCGCGCCTCTGGTACGGATCTCCGTCGTCCGCCGCCCCGATGTACGAGGCGCGCGAGGCACGGCCCATGCGACCACCGATCGCGAGACCCCGATGAGCCACGAATCGCAGAAGCTGCGGATGTCCGCCCCTCCGTCGACCGAGGCGTTGCGCGAGATCGGCCTCTTCGGGGCCCTGTCCGACGACGTCCTGGAGTTCCTCGCGACGACGCTCCCCGTGCAGATGGTCGAGGTCGGTGAAGCGCTCTTCCGAGAGGGCGACCAAGCGCGCGAGATGTTCGTCGTGCTCGGCGGCGAGGTCGAGGTGCTCAAGCGCACCCGCCGCGGCGCGGAGGCGCGCGTCGCGCTGCTCGGGCCCGGCGACTGGTTCGGCGAGATGAGCATCCTCGACGTGCAGCCGCGCTCGGCCACGGTCATCGCGGTGGCGCCGAGCAAGCTCCTCCGGCTGACGAGCGAGTCGCTCGACGCGCTCTACCGCCGGGATCTGAAGGCGTATTCGCTCATCGTGCTCAACGTCGCGCGCGAGCTCTCCCGGCGCCTCCGGGTCGCCGACGGGATCATCGCGGACTTCTTCGCCGACGTGCTCGACGAATACGTGGCGAAGAAGCCCAGCAGGGGCTGAGCGGCGCGCCAGGCGATCTCCGCGCCGCCGTCATTGGCAGGGGGCGCCACGCCCGCTATGGTGCGCGGCCGCACGCGCCCGAGGCGCGGCGCCGGAGGATGTCTTGGCGGAGGAGCCGAAGAAGGGCAAGGGGACGGAGGCGGCGAAGAAGCCGACTTCGAAGGGCGCTACGAGCAAGAAAGGCCCTGCTCCCGAAAGCGAAGCTGCCGCCGCGGACGCCGATGCGCCCGACGCGCTGATGACGACGACGCTGAAGGTCATGGATTGGACCAACAAGCGTCGCAGCCAGATCGGCGCGACCTTGGGGGTCATCGCGCTGGGCGCCGCTGGCTGGTTCGGCTGGACCTACTACCGCGCCTCGCGCGAGCTCGCGGCGTCCGACCTCCTCGCGAAGGGCGTCATGGCGGAGTTCGCGCCGATCAAGGGCGGCGAGGAAGATCCGACCGACCAGAAGCGCATCCAGTTCTACGGCAGCGAGGACGAGAAGCAGAAGGCGGCGCTCGCGGCCTACGCCGACGCCAAGGCCAAGTACGGCGACACCGGTCCCGGGATCCTGGCGCGCCTCGGCGAGGCAGGCGTCTTCCTCGATCGCCGCGAGTGGGACTCCGCCATCGCCGCGTACACCGACGTGCGCAACCACCCGCTCGCCACCGCCGACGCGAACGTCCGGATGCGCTGCATCGAGGGGCTCGGCTACGCGCGCGAAGGCAAGGGGACGCTCGACGACGCCCGCCGCTCCTTCGAGGAGCTGATGAACCTGGAGACGAAGGGCGCGAAGCCGCTCGGGCTCTACCATCTCGCTCGCCTCGACGCGGGGCAGGGGAAGAACCCCGAGGCGATCACCAAGCTCAAGGCCGCGCGAGACGCGATCTCGCAGCCGGGCGCGCCGAGCTCGCGCTACCTGCACGACAACATCGAGAAGCTCCTCGGTCGGCTCGATCCGACCTCGGTCCACAAGGCGCCGGCGATGCCGGGCGGCGGGATGCCCAACCTCGAGGGCCTCCCCCCGGGGATCGACATAGAAGCGCTGAAGGCTCAGCTCGGCGCGCGTGGCGGCGGTGGTGGCGGCGGCGCGATGCCGCGGCCCATGCCGCCGATGCCGCGCCCCACGCCGCCCCCGCCCGGGAAGTGACGAAAGCCGTCATGCGCCGCCTCGCTCTCGCCGTGTTGCTCGTCGCCGCGCCGCTGCTCTCCGCGTGCGCGAAGAAGGAGAACGTCGTCAACCCGGTCGAGCCGATGTGGCGCCATCGCCCCTCGTGGGCGATGCAGGTCGCCTTCCACCGGTCCTTGGCGGCCGATCCGGCGTCCGGCGCGAAGCTGGGCACGGAGCGCGCCGTCCCGGCCATCGACCCGCGCCACAGGCGCGTCTTCGTCGGCACGAGCGACAAGGGCATGTACGCCCTGCGGGCCACCGACGGCGGCGTCATCTGGCGCTTCCAGACGGCTGGCAGCGTGCAGTCCGAGCCGCTCTACGACGACGAGCGCGACGTCCTCTACTTCGGCTCGGACGACGACGGCCTCTACTCGGTGCGTGCGAGCGACGGCGCCCTGCGCTGGCGTTACCGCACGGGCGCCGAGGTGCAGCGTCGCCCCGCGCTCGCGCCGCGCGCGAACAAGGGCAAGGGAATCCTCGTCTTCTGCAACGCGGCCGACAGCGTCTTCGCGGTCGACGCGGACACCGGCGCGCCGCTCTGGAAGCGCGTCCGGCAGCCGGCGCAGGGGCTGGAGATCGCAGGGCACGCCGGCGTCGCGATCTCGGGCGACCGCGTCTACGCAGGCTTCTCCACCGGGCTCGTCGTCGCGTACGACCTCGAGACGGGCGTCGACAAATGGCCGCCGGTCGATCTCGCGGCCAGCGTGACGACCGCCGCCGACGATCAGCAGCACTTCTTCGACGTCGACACGACGCCGCTCGTCCACAACGACCACGTCTACGTCGGCAGCGTCTCGACGGGCGTGGTCGCGCTCGACGCGACGGGCGGCGGGCAGGTCTGGCGGAGGCCGGAGGCGCTCGGCGTCTCGTGGCTCTCGTACTGGTCGGAGCCCGCGCACGTCGACGCGCGCAAGGGCGCGGAGGTGGGCGCGCGCGAGCTCGTCATCGCCGGTTCGGGCACGACCGGGATCTGGGCGCTCGATCCGAAGACGGGCGAGGTGAAATGGCGCCACCCGGCGCCGCGCGGCTCGGTCTCCTACCCAGTGTCGATCGCGGGCGCGCTCATGGTCACGAGCTCGAAGGCGGGCCTCTTCCTGCTCGAGCCCGAGCGTGGCGAGGTCATCGACGGGATCGAGTCCGGCAGCGGCTTCGCCGGCGGCGCGGCGGCGTTCGGCAACCGAGCGTTCGTGCTCACCAACGGCGGCGTCCTGCTCGGGATCGAGGTCGTGCCGCCGACGCAGAAGGGCACGCCGAAGAGCTGGTAGGGCGACGCCGCCCTCAAAAAGCACGAAGGCCGCGGGCGATGCTCGCGGCCTTCTGGTTTTGGATTCGAGCGGGAAGCGCTACGCGCGGCTTTCCTTCTCGTCCTTGCCGCCCTTGGCAGCGGGAGTCGACTTCTTGGCCTCGGCCGCGTCGTCGTCCTCGTTTGCTTCCTTCATGCCCTTCTTGAAGTTCTTGATGCCCTCGCCGAGCCCCTTGCCGATGTCGGCGAGCTTGCCGCCACCGAACAGGATGAGCGCGAGGAGGCAGATGAGCAGGATTTCCGTCGTGCCGAGCCCCATGCGTTCCTCCTGAGTACGGTGCGTCGAGGCGTTTCTCGGAGCGGCGCGACCCGCGCGCCACGTCCGGCTGGCGAACACGTAGCACCCGCATTTTCATCCAGCAATGCCTGCGCCGATTTGGAGCGTGCGCTTGTGGGCTCGACAGCCCGCCGCGTGCTAGGAGGGGGTGGCACGCAAGGCGTGCGTCCCCTCGGAAAGATGCCGCCGTCTTCGAACTTCGTCATCCAGGTCGACGATCTGCGCTTCGGGTACGGCGCCGATCAGCTCTTCGAAAACGTCGGCTTCTCCCTCGAGGCCGGCGATCGCCTCGCGCTGGTCGCGCCCAACGGCGCCGGCAAGTCGACGCTCCTTCGCCTGATCGGCGGCGAGCTGGCCCCCGACGCCGGCCGCGTCGTCCGACGGCGCGAGACGTCGATGGGCTACTACCGTCAATCGCACGAGCTCGACGCCTCGGCGGCCGTGGCCGACGCGACCGTCCTCGACGCCTTCCTGTCGGGCTTCGGCGACGTGCTCCGCCTCCGCCACGCGTTGGTCGAGGCCCGCGAGGCCCTCGGCCACGCCGTCGACGCCGACGCGGCGCTCACGAAGCTCGCGCGGCTCGAGGACGCGTACCACCTCGCGCACGGCGACGACCTCGAGCGCAAGGTCGAGATGCTCGCGCAGAAGCTCGGATTCGCCGCGACGGATCTCGAGCGCCCCGTGAAGAGCCTCTCCGGCGGCGAGCGCGGACGGCTCCTGCTCGGCACGGTGCTGGCGAAAGACCCCGACCTGCTGCTGCTGGACGAGCCGACCAACCACCTCGACATCGAGACCATCGGCTGGCTCGAGGAGTACCTGCGGGCCTACAAGGGCGCGCTGCTCGTGGTCTCGCACGATCGCAGGTTCCTCGACCGCGTCACCACGAGGACCGCCGAGCTCGGCGCGCGCACGTTCCGCTCGTTCTCGGTTCCCTACGGCCAGTACGTCGTGCAGCGCGAAGAGGAGCTCGCCCGCGAGCGTGCGCTCGCGGAGCGGCAGCAGGCGTTCGTCGACAAGACCGAAGACTTCATCCGTCGCAACATCGCGGGGCAGCAGACCAAGCAGGCGCAGGGACGCCGCAAGATGCTCGAGAAGCTCGACAAGCTCGAGCGTCCCGAGGACATCTGGGCCGAGGCGTCGAAGCTCCGCGTGCGCTTCGCCGACGCGGCGCGCACGGGCGACATCGTGCTCGAGTGCGCCGGCCTCGGCGCCGCGCGCGGTGGCCGGGAGCTCTTCGCGGGGCTCGATCTGCTCGTGCGTCGCGGCGATCGCATCGGCGTGGTGGGACCGAACGGCTCGGGCAAGTCGACGCTGCTCAAGCTCCTCGCCGGCGCCGGCGAGCCGAGCGACGTGGGGGCCGTGCGGCGCGGCACCAACCTGCAGATCGGCTATTTCGATCAGCACCTGGGGCAGCTCGATCCCAGCCGCACGGCGGTCGAGGAGATCCGGAGCGTGCGCGGCGACCTCAACGCCGACGCCGCGCGGCAGTACCTCGCCCGATTCCGGATCACCGGCGACGACGCGCTCCGCGTGATCTCGGGGTTCTCGGGCGGCGAGCGGTCGCGCCTCGCGCTCGCCAAGCTGCTCCTCGAGCCGCGCAACCTGCTCTTCCTCGACGAGCCGACCAACCACCTCGACATCCCGGCGTGCGAGATCCTCGAGCAAGCGCTGGCGACCGGCTTCGACGGCACGCTCATCCTGGTCTCGCACGACCGGCAGTTCCTCGAGAACGTGACCACCCGCCTCGTGGTCGTGAAGGACGGACGGGCCGAGGTGCTCCCGGGCGGCTACCGCGAGTACGCGGATCGGCGCGAGGCTCGGCCGACGCAGGGCGCGAGCTCCACGAGGCCGTCCGGCGCGCCCCCGAAGTCGAAGGAGAGCGCGCCCGATCCGCTCGCGGAGCTGCGCCGCAAGCAGGACTTCGAAGACCGTCGCATCGCCGCGCGCGAGCTCGAACGAAAGCGGCGCCGGGTCGGCGAGCTCGAGAAGGCCATCGCGGCCGCCGAGGCCGAGCTGACCTCGATGCGCGCCGCGCTCGCCGAAGATCCGCGAGGCGACTGGGCCGCGCTGGCCGGCCGCGTCGAGCAGGAGCGGGCGGCGTCGCGTAAGCTCGACGAGATGGTCGAGGAGTGGACGCGGCTCTCCGAGCAGATCGAGGCCGAAGACAAGGGCGCCAGTGCGCCGAAGGGGAGCGCTCGTGCGTGAACGCCGCTGGTCCATCGTGTCGCCCGTGCTCGCCCTCGCGCGCCTCGCGCCGCTCGTGCTCGCCGCCTCCGTCGCCACGGTCGGCGCCGGTTGCCGCACGCGTCGTAGCGAAGGCGCGACCGTCGCTCCGGCCGACGCGGACGTCCCGCCCGCGCCGACGCTCATCGTGCGCGACGACTCGACGGGGCTCACGTTCAGCTACGTCACCGTCGACGGAGGCTTCCAGCTCGCCAAGAAGGTGAACGAGGTCCCGTACGAGGCGCGGGACGTCGTGCGCGTCTGGTCCGAGGTCAGCGGCGACGGCATCGTCGGGCCCTGGGTGTACGTCGTCGATCTCCGGCAACGCCTCGCCGACGCGACCTACAAGGTCGACGTCATGCGGCGCGAGGCCTTCGACGACATCG
>CAIXWQ010001267.1 GCA_903923175.1 uncultured delta proteobacterium | reverse complement strand
CTCGTACTCGAGCGAGCCCTTCGGGGCCGCGCTCTTCTCCTCCATGAAGTGCTGGAGGTACCGACCGAGCTCGTGATCGCGCTCGTCCGCGCCAGCCACGAACCCCCATCCGTCGAGTACCTTCACGGCGGCGCCGAGGGCGAGTGCAGCGCGGATCTCGGAGAACGTGCAGTAGGTCTCCCCCTTCGTCGTGAACGCGAGCCGCGCCGCGCCCTCACGCACGACGGGCAAGCTGGGGAACTTGAAGTCGGTGGGAAACGAGAACTCGAAGTTGCCGAACCCCTCGAGGTCGCGCACATCATCGACCGTCGCGACGCGCTGCCACCGGGTGTTCTCGTTCGGCAGCGGCTGCAGCAGCGCGGCTGACGGGTACAACGAGCAAACGTCGAGCTCGACGACGGGCCCCCCCACGAAGCCGCGCACGAGGGCCTCGGTCCTGCCACCCCAGTAGGAGCGCATGGCGGCGAGCCGGACCTCGGGCGGCCCCGAGTACAGGCGGAAGGTCTTCACGCGCGTCGTCCACCCGGCCTTGCGCTTCACGCTCACGGCACCGTGACGCTCGGTCGTGGGCGCGGGCGCGACGGTCAGGAAGTTGCGGCGGAAGATGGTGCTCGCCAGCGAGGGCAACGACGGCGCCTGCAGAACGTCGACGCCCCACTGCTCGCGCATGGACGAGCGCAGGCGCTCGAAGGCGAGGACGGCGATCTCGGCGTCGCGCTTGGCGTACGCCTCGTAGCGGCCGCGATCCGCGTGCAGGAGGGCTTCGAGCGTGGTCGGATCTTCGGCGAGCTTGGGCAGGCCCACCATCGCACCGACCTGCTCGAGGCTCTCCTTGTAGTACGCGAAGAGGTCGACGACGCGGACGCGCCACTCGTGATCCATCGCGTCGAGGAGCACGGGAAGCGTCGCGTGATGCGCCTTGCCGATCTGCCGGATGCGCACGTCACGGAGCGCGTCCTCGAAGGTGCCGAGCTCGGCGACGGCGTAGTGGGAGACGAGGACGATCTTTCGCTGCCGGCGAACGAGCGGCGGGAGACGATCCACCTCGGTCAGGAACGCGACCACCAGCTCCACGAGCGAGATCGGCGTCAGCTTCGGGCTCGGCGGATAGATGACCTTCGAGACGATCGCGCCGGCGGCGTCGTGCGTGGCGAACTGCACGGAGAGCAGCGAACGGTCCACCGGACGGTACTCGGTGTCGAAGCCCACGATCACGGGCTCCGCCGCCACGAGGTTCAACCGGCGCCTGGCAGGCTGCGGCACGACGGACAGCAAAGGGAACCCGCCCGCATCGATCTCCCGCTGCTGCATCAGGAGATTCCCGTTGCAGTTCGGCCGGTTGCGATCGCTGCGTCTTGCCAGATTTTGGTGTCCGGGCGTCCTTTGCCGTCCGTCGCGCAAGTGCGCGAAACCACGAGCACTTCGTGCTCTTTCCCCTGTCCGAACGTGCCTTGAAGGGGGAGCGCCCCCTCAGAGGAGATCCGGACACGGTGGCGAAGAGCCACCGTGGCGCGCTTGTCGGTGGGCCAGGTGGTGCTGCAGCTCGGTGCCGAGGGTGCGGGCGCCGCCGGCCGTGAAGCCGGTGTCGTGCGTGATGATTCGCGATGATTGGGCAAGGTGCCCAAGCTGCGAAACTAGAGCTTGGTTACCCCTTCGAGTTGCTGCGTGGCCGACGCTTCGCCAGGCTTTTCGTGCGTTTGATCCACGCCTTGATCGAGATCCTCGTTCCCCCCGGCCCACCACCGCGGCCGAGGCTGCACTGCTGCATGGCGACGTTGATCACGGACTGGTTGATGAAGTCCGGTAGGGCGCCCATCGGCGCGAACCGCTTGACCGTCTGGAGCACCAGCCGTGCGAGGTTCTCGCTCAGCTGAGGGAGCGTCGGGTTGTTGGGATCCACCTTGGTGGCGAACGCTCGACACGCGATTGCGGTTCGTAGGGCCTCCTCGAGGATCAACTCCCAGAAGTCCTCCGGCGCCTTCCCCGTCAGAGTCTTGAAGGCACGCTTGACCTTCGCGAAGTCCGCGGGCCTCGCTTCCCGCCAAGCGCGGACGCCCAGGTCAGATAGGAGGAGATCTGTCGTCGACCGCTTCCCGGGACGGCGTCGGTTCCCGTCCGGGTGGGGATGCACGTGCGG
>CAIXWQ010001266.1 GCA_903923175.1 uncultured delta proteobacterium | reverse complement strand
TGCCGTCGAGCACGAGCCGCAGCGTCCCGTCGCCCCGCGCGGCGATCCGTTCGCGCGGGCCGAGGCGCCGCCCGCGCCGCCACCCCGCGCGCCGGCCGCGCACGTCGCGCTCCCCGTCTTCCACACGCCGGAGGTCACGCTCGAGCACCCGGTCGATCGCGAAGCCGGGCTCGCGCGGCTCGAGGTGCTGAAGCAGATCGTCGCGGAGTGTCGCGGCTGCGCGCTGCACGCGACCCGCACGCAGACCGTCTTCTCGCGCGGCAACCCCGAGACCGAGCTGATGTTCGTGGGCGAGGGGCCGGGCGCCAACGAGGACGCGACGGGGCTCCCGTTCGTGGGCGAGGCCGGGCAGCTGCTCGACAAGATGATCACCGCGATGGGGTTCGCGCCCGGGCAGGTCTACGTCGCGAACATCGTGAAGTGCAGGCCGCCGGGCAACCGCAACCCCGAGCCGCTCGAGATGGAGACCTGCGAAGGCTACCTCCACGAGCAGATCGCGATCGTGCGGCCGCGCGTGATCGTCGCGCTCGGCGCCGTCGCGTGCGCCGGCTTGCTGCAGGTCTCGGGGATCACGCGCCTTCGCGGCAAGTGGCGGCTCTACCGCGGGAGCATCCCCGTGATGCCGACCTTCCACCCCGCATATCTGCTGCGCCAGCCCTCCGCGAAGCGCGACGTGTGGGCCGACCTGCAGCTCGTGATGGCGAAGCTCGGCAAGGCTCCGCCGGTCCGCGGCGCGTAGCGACGCCCGAACGCAGGCGCGTCGAGCGGCGCGGCCCGCGAACGCGCGAACGTGCGAACGTGCGAAGCTGCGCGGGCGCGATCGCGATGTCGCGAACCGCACGCCGGGGCGCAGCGGTTCCGCACCGCCTGCGCCGCCCGTTCCGACGCGACCGGATCCGCCCCGAGGCCGCGTCGAGGTCGGAGCGCGACGCGATCGGGCGAGCGCGGCCGCGATCGCGGTCCTGGCGAGCGAGGTCGTGCAAGGTGCGCGTTGCGACGCGTCACGGGGCGCGAGGCTCGCTCGACACTTGGCACGGCGGTGGCAACACTCGAACTCGATGCGGCCGCTCCACGACGACGATGCCGAGCCGAGCTCGCGCGGCGCGCCCGCGCCCGGCCCGTCGACGCGCGCGCGCCGCGACTCGCTCTTCGGCGAGCCGATCAGCCGCGTGTACACGCCGCGAACGGTGCCGCCGCCGCTCCTGCACCGCGTCGCCGCCGCGCTGCTCACGGCGCTCGCGCTGGTGACGACGCTCTTCGCGATCGCGGTGGCGCGCGCGCTGCGCGTGCCGATCGGCGGGATGCTCGTCGTCTCGGCGTGGCTCTGCGGCTTCGCGATCTTCGCCTACGCCGGCACCTCGTGGTGGCGTCGCGCCGTGCGGGTGCAGCTGACCAACCAGCACGTGGTCTGGCGCCGCGGCCGCCTCAAGCGCTCGATCGATCTGCGCACGATCTCGTTCGCGCGCATCCACTGGCACCCGAGCGTCGCCGGCGTGGGCGATCTCGAGCTGGTGCGCGCGGTGCCCAGCGGCGCGCTGCGGCGCACGCTCGCCATCACGCTCCCCGACCTCGAGGCGCCCGACGCGGTATGGGCGGAGATCCGGGGGGTGCAGGTGAGCGGCGTCCTCGGCGACGCGCGACGCCCGGTCGGCCAGCGGCTCGATCGCGGCGAGCGCGTGCTGTGGACCGAGCAGCCCCAGAGCGCCCGCTTCAGCTGGGACGCCACGCGCGCGGCGACGCTGTTCATCGCGCTGGTCGCCGCGGCCTCGGCGGTGCGCGCGATCCTCTCGGGCGCGCACGCCCTCCGCGTCGTCGCGGCGGCCGGGCTCTCTCCGCGCTCGATGCCCTTCGGCGCGCTCGCCTTCGCGATGGCGGTGTCGGTGCTCGCGGTGCTCGCGACCGCGGCCGTCGCCGGCTACTACGCGCTGCTGCGCCCTTCGCGCCTGCGCCGCTCGACGCGCTACGTGGTCACCGATCGGCGCGTGCTGATCCAGCGCGGCGCCGAGGAGCTGCACCTCGATCGCGACCGCATCGTCGACGTGATCGACGCCCCGCAGAACGACGGCTCGCACGATCTCTTCCTGGTGGTCGGCGGCAAGAACGCCCACGCGCACGCGCTGGCGGGGGCCTTCGGCGAGCGCGCGCGTGCCGGGGCGGCGGGCGAGCTCCTGCCGGTGCTGCGCGCGGTGCACGACAGCGACACCGTGCGCGCCATCCTGGCGCTGCCCGGGCGCGAAGCGGCGTGAGCGCCGGCGTCGCGCGCGCGCGTCCGAGCCGGTAGGCTGCCGAGATGCGCTCCCGTCGGCTCTCCGCGCTCTCCGCGCTCTCCGCGCTCGCCTCGCTCGTCGTGCTCGGACCGCTCGTCGCCTGCACCCCCGCGCAGGCGCCGAACGGTGACCCCGCCTCGCGCGGCGCCCCCTCGACCGTGGCGAACGCCGCGAGCGCGAGCGCGGCCCCCTCGGCCGACGTCGCGTCGAGTGCGAGTGCGAGCGCCGCGCCCTTCGGATCGGGGAGCGCCGTCGCGACCGCCGACGCGAACGTCGTCGTCGGCACGCTCGTCGTCGCGAAGAGCGAGAAGGGGCGCAAGTCGCTCGAGAGCTGGCTCGGCCGCTTCAAGGTCGTCGACGGCGACCGCGAGGTGCGCGTCCACGCGTCGAGCGCGGTGTCGGAGGAGGCCCTCGAGAAGTGGGCGGGCAAGCGCGTGCGCGTGCGGGGCGAGCGCATCGCGCCGAGCGCTCCCGATCCGACCGAGCAGGCGCCGCTCGGCCCCGACGGCAAGCCGATGATGCGCCCGGGCGGCCTGCGCGTGCAGTCGATCGAGTCCGCGCCCTGAGCGGCGCGCCGCCCCGTTCCCCTCCCCACGCAGCACGTCCACGGAGCTCCACCTCGATGCGTCGTCCCTCGTTTCTCGCGCTGCTCCCGATCGGCGTCCTGCTCGGCGCCGTGCCGCTCGTCGCGCTCCAGGCCTGTGGCGGAGGGGGTTCGGCCGAGCCCGCACCGCTCGACTCCGGCGCCCCGGCCGACGCCTCCGACGGTAGCGGCGGCGACGACGCCCAGCCCGACGTCCCGTTCGAGCTCGACGGCGGCGGCGTCTGCCCGCAGGGGCAAGCCTGCGGCGACGGCGGCGCAGGCCAGTGCGTCGGCGGCAACCTCTGCTGCGATCGCGCGCTCGCCTGCGGCGACGCGTGCTGTGCGAGCGGGAGCGTCTGCTCGTTCGGCAAGTGCGCGACGCCGGGCGCGGTGTGCGTCGACGCCACCGACTGCAAGGCGACGGAGATCTGCGACTACAGCCTCGGCGCGCCGATCACGGGCCCGGGCGACGCGGGCGTGGGCGAGGCGGGGAGCGGAGACGCCGGAGACGGCGGCGTCGCGAGCTGCAAAGGGGGCGCTGCGCAGAAGTCCGGGCGCTGCCTCCCGCGGCCGCCGCAGTGCGCGCCCACCGGCGGCGGCGACGCGGGGCTCGACGGCGGCGCCAGCGGAGACGGCGGCGCGGACGCGGGCGGCTCGCTCGATCTGATCACCTGCCTCGACAAGTGCGAGTGGCGCCCGCCCGCCGCCGCCTTCGCACCCGCGCAGAAGTTCGCGTGGGGCGACCCGGCCGCGCTCGGCACGGCCGACAGCGTGATGATGATGCCGGTGGTGATCGAGCTCGACGACGACGACTGCGACGGGCTCGTCACCGAGCGCGACGTCCCGGAGATCGTCTTCACGACCTTCGCGAACGGCGCCTACACGGCCAACGGCACGCTGCACGCGATCTCGATCATCGGCGGGAAGGTCGTCGAGAAGTGGAAGGTCGCGCCGTCGGTCACCGACGCGGTGAGCCCGAGCAGCCAGATCGCCGCAGGCAACTTCGACGGCAAGCCGGGGAACGAGCTGGTCGTGTGCGCCGCCGGGCCGAAGCTGCGCGCGTTCGACGCGAAGGGGAAGGATCTCTGGACGTCGCCGCTGCTGACCGGCTGCGGCATGCCCTCGATCGCGGATCTCGACGGCGACGGCATCGGCGAGATCGTGACCGAGGGGAACATCGTCGACGGCGCAACCGGGAAGATCCTCGCCACGCTCAGCGGCTCGGGCGGGACGACCACCGTCGCCGACGTGACCGGCGACGGCGTCCCCGACATCGTCGGCCCGACCAAGATCTGGGACGCGAAGGGGGTCGTGATCGCCGACGCGACCGCGGCGACGGTGATCGGCGGCGCGCTGCCGGCGGGGAGCTACGTCGCGGTCGGCGACTTCGATCGCGACGGCGTCCCCGAGATCGTCGCGGCCCACTCGGGCACCCACCAGATGAGCGTCTGGCACTACGTCGCGACGCTCCCCTCCAAGGTGCAGGTGCTGCGTCGCACGTTCGACATCAACGGCCCGCTCTCGCCGTCGCTCTGCCCGGTCGGCTCCTCCGGCAACACGCGCGGCGGCGGCCCGCCGACGATCGCGGACTTCAACGGCGACGGCACCCCCGACGTCGCGCTCGCCGGCGGCGTCGGCTACGCGGTGTTCGACGGCAAGAAGCTCCTGTCGTCGACCGTCACCGACCCGACGCTCTGGATCAAGCAGACCCACGACTGCTCCTCGGCGGTGACCGGCAGCTCGGTGTTCGACTTCGACGGCGACGGCAAGGCGGAGGTCATCTACTCGGACGAGTACTACCTGCGCATCTACCGCGGCACCGACGGCGCCGAGCTCTGGAAGACGTGCAACACGACCGGCACGCTGGTCGAGTACCCGGTGATCGCCGACGTCGACAACGACGGCCACGCGGACATCGTCGTCGCCTCGAACTCGTACTCGGGGATCACGTGCCCCGACGACGGCAGCAAGCAGGCCGGCGTGCGCGTCTTCGGCGACAAGATCGGCCAGTGGGTCCGCACGCGGCGCGTGTGGAACGAGCACGCCTACCACGTGACCAACGTGGCCGAGGACGGCACCATCCCGAAGTCCGAGCTGCCGAACTGGACGCAGCCGCGGCTCGACAATTTCCGGCAGAACGTGCAGCCCTTGGGCGAGTTCTCGGCGCCGGATCTGGTGGTGTCGGTGCGACCGAGCTGCGGCAGCCCGTACGGGCTCGTCGCGCGGGTGCGCAACCTCGGCGAGGCGGCGGTCGAGGCGCCGGTGGTCGTCGGCTTCTACGCGGGCGCGACCAAGCTCGGGACGGCGACGACGACGCAGGTGCTCTACCCCGCCGAGTCGGAGGACGTGGTGCTCACGCTCGCGAGCCCGCCGTCGGGCGTGCTCGACGGCACGACCCTGATCACCGCGGTCGTCGACGACGGCGCGCCGCCGCACGCGTGGCACGAGTGCCGGACCGACAACAACAGGTCCGCGACGGCGAGCGGACACTGCAGCGGGCCGATGTAGACGACCTCACCCCAACCCCTCGCCGGCGGCGGAGAGGGGGGCCGAGGGGTGAGGCGCGAGCTCGCCGCTACGCCGCCAGCCGCGACCAGTCGAGCAGCGTCGCGCGCTCGCGGGCGAGGCGGTAGTCGACCGTGGTGCGCGTGCCGACGATGTCGCCGCCGATCTCGAAGTGCACCGGCCGATCGAACTCCATGCGGCAGGCGTCGAGGAGCCAGTGCGCGTCGTGCGGGAGCGTGTGCGAGCCGCGCCAGAGCTTGCGCACGCTGCGCGCGGCGCGGACGGCGCTGTCGCCGTAGATGCGCGTCGCCATGCGATCGGGGCGCGTCCGCGCGAAGGGGAACGCGCGGAAGCCGAGGCCGAGCTCCTCGATGGTGCCGCAGCCGCAGACGCTGAGCGGCCCCTCGTAGAGCACCGCGCCCGGGCCGCCGTCGTCGACGCGCACGACCTTGCCGCTCGCGTCGATGGCGAGCGCGTCGGCGCCGAGGTTGGTGAGCTTGACCTGCGTGCGCGACGAGAACGTCATGCGCGGCACGGTGAGGCCGAAGAGCGAGGCCATGTAGCCCGGGAAGCCGCCCGCCATGCGCGTCGCGCCGTTGGGGAGCGCGTGCATCAGGCGCTGGTAGTCGGCGAGGATCTCCGCGTCCCAGCCGGTGCCGGCCCACGGCGAGAGCACCCCTTCGACCTCGACGAGCCCGAAGGTGCGCTTCGGCCACGGGCCGCCGCGGTGGCGCGCGACGCGGCGGATGGCGCGACCGAACGAGGGCGAGCGGGTGGAGCGCGCCCAGCCGTTGCCGGTGCCGAGCGGCACGAGCCCGATGGTCGGGAGCGAGCCGCGCTCGAACGCGTTGAGCAACGAGACGGCCGTGCCGTCGCCGCCGCCCGAGAGGATGAGATCCGGCGCGTGCTCGCCCGTGCGCAGCCCGGCCAGGAACGCCTTCGCCTCCGCGAGGGTGCTCGTGAGGCCCAGCGGTGAATCGGGGAGGTGCTCGCGGACGGTCCTCGCGAGCGAGGAGGAGCCACGCCTGGAACGAAGATTGATCAGCACGGCGGTCGACATCGCCCTTGAAAATAGCGATGCCACGGGAAGTCGACCGTCAGCGGATCATCACGGTTCGGTCGGGCTCGGCCGGCTCTGCCGTAGGAACCTGTCCGGGCGCACATCCTTCGCGCGCGCTCCGCGCCGCGACGTGATTACAGTCCGCGCCATGGATCTGCACCTGTTCCTGGCCTCGCGCGCCGACGCGATCGTCGAGCACGCGATGGACAACATGTCGACGCGCTCGCTGCCGAGCTACGCGAAGATCGGCCGCGACGAGTCCGCCCGCAAGCTGCGTGTGCTGCTCGATCACGTCATCGAGGGCGCGCGCACGCGCCACCTCGATCCGGTCGTCGAGCACGGCGAGCGCATCGGCAACGAGCGCTACGCCTCGGGCTTCGAGTTCGTCGAGGTCCAGAGCGCCATCAACCTGCTCGAGGAGTCGATCTGGGAGAAGATGCTCGCCGAGTACCCTGCCGGCGAGGTCGGGCACGCGCTCGGGATCGTCGCGACGCTCCTCGGCGCCGCCAAGGATCGCCTCGCCTGCACGTACCTCTCGCTCGCCACCAAGACGCACGTCGGCTCGCTCGACCTGCAGTCGCTCTTCCGCGGCACGCAGAACACGGGCGGCGGACAGGCGGGCTGAGCGCGGCCCCTACCAGTTCGCCGCGTTGCGCTGGCCCGGCGGCGCGGCGCCCTCGTCCGAGCCGATCGAGCCGCGGGCGAAATCGTAGAGCGTCAGCGGCGAGCTGCCGACGCGGAAGCCATACGACTCGAGGTCGTGCCGCTCGTGGCGGAGCGCGCTTCCGCCCGCCACCAGCGCGGGCCTCGGCGCGTCCGACGACGTCGCGAGCGCCGTGCCGAGCGCGCGCAGGCCGTCGAGCTGCTCCGGCAGCGCGACGCTCACGCCGAGCACGTTCGGGCGCAGGGCTCGCGTGAGCTCGCACGCCTCCTCGACCGGGAGCCCCGGCGCGATCGTGAACACGGGGAGCCCGCGGTCGAGCAGGCTGTACTCGACGATGCGAAGACCGAGCGTGTGCGCGTTCCCCTCGGCGACCAGCAGCAGCACGGCCGGCGCGCGCGACTGGCGGAGCGGCGTGAGCTCCGGGCGACGTTCGAAGGCGAGCTCCAGGATGGCCGACGACAGCGCGGTGAGCTGGTGCTCGTCGGCGACGCGTCGCTCGCCGACCGCCCAGCGCTGGCCCATCTCGTAGAGCGCGGGCTGGAGCATCCCCATCATCAGGTCGATCGGCGCGAGCCCGAGCGCGAGCCCGCGATCGAGCACGGTGGTGGCGCGCTCGAAGCTGTTTCGCGTCGCGTCGCGCAGCTCGGCGTAATAGTCGCCGAGCGCGCGGAGCTCACGCGCCTCGGCGCTCGAGATGCGTGCCGCACCGCCCTTGCACGCGGCGCACACGCCGTGGGTCAGCGTGAACTCGCCGAACGGCGGGACCTCGCCGAGGAACTTCTGGCAGTACGCGCACCAACGGATCATCGAGGGGCTCGGGGCGGGGCGTTGCAGACGGCGTGCTGGCGTCGAGGCTCGAGGGTTCGCCCGACCTGCGAGTCGCGACGCTCTGAACTGTAGCGCACGCGAGCGCGACGGCACGACGCGAAGCGGACCGCGCGGCCCTCGTCGGCACGGACTGGCGCAGCGGTCAGGGCAGAAGTCTCCTCGAAATCTCGGCAGTGCGAGCTGGCGCGCGGTTTGTAGAGGCGAGGCTCAGGAGTACCGCATGCGACTGTTCACCTCTTTGTCCGTCCTTGGATTCGTCGCGCTCGCCGCCGGCTGCTCGAGCACCGGGAGCACCACCCCATCGGCGCCCGGCGGGGGCATCGGCGACGGCGTGATCCCCGGCAGCGGCGCCAGCGGCGCCAGCGGCGGAGCCGACGCCGGCCTCGCGATTCCCGGGGTCGGCGCCCCCGCGGGCGAGGGGTCGGGCGGCTCGACGAGCACCGGCGGCTCCGACGGCACGGGCACCGGGACGAGCACCGGCGCGAGCACCGGCACCGGCGGCACGGTGAGCGTCGGCGCGGGCGTGCTCACCGCCGGCGCCTGGGACGACAACCAGAACTTCGATCTCTTCCAGACCTACCTCGCGAGCGCGGCGACGCTCGCCGGCGCGCCGCCGATCACGGCGGCCGAGCACGCGAGCGCCAACGCGACCTGGACGCTGCCGCGCCCGGCGCGCGCCAAGCTCGACGTCTCGCTCGTGCTCGACACCACGGGGAGCATGGGCGACGAGCTCACGTACCTGTCGAGCGAGTTCCTCGCGATCCACGCGGCGATCGAGGCGAAGTACCCCGACGCAGAGCAGCGCTGGTCGCTCGTCGTCTACAAGGACGTCGTCGATCCGTACATCGTGAAGTGGTTCGACTTCCGCGCCGATCCCAACGACTTCGTGACCAACCTGAAGGCCCAGTCGGCCGACGGCGGCGGCGACTACCCCGAGTCGCCCGAGCGCGCGCTCGCGGTCACGTCGCAGCTCGCGTGGCGCGGCGACGACACCGCGAAGCTCGCGTTCTGGGTGACCGACGCGCCCCACCACGAGCAGAACGGCGCGGCGATGGCCGACGCGATGCGCGCGCTGAAGGCCCGCGGCGTCCACCTCTACCCGGTCGCCGCGAGCGGCGCCGACGCGCTCACCGAGCTCGCGATGCGGCAAGGCGCGCAGCTCACGGGCGGGCGCTTCCTCTTCCTGACCGACGACTCGGGCGTCGGCGGAGCCCACGCGACGCCGCGCGTCCCGTGCTTCTTCGTCACGAAGCTCGACGCGGCGATCCGCCGCATGGTCGACGTGGAGATGAGCGGTCAGTACCGCGAGCCGGCCGCGGCCGAGGTGATCCGCACCGGCGGAGACCCGACGTCGGGGCGCTGCGTGCTCGCCGACGGGCAGACCGCCACCGTCTTCTGAGCGAGCGAGTTCTCGGCACGAGCGGCCGCGCGCCCGGGTAGCATCGAGGACGTGGCGAGGTCTTAGGCGACCGAGCCGCGCCCCCGAACCGCCCGCGGCGCAGGAGCTCGACGTGCCTGACCGTCTCCCCTTCGTGCGTTCTCGCCCCTCGTTCGCCCACGCAGCGGCGGTGTCGCTCGCACTCATGGCCCTCGCGGCGGCCGCGCTCACCGGCTGCAAGAAGGAGTCGGAGGCCAGCGCCCAGAAGGGCGACGGGGCCGACAAGGCCAAGGCCAAGAGCGCGAGCGACGACGAGGCCGCGTCGAAGAAGAAGAAGCGGCACCACAAGAAGGGCTGCAGCGCCGACAACGACTGCAAGGGCGCGCGGGTCTGCGTGAAGGGCGAGTGCGTCGATCCCAAGGTGGACGAGAAGCCGAGGGCCGAGGCCAAGCCCGAGGAGCGCGAGGAGCGCGAGGAGCCGGAGGAGGCCGAGGAGGTCGAGGAGAGCGACCAGGAGGCGTCCCAGGTCCCCGCGCCCACGCCCACGGTCGCGCCGGCCAAGCAGGTCGAGCCACGCGCGCTGTACGGCAGCGAGAAGGTCGAGCTCGGCAAGATCCTGCTGCGCTTCGACGTCGACTACAAACAGTCGTTCCGCCTCACGTTGAACGACTTCGGCGAGGTGTACTTCGCGCCGACGACGTTCAAGGAGAACAGCGAGAACGGCTACCTGATCGTGCAGGGGGCGAAGGTCGTCTACGTCATGCCGAAGGATCCGAGCGTGGCGCTGTACACGCGCGACTCGGTCGAGGCGGTGAGCTTCTCGGCGCTCGACTCCGACGGCTACCTCGACGTGATCGTCATCGCGAACTACCTGACGGGCGCGGGCCAGGTGCAGATCCCCTTCCCCGTCGTGCAGATCTGGAGGAGCAACGGCCCGAAGTCGTTCTTCTTCGACGCGGCCAACAGCAAGGGGGCGAACGACAAGGACCTCCGCACCATCGCCGCGGTGAGGAAGTTCATGAGCGCGCCCTGATTCGCGGCGCGGCGCGACGCGCGCGAGCGCGAGCGCCCGCGGGTCACGGCGCGTCGGTCGCGCCCGCGTCGGCTCCGTCGGCGGCCGGCACGCTCGACACGCTCGACGCGCTCGACGCGCTCGGCACGCTCGACGCGCTCGCGCTGCTCGAGGCGGCGGGGCACACGATCGGCGCGGCGCCGAGCGGCGCGCGCCCGAACGCGCGGGCCTCGCGCTCGTCCTCGCGGGTGTGCCAGTGCCCCGGGAACCACGCGAGCGCGCCGTTCTCGAGCCGCTCGAGCCGCGGGCGAACGTAGAACGCGCCGGGCTGCGACTCGGCCCACGCGCCGGGCTGCCAGGTCCAGCGCCCCTCGCGCCAGAGCCACGCGCCGTCGACCCAGACCGAGCGCTCGCCGTAGGCCTCCGGGGGCGGCGGCAGCTCCTCGAGGCGCGCGCTCGGCGGCGGCCCGTCGACGCACCTCGCCTCGCGCGGATCGTCCGGCTGCGCCCCCTCGGGCGGCTCGGGGACCTGCACGCCACGGCACGCGAGCGCGCTCAGCGTCCCGAGCAGGAGCGTCGCTCCGCGCAGCCAGGCGCGCGCGCCGCCTCGCTGGCCGGCCCGCGCCCGCTCGAGCTCAAGGGAGCGCATCGTCGCCGAGGATGGGCACGTAGCGCAGCAACCACGAGCGGAAGAGGAGCCACTCGAGCGCGGCGAGGATCAGGAACGGCCCGAACGCGATGCGCGCGCCGCCGACCCCCTCGGCCGGCGGCAGCGCGATCGGATCCTCCTCGGGATCGAGCGGCTCGCCCGCGGCCGCGGCCTCCTCGCGCTCGCGCCGCACGGCCTCGGGCTCCTCGATCTTCCCCTTGCGCAGCAGCAGCACGATCGCGGCGATCGTCCCCTGCATCGCGCCCGCGAAGAGCGTGAACACCACCGCGCGCCAGCCCATCCACGCGCCGACCAGCGCCTGCAGCTTCGCGTCGCCGAGCCCCATCCCCTGCTTTCCGCGGAGCACGCGGTACAGCACGATGAACGGCAGGTAGATCCCCCAGAAGCCGACCATCATGCCGACCGCGGCCTCGGCCCAGCCGACGTCGGCGCGCAGCGCGGACCACGCGAACGCGAACACCGTCCCGCCGATCGTGATCGGATCGGGGAGGTACATGTGATCGAGGTCGATGAACGCGGCCGCGAGCAGCGCGAGGGCGAGCCCCGAGTCGCCGATGGCGTGGAAGGCGAGCGGCGCGAAGAGCGTGTCGGGGGACTGGCGCACCACGTCGATCTCGACGATCGCCAGCACCAGGAGCCCGCCGAGCAGCTCCACCAGCGGGTAGCGCGCGGCGATCGGCGCGCCGCAGCAGCGGGCGCGGCCGCGCAGCCAGAGCCAGCTCAGCACCGGCACGTTGTCCCAGGGCTTGATCGGCTTGCCGCACGCGCAGTGCGAGCCCGGCGTCACCACGCTCTCGCCGCGCGGCACGCGGTGGATGACCACGTTCAGGAAGCTGCCGAACAGCAGCCCGAACAGCAGCGCGAAGGTGCGCACGAACCAGGCCGGCAGGTCGGCGAGGATCACGGCGCCTCGGGGGCGCGGCGGCGAATTCGAAGGCGCGGGGAGCGATCGTTCACGGCGAATGGAGCAGCGCGTCGAGAGGACTACGGCCTGCGCCCAGCACGAAGCGCGCACACACGGTACCATCCCGCGCCATGTCCGGCTCGCTCTCTACCGGCGCCCCCCAGGCCGCCACCTTCCGTCGCGCGAAAATCGTCTGCACCATCGGCCCCACGAGCGACTCCGCCGACGGGCTCGACGCGCTCATCGCCGCGGGGATGAACGTCGCGAGGCTCAACTTCTCGCACGGCACGCACGCCGAGCACGCGGCGCGCATCAAGAACGTGCGCGCCGCCGCCGAGCGCGCCGGCCGCCCCATCGCCATCCTGCAGGACCTCTGCGGCCCCAAGATCCGCGCCGGCAAGCTCCTGAGCTCGCCGATCGAGGTCGTCGCCGGGCAGGAGCTCGCGCTCGTCGAGGGCGACGTGCAGACCGCCGAGGGGGTGCTGCCGATCACGTACCAGGGGCTCGCCGAGGACCTCAACGTCGGCGACAACATCCTGGTCAACGACGGCCGCGTCGCGATGCGCGTCGTCGCGATCGGCGACAAGCCGGCCGAGGGGCACGCGCTGGTGCGCTGCGTGATCGAGCAGGGCGGCCCGATCCAGACCAAGGCGGGCGTGTTCCTGCCGAGCCGCAAGCTGCGCATCGAGGCGCTGACCGAGAAGGACAAGGTCGATCTCGAGTTCGGGCTCTCGCAGGCCGTGGACTACGTCGGCCTGTCGTTCGTGCGCCAGGCGCGCGACGTCGAGCAGCTGCGCGAGATCTGCGAGGCGTGGGGGCGGCCGACGCCGATCGTCGCGAAGATCGAGACGCCAGGCGCCATCGAGGATCTCGACGCCATCGTGCGCGCGAGCGACGCGGTGATGGTCGCGCGCGGCGATCTCGCGGTCGAGTGCTCGCCCGAGCAGGTGCCGGTGCTGCAGAAGCGCATCCTCGCCGTCGCGCGGCGTCACCGTCGCCCGGTGATCGTCGCGACCGAGATGCTGGCGTCGATGGAGCACTCCACGCGGCCGACGCGCGCCGAGGCGAGCGACGTCGCGACGGCGATCTACGACGGCGCCGACGCCGTGATGCTCTCGGGCGAGACCGCCAGCGGCGATCACCCGGCGCTCGTCGTCGAGATGATGGCGCGGATCATCGCGATGGCCGAGGGCTCCCCCTTCTGGTCGCCGCCGGTCGATCTGCTCGAGGCGGGGCGCACGTCGGTCCCGGAGAGCATCGCGCGCAACGCCTGCGACATCGCGGTCGAGGTGAAGGCGCGGCTGATCGTGGCCTTCACGCAGGGCGGCGACACCGCGCGGCTCGTGTCCAAGGGGCGACCGCGCGTGCCGGTGCTCGCCGTCTCGCCGATCGAGCAGACGCGGCGCCGCCTCGCGCTCGTCTGGGGGATCGAGCCGCGGCAGTTCCAGGTGCCGGTGCACAGCGAAGAGGAGCTGGTGAACGTCGCCTCGGCCTACGTCGTCGGCCAGGGATTCGCGTCGCCGGGCGATCGGATCGTCATCGTGTACGGCGCGCCGATGAACGTGCGCGGCTCCACCAACGTCGTGCGCGTGCACGACGTGCGGTGATCTCTCACCGCCGCCGCGCGCGCAGGTAACGCCGCGGTTACGTCGTCGACTCCGGAGCTCCATGCACGGTCGCGCTGGCGCGAGCGTTCGCGCCGGTTATGCTCAAGGGACTTCCGACCGGCCCGGCGCCGGTCGGGCAGGGTCGCGATCGGGCCTAGCCCCTGGGCTTTTCCACGATGCGAGCACGCATCGAGCGCGCCTCGGCGAACCGGAGCTTCACGCTCCCGTATGGAACGCGCGTCCCGGCCGTCGCTTCGACGACGAGCCCTCCCGCGCGCCGGCCTAGTCCGGAGGAGGAGACACATCATGCATAGTACCCGTGGCTTCGAGCTGGAGGGTCGGGTCCGCTAGGTCCTGCAGAGAGACCGGGCGAGACGTGCGTGCGTCGCGGCTTCTTTCGTGAAGCGAAGGCGCGCGAGCTCGCTCCCGGCGGATGTTGTGTCTCGTCGTGCACACGACCGGATCCGGGATCGCCCCCGAGGGGGCGCCCCGTACAAGGTCGGCGGCGAGCCTTCGACGCCTCCCTTCGAGGCAGCTCGGTCGGCGGGGTGGGTGGAAAGACCGCCACCCACCCCGACGTTTTTTTGCGCGAGCGCAACGCGCACACCCCACTTCGTCCGAATCTTTTCGAAGCACCGTGCCGTAAGTGCCGTAGCGGCGACTCATCGAGGCGTCGCGTGCGCCGCCCACTCCGAGCCATCCCCGCCCTCCGCTCCGCCATGCCGGCCCCCTCCGCGACCGACGAGATCGACGAGATCGACGAGCTCGACGAGCTCGAGCGCCTGCGCGCGCAGCTGCACGCGCTGACGCGCAGCCACGCCGAGCAGCAGCAGCAGCTCGCGTACGGACGGTTCCTCGCCACGCTGACGCGCGAGCTCGCCTTGCTGACCCCGCGCGACACCGACGCGTGGCTCTCGAGCGTGCTCGGGCGCGTGGGCGCTCTGGCCGGCGTCGATCGCAGCTACGTGTTCCTCGCGTCGACCAACCTCGCGACGATCGACAACACGCACGAGTGGTGCGCGCCCGGCGTCGCGCCGCAGATCGAGGCGAGCAAGGGGCTGCCGAGCTCCGCCTTCCCCTGGGCGATGGAGCGCCTCGCGCGGCTCGAGTCGGTGCCGATCCCGCGCGTCGCGGCGCTCCCCGCGGAGGCGAGCAGCGAGCAGCTCCTGATGGCGGCGCAGGGGATCCTGTCGTGCTTGCTGGTGCCCCTGGCCTACGACGGCAACGTGATCGGCTTCGTCGGGTTCGACGGCGTCGCCGCCGAGCACGCGTGGAGCGCCGCCGACGTGAGCCTGCTCGAGACGCTCGCCGATCTGTTCGCGGGCGCCATCGCGCGGCAGCGCTCGCACGCGCGCTGGGCGATGCTCACCGACTGCCTCGTCGCGCTCGGCGCCGACCCGATCGCCAACGTGAACCGCCTCACCGCGCTGCTCGGCGAGCTGCTCGGCGCGACGACGGCGCTCTACAACCGCCTCGACGGCACCGATCTCTGGTGCGTCGGCCGCTGGCGGATGCCGCCCGATTTCCCCGCGCGCGTACCCGCGGCCGGGCGCCTGTGCCACGCCGTGATCGTCGGCGACAGCGAGGAGGTCGTCGTGCTGCGGGAGGTCGGCAGCTCGCCCTTCGCGGAGACCGATCCGAGCGTGCGCGCGTACGGCATCGCGACCTGCATGGGCCGCGTGGTGCACCTCGGCGATCGGCCGGTCGGCGCGCTCGCGGTGGTGTACCGACGAGACCACGCGCCCTCGGAGGACGACCGCAGGCTGCTCGCCGCGATCGCGAACGCCGTCGCCGTGGAGGAGGTCCGCCAGCACGCGCTCGACGAGCTGCGCGACCGCGAGGCGGCGCGCGTCCAGCTCGAGAGCGAGATGCGCCAGGCGCAGAAGATGGAGGCGGTCGGCCAGCTCGCGGGGGGCGTCGCGCACGACTTCAACAACCTGCTCACCGCGATCGTCGGCTACACCGACGTCATCCTGTACGAGCTCGCCGACGACGAGCCGCTGCGCGAGGAGGTCCACGAGATCCGTCGCGCGGCCGATCGCGCGGCGACGCTCACCAAGCAGCTGCTCGCCTTCAGCCGGCGCCAGGTGCTGCAGCCGAGGGTGCTCGACCTGAACGTCGTGGTGCGCGGCACCGAGAAGCTCCTGCGGCGGCTCATCGGCGAGAACGTCGCCGTGCGCACCGAGCTGTCGCTCTCGCTGCCGAGCGTGAAGGCCGATCCCGGGCAGCTCGAGCAGGTCATCGTGAACCTCGCGGTCAACGCGCGCGACGCGATGCCGGACGGCGGCGCGCTGACGCTGACCACCGCGCGCGTCGAGCTCGACGGCGCGAGCGGGCACGGCCACCCCTCGCTGGCGAAGGGGCGCTACGCGCAGCTCTCGATCGCCGACACCGGGTTCGGCATGGACGAGACGACGCTCCAGCGCATCTTCGAGCCGTTCTTCACCACGAAGGAGCACGGCAAGGGGACCGGCCTCGGCCTCTCGACCGCGTACGGCATCGTCCGCCAGAGCGGCGGCGCGATCACCGCCGAGTCGGCGCCGGGGGCCGGCACGACCTTCCGCATCCTGCTCCCCGAGACGACCGAGGGGGCGCCGAGCTCGGCCCCGCCGCCGTCGCGCGCGGCCACCACGCGCGTGCAGGGGACGGTGCTGCTGGCCGAGGACGAGTCGGCCGTGCGGCGCGTGCTCGTGCGCACCCTGCGCGATCGCGGCTTCACCGTGCTCGAGGCGGAGGACGGCGAGGTCGCGCTCGCGATCGCCGCCGCCTACCAGGGGGAGATCGACGCGCTGGTGACCGACGTGGTGATGCCGCGCCTCGGCGGCAGAGAGCTCGCGAGCCGGCTCGGCGCGCAGCGGCCGGGCACGCGCGTGCTCTTCATGTCGGGCTACGCCGGTGGCTCGAGCCCGGGCGACACGCTCCCTGCGAACGCGGCATACCTGCAGAAGCCGTTCCCCGCGGACACGCTCCTCAAGCGGCTGCGCGAGCTGCTGCTGACGTAGCCTCGAGGCGCCGCAGCTCCGCGCGCCGCGGCGCTTCGCCGCATGCGGCAGGACGCCTCGCCCCACCGCAGGCGCACAAACACGCTCGAAGCCCCCGCGGCTCGGACGGCACGGACGCTGCTGTGAGCCGCGTGCATGTCCTCGATCGCACGTCGCTTCCCCCTCGGCCTCGCCCTCTTGCCCGCGCTCTTCGTCACGGCGTGCGGCGCCGATCCGCCTCGGCCGCAGACCGCCGAGCGCGCGGCGCCGATCGGCGCGACGGCGGAGACCGACCCCAGCTCCAAGGCGAGCGGCGACGCCACCCGCGCGAACGTCAAGAACGACGAGCCGGGCAAGTCGGCCATCAACATCGACCCGGCCATCCTGAAGGCCTGCGGCCTCTCGGTCGACGCGGCGCACTTCGCCTTCGACTCCGCGCGCGTCCGGCCGGAGGACGACCGCACCCTCGGCGCCGTCGCGACCTGCTTCGCGACGGGCCCGCTCAAGGGGCGCCAGCTGCGGCTGGTGGGGCGCGCCGATCCGCGCGGCGACTCCGAGTACAACGTCGTACTCGGCCAGGCGCGCGCCGATGCGATCTCGCAGTTCGTGAACGCGAAGGGGCTCTCGCGGACGCAGACGGCGAGCACCTCGCGCGGCGCGATGGACGCCTCGGGGACCGACGACGCGGGGTGGCTGCAGGATCGACGCGTGGACCTGGTCCTGGGCGAGTGAGCGAGGCCCCGCCATGTTCGATCCGGTCTCGCTCGACCCGCTGACGCTGCTCCGCCAGGCGTCGCTCCCCATCCGCGCCACCGCGGGCCTGCTCGTGGCCGCGTCGGCCGCGGTGTGGGTCGTGGGCGTCTTCAAGCTGTTGCAGCTGTCGCGGCTCGCCGCGCTGCAGGAGCGCTTCGAGCGCGACGCGCGACGCGCGGACACGAGCACCGATCTCGAGTCCGCGCGGTCGCACCACGCCGACGCGCCGGGCGCGCGCATCGTGACCGCCATCACCGCGCTCGGCTCCACCAACAAGGATCGCCTGCGCGCCGTCGCGGAGCGCGCGATCGTCGAGGAGCGCCGGCACGCGACCGCCTGGGTCGGCGTGCTCGGATCGAGCGCGGCGGTCGCGCCGTTCGTCGGCCTGTTCGGCACCGTCTACGGCATCATGGACGCCTTCGTGCGCATCGGCGCCGCCAAGAGCGCGTCGCTGCCCGTGGTCGCGCCGGCGATCGGCGAGGCGCTCCTGACGACGGCCATCGGGCTCGCCGTCGCGATCCCCGCCGTCATCTTCTACAACCTGATCGATCGGCGCGTCGGCGAGCTCGTGGCGGTGCTCGAGAGCTCGGCCCCCGAGTGGGTCGAGATCGCGACGACCCCCGGGCTCGACGCGCGCCCGGTCCGCGCGCTCGCGTCGGCGGAGCAGGGCGCGGTCGCGCCGCGGGCGCTGACCCGAGAGGCCTCCTGATGGCGCGCACGGGCGCCCGCAGCGGCCGCACCGGCCTCAGCGAGATCAACGTCACGCCGCTGGTCGACGTGATGCTCGTGCTGCTCGTGGTCTTCATGGTCACCGCGCCGCTGCTCGCGACCGGCCTGAAGGTCGAGCTGCCGCGCGTCGAGGCGGCGAACACGGCCGTTCCCGACGAGCAGGTCGTGCTCTCGATCACGCGCGACGAGCGGATGTTCCTCGGCGAGCGCGACGTCACCGCCTCGCTCGACCGGACCCTCCGCGACGAGCCCGCGCTGGTGGCGAGGCACGCGCTCTACATCCGCGCCGACGAGTCGGTCCGCTACGCCGCGGTCGCGCGCGCCGTCGCCGCGGCGAAGGGGGCCGGGATCACCTCGCTCAACCTGCTGGTCGATCCGCTGCTCGCCAAGCCATGAGCGCGCGCGGCTCGCTCGACACGCTCGACACGCTCGACATGCTCGACACGCTCGACGCGCTCGGCTCGCTCGAGGCGCCCGGCCGCGCGCCGCGCGGACGCCGAGGGCGTTCCGACCACGGCGCAGCCGACCGGCTCGACCGCGAGCGCCGCGGCGACGGAGTCGACCTCCGAGCCGGCCTCCGTGCCTGCATCCGCGCCCGGGCTCGCGGAGGCCAGCCCCGCCGCGGCGGCCACGACGCTCGGCGCGGCGCTCGGCTCCGACGCCGGGACCGAGAGCGATCCGCTGAAGGCGCGCGCCGCCGCGGGCTATCGCGCGCAGCTCGACGGCTGGTTCAGCGCGCGCTTCCACATCCGCGGCAAGCTCGCCTTCGAGCGGCTCGAGAAGCTGGCCGCTTCGGTCGTGATCGGCGTGTCGGCGCGGCGCGTGGTCTCGTTCACGATCTCCTCGGCCAGCGGAGATCCGATCTTCGACGCGCAGCTCCGCAGCGATCTGAACGCCATCCAGACGAACGGCGCGGAGGTCCCCGCGCCGCCGCCGACGCACCCGGAGCTGCTCGGAGCGACGGTGTCGCTGCGCTTCGCGTGCTCCGTCCGAGCCTACTGCGAGTGAACCCCATGCCCCGCCTCCGCCCCGCGCTCCTCCTCGTCGCGCTCGCCCTCCCGTGCGCCGCCGCCGCCGCGCCGTCGCCGTCGCCGACTTCGCCACCGAAGGACGACGACTCCGTGCTCGGCACCGTGCAGGTCACCGGCGCCGCCGGGGTCGCCCTCGTGTACCCGAAGCTCGCGATCGTGCCGCTGCTCACCAAGAGCGACGCCGACACGCTCTCGCAGCTGGTCGCCGCGCGCGATTTCGAGCTCTCCGGCGAGTACGACGTGGTGAGCACCCCGCTGCCGGACGGCCCGTTCCTCCCCGCGGAGGCGCTCGACTACGAGGCGTTGAAGAAGAAGAGCATCGAGGTCGTCGTGCGGATCTGGAGCGACGCGCCGGCAGCCGGTGCGGGCGCTGCGAGCGGCGCAGGCGTTGCGGCCAGCGCGGCGGGCGTGACCCTCCACGGTGACCTCCACTTCACGACCGACAAGCTCCCGAAGGACGATCCGACCTGGAAGGCCGCGGGCCGCTCGTCCTGTTCACCGTGGGCGTCGGCAGAGGCGCCGACGTGATCGGCACCGACACCACCGGGGGCGGGCTCGTCCGCCCGACCATGGGCCAGGGCGCCAACACCTGGGCGGCGTGCAGCCCCGATGGTCGACGCGTGGCGTACTTCTCCACCCGCACCAGCGGCGAGGGGCCCGGGATCTACGTCGCGCCGCTGCGCGATCCTTCGCGCGCCCGCCGCGTCTCCAAGGAGCTCGGCGAGGGGCTCGCGTGGGCGCGCCGGGCCGATCTCGCGCCGCTCGCGCTCGCTCCTCCGACCCCATGAGGCCCATGTCACCGCACCGCTCGTCCGCCCTCGCGCGCCTGCTCTCGTTCGCGCTCGTCCTGCCGCTCGCCGGCGCCGCGTGCGTCAAGTCGTCGACCTACGAGGCCGCCGTCGCCGACGCCGAGGGCGCGCACGAGGAGGCCGCGCGCGAGGCCCGAGAGCTCGAGGCGTTGCACCTGCGGCTCGACCAGGCCGAGCAGCTCGCGCAGGCGCGCGACGTGACGATCGAGAAGCTGCGCACCGACGGCCACAACGTGCAGCAGAGCCTCGACGAGGCGACGGCGATGAACCAGGGGCTGCGCTCCGAGCTCGCGCGGCTCGGCAAGGACGTCGACAAGATCCTCGCGGAGAAGGGCGCGCTGTCGAAGGAGCTCGCCGACGCGAGGACGCGCCTCGAGGAGCTCCGCAGGGCGCAGGCCGCGGCCGACGCGCGCGCCACGCTCTTCCGAGGCGTGCTCGACCGGCTGAAGAAGCTGGTCGACGCGGACGACCTGAAGATCGCGATGCGCGAGGGGAGGCTCGTGCTGCAGCTCGCGAACGACGTCCTGTTCGACTCGGGTTCGGCCGACGTGAAGCCGCGCGGGCGCGCGACGATCAAGCAGCTCGGCGAGGCGCTGTCGACCATCACGGGCCGGAAGTTCCAGGTCGCCGGTCACACCGACGACGTGCCGATCGGCGGCGCGAGGTTCGCGTCGAACTGGGATCTGTCGACGGCGCGCGCGGTCGAGGTGGTGAAGCTCCTCGTCGCGACCGGGGTCCGGCCACAGACGCTCTCGGCCGCCGGCTACGGCGAGTTCGACGCGATCGCCCCGAACGACGGGCCGCAGGGGCGCGCGAAGAACCGCCGCATCGAGATCACGCTGGTGCCGAACCTCGACGAGCTCTACGCCATCCCCGAGACGAAGTGACTCCTCGCGGCCAGCCCGCAGCGCCTCGGCGCGTCACCGGCACTCGAACAGCTCCGGCCTCCACTCGAAATGCATCGTGTCGTAGTGGCCCCAGCGGCCACCCCACGCGAAGCGCTCGGCCTCGAACGCGTCGACGATCGCCTGCGGGATCTCGTTGCGCCAGCGGAGCTTCGGGTCGTTGCGCCAGTACGCGGAGCGCGCCGGGCTCAGATCGAGCGAGACGCCGAAGGAGTGCGAGCTCTGGCGGTGCGTGCCGGCGATCGGCCGCCACACGAAGGTGCCGCCCATCCCCTCGAAGTACGGCGCGAGCCCTTGGTCCTTGGCGAGGAGCGCCTCGAGGCGCGCGCCGACGCGCGTGAACGCGGCGAGCGCCTTGCGGTGCACCGTGAGCGTCTTGCCGCCGAACTTCCACGGCACGAGCTGCTTCAGCACCGCCGCGCGCGAGGCGCCGTAGGTCGCCTCGAACAGCTCGCTCACGCGGACGCGGCCCGGATCATCGTCGGCGGACGCGGGCGCGACGATGGGGCCCGCGCGGTAGGGGATCGCCAGCGTGTCCTCGAGGTCGGCGTGCTCGAGCCGCTCGTCGGCGGTCTTCGCGCGACCGTCGTCCCAGGCGAGCGCGCGCCCTTCGGGGAGCACGAGCGCCCACGCGCCGTCGCGTCGCGCAGGCGTGCCGACGTAGAGCCGCGCGAGGCACGCGAGCGCCGGCGGCGGAGCGTCCGCCGAGGCCGTGGCCGAGGCCGGAGCCGAAGCCGAAGCCGAAACGGCGGCCGGCGCCGAAGCCGAGGCCGTCCCCGTCGGCGACCGCTCTCCACGTGCGCACGCGCCGATCACGCACGCGCACCCGACGACGAACGCGCGAGGCGGACGCGCGCCTCGGCTCACCGATGCCCACGCAGGCGCGAGATGACCATGAACGTCAGGGCCAGCGTCGCGAGCGCGAGCAGCGCGAGCTGCCACGGCTCGAACAGCGGCCCGGGGGCCTTCTTCTCGATCGGCACGTACGGCTCCTCGCGCGACCGACCGCGATATCGCAGCGGGATGGACGGCAGGTACTCGCTCCGGGAATCCTGCGCGCGCGCGGGGAGCTGCTCCGCCCAGGAGGGCTCGGCGGGCGGCGACGACGCCTCGACGCGCGCCGCGAGGCCGTCGACGAGCTTCTGGCGCAGCCCCGCGACCTCGCTCGACGTGGGCGG
>CAIXWQ010001265.1 GCA_903923175.1 uncultured delta proteobacterium | reverse complement strand
GAGGAAGCGACGCGTCGGCGCGTCGTACAGCCCGCCCGAGTACGAGTAGCTCGTCGTCGAGCTGTTGCCGCGCCCGTCCGAGATCGTGATCGACGACACCGTCTGCGACAGCGGCGGGTGGTTCGTGTTGGGCCAGCGCGACGACGGCGTGTACGCGAGCGTCGTCGTGCCGCCGAGGGCGTTGGAGACGGAAGACACGAGCAGCGACTGGTAAGCCGAGGAATCCCAGTAGCTGCAGCCGTTCGAGTTCTTCGTGACGTAGTCGGACTTCCCATCGCCGGTGACGTCGGCCCACTGCCCGCCGGTGCCCCCGATCCCGTTCAACCCGCACTGCCCGCCCGCCACGAATCCCGTGCCCGTCGAAAGGTCCCAGTAGGTGCAGCCGTTCGAGTTCTTCGTGACGTAGTCGGACTTCCCATCTCCGTTGATGTCCGCCCACTGCCCGCCAGTGCCGCCGATCCCGTTCAGGCCACACTGCCCACCGGCGACGAACCCAGACCCCGTCGAGAGATCCCAGTACGTGCAGCCGTTCGAGTTCTTGGTGACGTAGTCGGTCTTGCCGTCACCGTTGATGTCCGCCCACTGCCCACCCGTGCCGCCGATCCCGTTCAGGCCGCACTGGCTACCGGCGACGAAGCCGGTGCCCGTAGACAGGTCCCAATACGTGCAGCCGTTCGAATTCTTGGTGACGTAGTCCGCCTTGCCGTCGCCGTTGATGTCCGCCCACTGCCCACCCGTGCCGCCGATCCCGTTCAGGCCGCACTGGCTACCGGCGACGAAGCCGGTGCCCGTAGACAGGTCCCAGTAGGTGCAGCCGTTCGAGTTCTTGGTGACGTAGTCAGCCTTGCCGTCGCCGTCGATGTCGACCCACTGGCCGCCGGTACCACCGATCCCGTTCAGGCCGCATTGCCCACCGGCGACGAATCCGGTGCCCGTCGACAGGTCCCAGTACGAGCAGCCATTGGAGTTCTTGGTGACGTAGTCGACCTTGCCGTCTCCGTTGATGTCCGCCCACTGCCCGCCGGTGCCGCCGATCCCGTTCAAGCCGCACTGGCCGCCCGCGACGAATCCGGTCCCCGTGGACATGTCCCAGTAGGTGCAGCCGTTCGAGTTCTTGGTGACGTAGTCCGCCTTGCCGTCGCCGTTGATGTCGGCCCAGCGCCCGCCGGTGCCGCCGATCCCGTTCAAGCCGCACTGCCCGCCCGCGGCGGAGCCGGTGCCTTCCGCCAGCCACCCCATCGTCATCGGCGGCGTCGCAGTCCCGCCGGTCACGGTCCCCGTCGAATCGAGGGTCGCATCGCGGCCGTACTGCTGCACGCTCGAGAGCACCGAGCTGCCCGTCGCCGCGCTCGTCGCGTAAGCGAGTTTGTACGCGCGCGCGCGCGTCCCGCCGACCGTGACGTCGACCGTCTTCAGCCGGTAGCTCGTCCGCCCGAGGGAGCTGCCGGTCGCGAAGGTGATCGGATCGGGGCGCGCCTCGCGATAGAGCGCGACGGTCGTGCCGTTGTAGACGACCGTGTTCGGGTAGCAGTCGGCCCCCGGCTCGCACCACCAGCCGTACGCGACGCTGTTGCCCGAGGTGTCGCTCACCGCGGTCTGGCCCCAGCGGAACGTCCCCGCGGAGGCGCCGTACACCGCGCCGTAGGTGACCCGCGAGCCGTCCTTCTGCGTGAGCGTCCAGCTGTTCGCCGAGGCGTTGAAGGCGATGCGCACGAAGCTCTCGATCTTGGTCGAGTGCGTGCCGCCGGTGGTGCAGCTCGGGCTCGGGCTCCCCGCGACGCAGGGGACGAGCTCCTGGCCGTCGAGCAGGAAGACGTCCGACGCCGTGTACGTCGGCGCGCCGCGCCCGGGGCTCGCGCGCTCGATCGTGGAGATGCCGCCGAGGCTCCAGCCGACGCCGAGCGCGCCGTTGCCGCCCGAGGAGTTGTACGTGAGCGACAGGCGCGGCTCGATGCCGTGGAACGGCGGCACCTCGATCGGCACGGTCGATCCGACCGACCCGTGGAAGGGATCGGCCGACGAGGCTCCGGGCGGGGGCTGCCCGTCTGCCCACGCCTGGACGGCGCAGAGGACGGTCGCGAGCGTGACGAACAGGGGCGCGAGTCGCTTCATCGGGATCTCCGCGGCGAGGCAGGGCCTGCCGAGGCCGGATCCTGAAGAGATCGCGCGGCGCTGGAAGTTACCTTCGTCATGCGAACGCGCTCGTTCCGGGAGCTCGAGGTCGCACCTCTCGCGACACGCGCGCGCGTCCAGGCGTGAGACGAGCCTCGAATTCGGAGGTGAGCACGCGGCCTGACGCGGCACGCGCGAATCACGCGCGCCTCGCACGTGTCGCGGCCCACGGCTCAGCCGCCGAGGATCTTCCTCGCCAGCGTGGACACGCCGCGCTGCTCGATGTCGCCCATCGGCACCAGCGCGACCTCGACGTACCGATCTCGATACGCCGCCGCGACGCGCTCGGGCGCCGCGCCGAGCGCCCCCTCGTAGACCGTGACTTTCAGCTCGCGGTGCGTGAGCACGTGCTCGACCGCGCGCGCGCGCCGCTTCGGCAGCGTGATCTCGACGCCGAGCATGGCCGCGAGCTCGCCCACGAACGCCGTCCGATCGGGCGCGGCGAGCCGCGGCGGCTCCCACATCCCGCCGAAGAGGCCGTCGGCCACGCGCTTGCCGAGCAGCACGCCGCCCGCGCCGGCGCCCCTGCCACCGAGGCGCAGCACCGCCGCGAATTCCGAGACCACCGGCCGCGCCTTCTTCTCCGCCACGATCGGCAGCGTCCGCTCGACCCCGGCGAGGCGCGCCTGGCAGCGCGCGCGCACCGGGCACGCGTCGCAGCGCGGCTCGCGCGGCGCGCACAGCGTCGCCCCGAGCTCCATCAGCGCATTGTTCAGCGCGCCCGGCGCCTCGCCGCGCACCAGCTCGCCCGCGAGCGCCCACACCCGCGCATGGCCTGCGCCGCGCTTCGGATCCTGCTCCACCCGGAAGAGCCGCGAGAGCACGCGCGCGACGTTGCCGTCGACCAGCGGCGCCTCGAGGTCGAACGCCTGGCTCGCGATCGCGCCCGTGGTGTACGCGCCGACGCCAGGGATGGCGCGGATCGCGTCGAGGTCGCGCGGGACGTCGCCGCCGTGCGCCTCCGCGACGTGCAGCGCCCCCTGATGGAGCAGCCGCGCGCGGCGGTAGTAGCCGAGCCCGCTCCAGCTCGCGAGCACGTCGTCGAGCGGCGCGCGCGCGAGCGCCTCGACGCTCGGGAAGCGCGCGAGGAAGCGCGCGTAGTACGGCTTCACCGTCTCCACGCGCGTCTGCTGGAGCATGATCTCCGAGACCCAGATCGCGTACGGATCGCGCGTGCGTCGCCACGGCAGATCACGCGCGTTCGCCTCGTACCAGGCGAGGAGCGCGGCGCGGATCGCTCGCACGTCGCTCAGAGCTTCTTCGTCGTGAGCTCGATCGTGAACGCGCCCTCGGCCTTGGTGCCGTAGCCGTCCACGACCACGAAGTACGTCCCCGCGTCGAGATCGCGGTCGATGTTCTTCGAGTAGTACGACGTGCAGACGATCTCGCCGCGGGTCGGATCGGCGCAGTCGGAGCGCAGCGACATCACGGTGTTGTAGAACGAGCCCGGCTTGAGCTGCACGTTGACGTGCGAGCGCTCCTTGAGCGTGAACTGGTAGACCTTGTCGCCGCTCGCCTGGTAGGCGATCGAGCCGCCGCAGCCGGGCGAGACGAAGTTGTCGGGCGCGCCCGCGGTGGAGTCGCTGATCGACTTGCCCGTCTCGAGCTTCGGCGCCGCCTTGCACACCGCCGCCGCCGCGCCCAGATCGCGCACCTTGAGGTTCAGGCGCGTGCGCCCGAAGTCCTCCACGCCCTTGCCCTTCACGACGAAGTAGTACGAGCCGGCGTCGAGCGTCTGATCGATCTGCTTGCCGTTGCTGAGCAGATCGCAGCTCACCTCGCCCTTCAGATCCGAGCACGCCTTCTGGATGGCGAGCACGTGCCGCCCCTCGGTGTCGGAGGCGTACACGAACACGCGCGACTTCGATTTGACGTCGAGCTTGTAGACGATGTCGGCCGACGAGTCGCTCGCGCAGGAGACCTTCACGTCGCCCTTGGCCTTGAACGTGTCGGTCACCAGGTTGCCGCTCGGCGTGAGGGGCTTGGCGTCCTTGCAGGTGTCGCCCTCGACCTGGCCGGTGCCGCCGTCGGGCGCGACGTCGACCTGCACCTCGGCGTTGCCGACGTACTGCGGATCCGACGAGTCGACGATCACCGTGTAGCTGCCGGGCGACATCAGCCCGGTCCACGAGACGCCGTCGAAGCGGTACTGGTTCGAGCACTGCAGCTCGCTCATCGGATCTTCGCAGCGCGTGCGAATGCTGATGCTCGGGTCGCCGCCGGCGGTGGTGTGCGCGGTGGCGCGCACGCGCGATCGCCCCTTGAGATCGAGCTTGTAGAGCAGCTCGTCGCCGTCGCCGTTGCCGCAGCTGGAGCGGAAGTTCGAGCCGTTGCCGCCGACGACGTCGGTCATCTTCACGTCGGGCGTGATGGTGCGCGCGGCGTTGCAGTAGGTGTCGAGGCCGGGCGCCTCGAGCTGCTGCGCCTTGAGCTCGTACTCGCCGCGATCGCCGTCGAAGCTCGAGACGACGATGCCGTAGTCACCCGTGTCGACGAGCGACTCGATGTGCGACTTCGAGGTCGCCCCCTCGGCGTCGTCGGAGCACTCCATCTCGTTCCCCTGCTCGCAGAGGTACCCCTCGGCCGTCGAGTGGTAGAGCGCGAGCACGCCGTCGAACTTCGCGTTGAGATCGAGGACGAGCTTGTGGCGCCCCTCGACGTGCAGGCGATAGACGACGAAGTTCCCCTCGCTCGCCGCGCAGGTCCAGCGCATCGAGCCGCCGTTCTGGCCGCGGCGGTTGTTGTTCCCCTTCACCGTCGCGCCGAGCTGGAGCTCGAGGCCGGCCGAGCAGTCGTCCGGCTCGGTGCCGCCGGGGCTGACCGGCTCCTCGGGGCAGTCGGGGCCGGTGCAGTTGCCGGGGCCGCTCGAGGCTTCCTTCTCCTCGTTCGCGTACGACTGCGCCATGAAGGCGCCGGAGCCGCCGGTCGACTTCACCGAGAGCACGTGCGTGCCGGCCTCGGTCGGGCAGACCTTCACGACGGTCTGCCCCTCTTGCTTGAGCGCCTGGCCGATCGGCTTGCCGGCCGGATCGGCGAGCGCGAGCTCGACCCCCTTCAGCCCGTCGCCGGGGAAGACGAAGATCTTGTAGCAGCCCTCTTTGAGCTCGAGCTTGAGCTTGGTCTCCTTCCCCTCCTCGACGCGGTCGTTCGCCGTCGGTCCGGGGATCTTGAAGCCGTCGAACTCGGCCTGCTGCTTGGCCGCGCCCATGCGCGCGAAGAGGTCCGGGCCCTTCGCCGCGCAGGCCGGCGTGGTGGCGAGCGCGGGCGCGGCGAGCACGAGCAGCGCCGCGAACGCGCTGCGACGGACGAGGGAGGAGAGGGAGCGCGAGGCCATCGCGCGAATGCTACCGCATGAGCCCGCTCCGCACACTCAGGGGCCCGCGGGCTTCGGCCAGGGGTCGCCTGGCGTTCGTCACCCGCGCCGGCTGCGCGGTCCGCCCGTCGGCGGCGTCTCGGGCGAGCGGTCGTCGGGGATCGCGAGCCCGGGCTCGCTCACGCGCTCGATGATCTCCGTCGCGGGCTCGGCGGCGAGCATGCGGCTGGTGCTGCGCGCCGCCGGGATCTCGCCGGTCACCTCGGCGGGGTGCATGCCGAACTGCCGCAGCTTGCCGTAGAACGTGACCTTGGAGACGCCGAGCGCCTTGGCCGCGCGCGTGACCGAGCGGCCGCACTTGTCGTAGGCGTCGAGGTAGGCGCGCCGCTCGACCTCCGCGAGCGGGAGGATCGGCGTCATCGGGATCTGCAGCCCCCGCACCGACTCCGGCCCGGCCGCGTTGTAGCTCGACTCGCGCAACGACCACGCGCCCGACTCGCGCATCGACGCCGCCGGCGGCTCGGAGGTGCGCGACGGCCTCGCCACCGCGGCGGGGACGCGCGTGAGGATCGCGACGTCGGGCGACAGCAGGCTCACCTCGCCCTCGATCACGTTCGCGAGCTCGCGCACGTTGCCGGGCCAGTGGTAGCTGCAGAGCGCGACCTCGACCTCTTCGGAGAAGTCGCGCACGGCCTTCCCCTGCCGCTCGGCGAACGAGCGCACGTAGTGCCGCGCGAGGATCGCGACGTCGCCGGGGCGCTGGCGCAGGGGCGGCAGCTGGATCATCAGCACGCGCAAGCGGTGGAGCAGATCGAGCCGGAAGCGCCCGCGCTCGACGTCGATCGCGAGATCGCGCTGCGCGGTCGCGAGCACGCGCGCGCGCACCGGCCGCTCGACGTTGCTGCCGAGCCGCACCACCACGCGCTCCTGCAGCACGCGCAGCAGCTTCACCTGCATGTCGAGCGGCATGTCGACGATCTCGTCGAGCAGGATGGTGCCGTCGCCGGCGAGCTCGAACTTGCCGACCGAGCCCTCGGCGCGCGCGCCGGTGAAGGCGCCGCGCTCGTAGCCGAAGAGCTCCGCCTCGAGCAGCTCGCGCGGGAGCGCCGCGCAGTTGATGGCGACGAACGGCTCCTTCGCGCGCGGGCCGCCGGCGTGGATGGCCTGCGCCAGCAGCTCCTTGCCGGTGCCGCTCTCGCCGACGATGAGCACGCTCGCGTCGACGGCCGCCGCGCGCCGCGCGACGTCGAGCGCCTCCTTGAGCGCCGGATCCTCGCCGCGCAGGTCCGAGAACGTGTAGCGCGAGCGCGGGCCCACGAGCTTCTGCGCCATCTTCTGCGCGCGCTCGTACTCGACGAGCGTCGCGACCACGCCGTCGCCCTCGACGCCGCGCGCGGTGAGCACGACCGAGCCGTGCGAGAGGCGCACCACCACGCTGTCGGCGCGCTCGGGCGAGGCGAGCGCCGCGGCGAGCGGGGCGAGCTCGGCGAAGCTCGCGATGGTGCGCCCCATCAGCCGCTCGACGTCGACGCGCAGCGCGCGCGCGGCGGGCTGGTTCACCGCGGTGACCACGCCGGCGGCGTCGAGCGCGAGCAGGCCATCGCGCATGGCGTCGATGGTGGCGGCGAGCCGCCGGCCGAGCGAGGCCGACGACGCCGTGGCCCGCAGGCGCGCGAGCGCGAGGCCGCCGTACGACGCGAGCAGCTCCAGCGTCGCGAGGTCGGCCGCCGAGAAGGTCGCGCCCACCGGGGTCTTCTCGGCGTAGATCGCGCCGTCGGTGCCGGTCGCGCGCATCGGGACGACGATCACCGGTCCCTGGGGCGGCACGCTGCCGCCCGCCTTGCGGTGCTCCTCGGTGCCCCGCGGCTTGGAGCCGATCGGCGAGTCGAGCGCCAGCTCGGCGGCGTCGATCCAGTGCTCGTCGGCGGCGGCGATTCCGCGCGCGGCGAGCGCCCGGAGGCCGACGTGCGGGACGCGCTCCGCGATGACCACGATGCCGGCGCCCGTCTCGTCGGCGACCACGGCCGAGAGCTGCTCGACGAGCCCCTCGACCTCGGTGGCCGCCTCGAGCCGCGCGAGGCGCGCCGCGATGGCGCGCGCGCGCTCTCGCTCCGCGAAGGTGCTCGCGACCAGCTGCGCGAGATCCCCCTCGGCCCGCCCCAGCTCCTCGACCGCGACGCCGGTGGCCGTGTCGAGCAGCTCGATGGCGTCGTGGAGGTTACCGACGGCTACGCGCGCGCGCTCGTCGAGCCCGCGCGTGGGGAGCGCCGACTCGAGCTCGTCGATCGCGCGCGCCTCGCGATCGAGCCCGATGGCGAGCGTCGACTGCACGTGGGCGCGCACGCGATCGCGCGCGTCGAGCCGCGCGACGACGTCCCGCGGCAGCGCCTTGTCGACGTCGCGGCGCCCGTGCTGGCGCCAGGCGTGCCGGATGGCGACGCGATCCCGCCACGTCGCCCGGTCGGCGAGGAGCTGCTGCGCGCGCGCGACCCACGCCGAGGTCGGTCCGACGGCGGCGAGCAGATCGGGCGCGCCGCCGAGCAGCCGCAGGATCGAGCGCCCGAGATCGCGGGCGAGCCCGGCCTTCTCGAGCGCGCGCAGCGACCGGTGCACGGCCGACGTGTCCTTCGCGCGCGCCCCCTGCACGAGCTCGGCGAGCATGCGCGTGCGGACGTCGGAGCCGCGCAGCTCGACGCCGGCGTCCTCGCGGGCCCAGAGCAGCTCGACCGCGAGCGCATCGGCGAGCTCGAGGAACCACGGCGCCTCGAGGCCCGGCCCCTCCGGGAGCGGCCGCTGCGCCCCGCGCCGCGCGGCGATCCACGCGGCCACGATCTGGCGCGCCGACAGCTCGGCCGCGGCCGCCTGCTCGAGGTGCACCGCGGCGCGGTCCTCGTCGTCGGCGACCAGCGACACCTCGGCGAGCCCGAGCTCGCAGCGCGCGACGTCGAGCTCGACCCCGCGCTTGCGGTGGTAGCGGCGCTCGACGCCGAGCAGGCGCGCGGCCCCGGCGTCGTCGCCCGCGAAGCCGTACGCCCTGGCGAGCCGCACCGCCGCCAGCGCCCGCGCTTCGGGCGCGGCCGATTCGAGCGCTCGCTGCCGCGCCTCGATCGTGGCGCTCAGCCAGCTCTTGCCATCGATCGCGCCTACCGGCGGCGCGGTCACGGACGGAGGCATCTGGGACGAGAGTAACGTACCGATCGCGCGCTGTCGTGCGCCCGATCCAGCGACAGCGTGTCAATTCCTCGTCGCGCGACGCGGAGGCCTACCAGGATGCGCCGACCATCGCGCCGAACGTCATCTGGCTCGAGAGCCCGGCGATGCGCGCATCGCCGCCGGATTCCGGCGAGACGACGTCGAAGGCCGCGTGCAGCACGAAATGGATGAGCTCGTAGCGCCAGGCCGTGCCCACCACCAGCCGCTGCCGGCGGTAGCGGATCGCCTGGAACACCATGTTGTTGTTCACGTCGAGCTGCGCGGCGTTCTCGGCAGCGCCCGGCGCACCGTAGGCGCCGTTGGCCGCCCGCGACTGGCAGTGCGCGCCGCCGGTGTCGGTGGCCTGCTCGTCCTGGGTGGGCGGCCGTGCGTTGCACTTGGCGAGCGCGTTGAACCCCGGCGTGCCGTCGACGACGCCCGAGTCTGCGTCGATCCAGATGAGCTGCCACCCCGCGTACGGCTGGAAAACCACCGAATTCGCGATGGTGAACGGCTTCGAGATCTGGACGTCGAGCGAGGGGACGGTGATCTTGACCTTGGGCGAGCCGGTCAGCGTGTTGACGTAGCCGCCGATCGAGAGGTCAGGGAGGTAGCCGAGCACCCCGGTGCGGAACCCCTCGAGCAGCGCCCAGCGGATGCCGCCGCCGAGCACCACGAGCTCGGTGTTCGCCATGTAGGCCATGGAGCCTTGCAGCTCGAAGCCGTAGGGGAGCCCCTTGGCCCCGGTGACGCCATAGAGCTGGAGCACGCCGTCGGGGCTGGCGTTGGTGGCCGGGAATTTCCCGCCGCTGATGGCCCCTTCGGTGCCGCGGTGCATGTAGTCGGCGCCGCTGTCGACCGTCGTGATGGTGCCGAAGAGCGAGAAATTGAACCCGCCGTAGCCGGTCGTGCGCGCGGCGTGCATCGGGTTGGGCGCGATCGCCATCCCGTACTGCGACACGAGCTTCGCCCAGGCTTTGTTGTCGGGGAGGAGGTGCGTGCCGCTGAGATCGCCGCACGCAGGAGACGAGGCGACGGTCGGATCGCAGTACGACCCCTCGCTCACCAGGCGCTCCGGCGCGAGATCCATCGGGTTCGCCGAGGCGGTCGCCGGCGCGAGCGCGCACGCCGCCACGACGGCCATGGCCGCCGCGGAAGCCGAAGAACGCCACGCCAACTTCGCTGCCGAACCCATCATTCGCGGGACCCTCGACCCTTCGCGGGACGCGAGGCGAGCGCGCGCGCCGAAACGGCGCGGCGGACACCGATGCGGATCGAAGCTAAAGGGGGGGGGCCGACCAGGTCAAGATGGACTCGAAGATCGTCGCTCCCCCGGACACGCGCCTGCGCGTCCCGCCGCTCGTCCCGCCCTTCCACGTGGCGCTCGTGGAGCCGGAAATCCCGCCGAACACGGGGAACGTGGCGCGCCTCTGCGCCGCGACGCGGTCGCCGCTCCACCTGATCGGCACGCTCGGGTTCCGCATCGACGATCATGCCGTCCGCCGGGCCGGGCTCGATTACTGGCACCTCGTCGACGTGCGGCGGCACCTCGATTTCGCCCATTTCCTGCACGCGCACGAGCGCGAAGCGCCGCCGGGCGCGCGCCGGTGGGTCTTCACCGCCCACGCCGGCCGCAACCTCTTCGCGCTGCCGCCGGACGACGCGCCTCGCCCGGGCGACGCGCTGGTCTTCGGGCGCGAGTCGGTCGGGCTGCCGCGCGAGCTGGTCGAGGCGCACGCGGCCACCGCGGTGGCGATCCCCACCAGCGGCGGCGTCCGGTCGCACAACCTGGCGAACGCGGTGGCGATCGCGGTCTACGAGTGCCAGCGGCGGGCGGGGGCGTTGGGCTGAACCTCGCCCGTCGCTCGTTCGCCCCCCGCCCTCGGTCCCTCGTCGAGCCCCCCGCACTCGGGGGGAGGGAAGGGAGAGACGGACGCGACTCTCTCGCCCCCCCTATCCCCCCGAGTGCGGGTGGACGGGCTGCGGAAGGGGGGCACCGGGGAGGGGCGGGGCTTCAGCGCGGCGGCGACGCGTTCTCGCGTGATACGGTCCTCACCTCGATGTCGGGCGGCGCGGTTCTCGGCGAGGACGTCAACAAGAAGGGGCTCGTCGAGCGGACGGGCGCCTCGTTCCTGCGCGTCTCGGAGCTGGTCGGCGGCTTCGCGGTGATGTTCGCGCGCATCCTCTCGCGCGTCGTGCCGCCGCGCTTCGACGGGCGACAGCTGGTCGTGAACCTCTACAAGATGGGGGTCAAATCGATCCCCATCGTGGCGGTCACCGCGCTCTTCACCGGCGCCATCATGGTCATCCAGGCGGCGCCCTTGGTGCAGCGCTACCAGGCGTTCGGCCTGATCGGCTGGGGCGCGGGCTTCGGCACGCTGCGCGAGATCGGCCCGCTGCTCACGGCGCTGATGATCAGCGGCCGCGTCGGCGCGAACAACGCCGCCGAGCTCGGCACGATGTCGGTCACCGAGCAGATCGACGCGCTCCGCGCCCTGGCGATCGATCCCATCGGCTACCTCGTCGCCCCGCGCTTCCTCGCCATCGTCATCACGCTCTTCTGCTCCACGCTCTTCGCCGATTTCCTCGCGCTCTTCGGCGCGGCGTACTCGTGCGGCCCGCTGCTCGGCGTCGAGCCGCGCGTCTTCTACAACGGCGTCACCTCGGGCCTGCTCACCTTCGGCGACGTCGCGCACGGCCTCGTGAAGGCCGTCTTCTTCGGCGCCATGATCGGCCTCTCGAGCTGCTACTTCGGCCTGAACGTGAGCGGCGGCGCCCCGGGCGTCGGCCGCGCGGTCAACGCCACCGTGGTCGTCAGCGCCGCGAGCATCTTCGTGCTCGACTACTTCATCTCCTTCCTGAGCGCGTGATGGACCGCACGGAATACCCGCTCGCTCACGCTCGCGGCTTGCCGAGGGGCGCGTGATGTCGGCCAGCGAGTCGCACGAGCAGCCTGGATCGCACGAGCCCGTCGACCCCGAGGACGTGCCGATCATCCCGGCCGACCAGCGCGGCTTCGTGTTCCAGCTCGGCGCCGCGGCCCTCGACGGCCTGCGCATGGCGCGCGAGCTCTACTCGGTGTTCGTGCGGACGCTCTACTTCATGGCCTACGGGCGCAAGGAGAAGGGGGCGTTCGTCCAGCAGATCTACGAGCAGGGGAACAACTCGGTCTTCTTCCTGACCGTGTTCATGGGCTTCTTCGGGATGATCCTGGTCTTCCAGGCCGGCGAGCAGAGCAAGCGGATCATCCCCGACCTGAGCCTGCTCGGCGCGCAGTACCTCCAGCTGCTCGTGCGCGACTTCGCCGCCTCGATCGGCGCGCTCATGCTCGCCACGCGCGTCGGCGCGGGCATCGCCGCCGAGATCGGCTCGATGGTCGTCACCGAACAGGTCGACGCGCTGCGCATGTGCGCGGCCGATCCCATCGAGTACCTCGTGGTGCCTCGCTTCAAGGCCGGCATCGTGGCGACCACCGCGGTCATCATCTGGAGCTGCCTCATCGCGTGGCTCTCGGGGCTGCTCACCGCGTGGTCGTTCTTCGGCGTGCTGCCGCGCACCTTCGCGAACGTCTCGATGGTGAGCGTCGGCGATCTGGTGGTCGGGCTGACCAAGTGCATCGCCTACGGCGCGGCGATCCCGATCGTCAGCTCGCACTCGGGGCTCTCGACCTTCGGCGGCTCCGAGGGCGTGGGCTGGGCGACGACGCGCGCCGTCGTGAACAGCTCGCTCGCGGTCATCATCCTCAACTTCTTCATCTCGGCCGCCGGGCTCATCCTCTTCCCGAGCAAGTGAGCCCTCAGACCTGGCTCGGCCGGAACGCGAGCCGCTCGGCGATCGCCTCCGCCGTCGGGCGCAGCTCGGGCGCGCGGCGCAGCATCTCCACGCAGAGCGTGTCGAGGAGATCGTCGCGCACCGGCACCAGCAGGCTCGGGCACGGGGCGCCGATGGTCTGCTTGCGCACCATGACCTCCTGCGCGCTGCCGTCGAACGGCGGCGCCCCCGTCAGCGCTTCGAACAACAGCACGCCCATCGCGTAGACGTCGCTGGCGGGGATGGCTGGCGCGCCCCCTTGCTCGGGCGCCATGTACTCGGGCGCTCCGACCAGCCCCTCGCGCACGGCATCGATGGGCGCAGCGAGGCCGAAGTCGACGATCACCACCCGCCCGTGCTCGACCAGCACGTTGGCCGGCTGCAGATCGCCGTGCACCAGCCCTGCGCGGTGAATGGCCGCGACGCCGTTGGCGAGCTGCTCGAAGAGCCCGCGGAGCTGCGCGGTCTCGGGCGCGGTGAGCGGCGAGAAGGCCGACTCGCCCCCCTCCTGCACGCGCGCGCCGAGCACGATGAGCAGCGACGGGCGGTACTGGGCCTCCTCGGCGGGGCGCGGCGGCCGCAGCGACGCCACGAAGTCGACCCCCTCGACGAGCTCCATCGCGACGCGGACCTCGCGCGCCTCACGCGCCGCACCCGCCGCGACGGTGTCGGCCTCGATCGCCACCACGCGCACCACGTTCGGGTGATCGATCTCCGCGAACGCGCGCGCGGCCTCCACGACCTGCGCGGCCTCGGCGGCCGACGACACCGGGACGAGCTTCAGCGCGACCGGTCGGTTGCGCTCGCGGTCCCACGCCCGGTGGACGGCGCCGGACACGCCGGCCCCGATCCGCGGCCCGATCTCCCAACGGCTCATCGGCAGGCCTCTCCGTGCGCTATGATCGCACGCCCCACGCCCCACGCGAGCCCCGCGCGCACCTCGCCCCGAAGATGATCCAGTTCCGTCACCTCAAGAAGTCCTTCGGGCCGAAGACCGTCCTCAACGACGTGAGCTTCGACGTGAACGACGGCGAGGTGTTCTTCATCATCGGCGCGTCGGGCGCGGGCAAGAGCGTCTGCATCAAGCACCTCGTCGGCCTGCTGAAGCCCGACGAAGGAGAGGTCATCCTCGACGGCGAGGACATCGCGCAGCTCACGGAGGAGCAATTCTACCGAATCCGGAAGAAGGTCGCGATGGTGTTCCAGCACTCCACGCTCTTCGACTCGATGACGTGCGCGGAGAACGTCGCGCTGCCGCTGCGAAAGCACAAAGGCCTGAGCGTGAAGGACTCGCTCGCCGAGGCGATGAAGCGGCTCGAGGTCGTGCACATGCGGGAATTCGCCGAGAAGTACCCGGCCGAGCTCGGCGACGGCATGCGCAAGCGCGTGGCGATCGCGCGCGCGCTGACGCTGGAGCCTCGCTACGTGCTCTTCGACGAGCCGACGACCTCGCTCGATCCCGTGAGCGCGCGGCGCGTCGATCGCCTGATCCGCGAGCTCTCCGACAAGCTCGGCGTGACGAGCATCGTGGTGAGCCACGATCTCGTCTCGATCTTCTCGATCGCCGATCGGATCGCCATGGTCTACCAGACCAAGCTCAAGAAGGTCGGCACGCGCGAGGAGTTCAAGAACACCGACGACCCGGTGGTCCGGCAGTTCATCACGGGGACGGCCGAGGGGCCGATGCAGGTCTGAGCGCTCAGCTCCCCCGCACGCCGTCGAGGAAGGCCGCGATCCGCGCGGGATCGTGGTGGTCGCCGTCCTCGAGCGGGCCGGTCTGCTGCCGGGCGACGACCTGCCCCTCGCCGTCGAGCACGATCAGGAACGGCAGCGAGAGGCTCGAGCCAGGCAGGTAGCGGCGCACGAGCTCGGCGTTCACGTCCGAGCCGCGATCGCCGGTGCTCACGTGCACGACGACGAACGCCGCGGCGAGCCGGCTCGAGACCTCGGGGTCGCCCGCGAGCGTCGCGTCGAGCCGACGGCACCACGGGCACCAGTTGGCGCCGAGGACGATCAGCACCCGCTTGCGAGCCCCCTTCGCCTCGGCGATCGCGTCGGCGACCTCGCCCTCCGCGTCGGCCTGGTCGTCGTAGATCGGATCGCCCTCCTTGCGCGGCGCCGCGTGCGCGCCGGACGACGCGCGCCGGGCCGCGCCGCGCGCGCGATCGCGATCGCGACAGCCGGCGAGCGTGAGGGCGAGGGCCAGGATGGCGAGCCAGCGCATGCGGAGCGGCGTATCGGAGCGCCCGCCCGCCCGCAATCGCGCGCGGCGGTCACTCGTACCGGAGCGCCTCCACCGGATCGAGCTTCGCCGCCCGGCGCGCCGGCACCACGCCGCTGATCACGCCGACGACCACCGCCGACGAGAGCGCGACCATGGCGATCCACGGCGAGACGGCGAGCGGCACGTCGGGCGCCGCGTGGCGCACCGCGAACGCGATCGCCATCCCGAGCGCGAGCCCGATGAGGCCGCCGAGCACCGAGAGCGCCATGCTCTCCACCAGGAACTGCCAGAGGATGTCGGAGCGCGTGGCGCCGAGCGCGCGCCGAACGCCGATCTCGCGCGTCCGCTCGCGCACGCTCACCAGCATGATGTTCATGATGCCGATGCCGCCGACCACCAGCGAGATCGACGCGATCGCGAGGAGCATCCAGGTCATCGCGTTGGTGAGCTGGCCGAAGGTCGCGAGCAGATCGTCCTGGCTCTGCACGGTCACCTCGCGCTCGCCGTGGCGGCGGCGCGCGAGGATGTCGTCGACCTCCGCCATGGCAGCGGGCACGTCGTCCTTGTTCTTGGCGGCCGTCATGATCGAGCCGAGCGCGTCGGTGCCGAAGAGATCGAGCGCGGAGGTCACCGGGATGAACACCATGTCGTCGAGGTCCATCCCGAGCGAGGCCCCCTTCTCCTCCATGATCCCGGAGACGCGGTAGCGCGCCTCGCCGATGCGGATGCTCTTGCCGAGCGGGTTCTCGTCGCCGAAGAGCTCGCGCACCACGGTGCGCCCGAGCACCGCCACGCGGCGGCGCGCGTCGACGTCCTCTTGGCGCACGAACGAGCCCACGCCGACGTGCATGTTGCGCAGATCGGGGAACGCCGCGCCGACGCCGAAGACGAGCGTGTCGCGCCGACGGTCCTTGTACTTGATGGTGCCGCCCCCCTGCGTGGCGCCGGTCACCTCACGGATGAGCGTCCCCTGGCGCTCGAGCGCGCGCACGTCCTCCATCGTCATGGGTCGCGTCACGTTGCCGCCGCGCGGCCCCGCCATCGAGCCGCGCGTCTCGCGCCGCCCCGGCGTCACGAAGAGCAGGTTCGCGCCGATCCCCTCCAGCGTGTGCTCGATGTAGAGGCGCGCGCCGTCGCCGACGCCGACCAGCAGCGTCACCGCCAGCACGCCGATCACGACGCCGAGCATCGTGAGCGCCGCGCGGACCTTGTTCGCGAGGAGCGCCGAGAGCGCGGAGCGGATGTACTCGAGCATGCTGGCCTCTCACTCCTCACGCACACGCCTCACGCCTCACGCCTCACGCCGCGGGCGGGACCGACGCGCTCGGCTCCACGACGGCCGGCGTGGGGAGCCCATCGAGCGGCGGGCCGTCGTAGAGGATCTCGCCGTCGACCACGCGCAGGTTGCGACGCGCGCGCCGCGCGATGAGCGGATCGTGCGTGACCAGCACGACCGTCACGCCGTCCTCCGCGTTGAGCCGCTCGAAGAGCGCGGTGATCTCGCGCCCGGCGCGCTGGTCGAGGTTGCCGGTCGGCTCGTCGCAGAGCAGCAGCGACGGCCGCGTCACGATCGCGCGCGCGATCGCCACGCGCTGACGCTCGCCACCCGACATGCGCTCGGGCGGGTGATCGAGCCGCGCGCCGAGCCCGACGCGCTCGAGCGCCTCCTTCGCGCGTTTGCGACGCTCGCGGGGCGAGACGCCGGCGTAGCGGAGCGGCAGCGCGACGTTCTCGAGCGCGGTGGTGCGCGGCAGCAGGTTGAAGGCCTGGAACACGAAGCCGATGACCTCGTTGCGGAGCGCGGCGAGCTCGGCGTCGGTGAGCGTCGCGACGTCGGTGCCGGCGAGCTCGAGCGTCCCTTCGGTCGGCGTGTCGAGGCAGCCGATCAGGTACATGAGCGTGCTCTTGCCGGAGCCCGAGGGGCCGAGGATGGCGACGTACTCGCCGCGGTCGATGCGGAAGCTCACGCCGCGCAGCACGCGCAGATCCTCCTCCCCCATCGGGAACGTGCGCCCGAGGTCGCGCGCGACGATCAGCGGCTCCGGCTCGGACATCTCGGGATCTCTCCTCTCGGTGCGCGCGCTCGCGCGTTCAGCGCGATCCGACGTGCGCCGGCTTGTCGCCGACGTCCGCCTGCACCTCGACCCGCACCCCCTCGTCGAGCCCCTTCACGGTCAGGCTCGTCACGACGCGCTCGCCGGGCGCGAGCCCCTTCACGACCTCGACCGCCTCCCAGGTCGAGATGCCGACCTCGATGGCGCGCTTGTGCGCGACCCCGTCCTGCACGACGTAGACCGAGCGCTCGACGCCACGCCCGATGACCGCGCCGGGCGGGATCCACACGACGTCGCGGTGCTGCGCGACCACGATGTCGGCGTCGGCGCCGAGCCCCACGCGCAGGCGCGGATCGCCGGCGAGGTGCAGCTCGACGATGACGCTGCGCGAGCCCTTGAGATCGCGCTGGGAGCTCGGCGCGATGGCGGCGACGGTGGCGAGCACCCGCTCGCCGGGGAGCGCGTCGAAGACGAGCTCGGCCGAGAGCCCGGGGACGATGCGCACGATGTCGGCCTCGTCGTACTCGACGTCGAGGTGCATCTCGCCGACGTCGGCGAAGCTGAACAGCGGCGTGCCCGGGATCAGCACGTCTCCTTGCTCGACCGAGTGCGTGAGCACCACGCCTTCGAACGGCGCCCGCACGGTGGCCTTCTCGAGCGAGTAGCGCGCGAGGTTCACGTTGGCGGCCGCCTGCATCACGCCGGCGCCCGCGACGTCGACGCTCGCCCGCGCCACATCGGCGTTGCCGAGCAGCTTGTCGGCGTCGGCGCGCGGCAAGGCGCCCGCCTCGCCGAGCCGGTTGGCCCGCTCGGCGTCGGCGCGGATGACGTCGGCGCTCCGCCCCGCCTGCAGCGCCTGGGCGCGCGCGACGGTCACCGCGGCCTCCGCGATGCGCACCCTGTACACGAGCTCGCGATCGTCGAACGACAGCAGCGGCTCGCCCGCCTTCACGACGTCGCCCCGCCGGTGGTGGAGCTTGACCACGGTGCCGCTCAGCTCGGCGCGCAGCACGACCTCGCGCCGCGCCACCAGGCGACCGGTGTTGAGCGAAGAGACCAGATCGCGCACCGCGCCGCGCTGGACCTGGTGCGCGGTGACCGGCACCGGCGGCACCTTGCGCATCGCGAGCAGACGCGGCGTGGCGACCACGAGGGCGGCGAAGAGCGCGAGCCAGACCACCCAGCGGTAGCGTCGGTGCAGCGGCCGCTTTCGACGCGCGTTGCTCGACGGCGCGACGGCGGGCGGGCGCTTCTCGGGCCCCCCCGCGGAGACGGGCTCGGCAGCGACGGCGGACATGCCGGGCGATCGTGCATCGCGCGGACCTACCGCCCGATCCGTGCGATCGGCGGGATCGAGCCCCGGCCGCCGCGGCAGCGCCGCAGCGGCTTCGCCTGGCTGCAGCGACTGCGTGTGCGGGCGCGCGGGCGCGGTAGCGGAGGAGCGGCTACCGCGAGACGCCGAGCACGCCGCGGGTGCCGGCGCCGGGGACGAGCCGCGGCACCTCGAGGTTCTTCTCGCGGGCCTTCGCGAAGACGTCCATGAGCACGCGCATCTCGAGCAGCACGCGCCCTTCGACGCGGTCGGTCTTGGGCAGATCGCGCACCTCGCGCACCGAGCCGGGGCCGGCGAGCTGCGCCTTGAGGGCCTCGCGCAGGGCCATCTCGGCCGAGCGCGCGGAGTCGACGTCGCTCTCCTTGAGCGAGACCGAGGCCACCAGCACCGCCGTCTGCGCGTCGCGTCGCTCGAGCCACTTGTGCGCGTGCGTCGCGAGCCCCTCGAGCGAGTCGGCCAGCGCCTCGTCGCTCGTCGTCGTGCCCGCGGCGAGCACCAGCAGCTCGCGCTCGCGCGGGTTGCCGCCGGCGAGCAGGCGCAGCACGGCCAGCAGCTCCTCGCGCACCGAGAGCGCGGCGACCCGCTGCCGGTCGAGCAGCCAGGCGCCGTCGTCGCTCTTGCCGAGAGGGGTGCGCCGCTGCGCCTCGATCGCGCGCGCGAGATCGCGCACCTGCTCGAGGAAGAACGCGAAGCGCGATGCCGAGTAGCGCCGCAGCGCGTTGGGGTGCGCCTTCAGCGCGCGGTCGATGGTCGAGGCCCACGCGCTGGCCTCGACGAGCACCTTCTCGGCCTTCGTCCGCCCGCCGACCGCGGTGCACTGCGCGTCGTCGAAGAGGGCGCGGAAGGCCTCGCGCTCGACGATCGACAGCGGCGGGAGATCGTCGAGGATCTCGCCGACCCGATCGCGCCCAGCGATTCGCGCGGCCGGCGGGCGGGGGCTCTTCTTCGCGGCCTTCTTCGACGCCGATCGCTTCTTCGCTGCCATGGGCTGCGATTGGAGCGAATCGGAGCACCGGTGCGCAAGGGGGAGGCGCCCGCGCAGCGTGAACGGGGCGGCCTTCGGGGCTGCGCAGGCGCGTCGTGACGACCGCTCGGCGCTTGCTATGGTGGGCCGATGCGCTTCCTACGTGTGCTCTTCCCCCTCGCGATCCTCGGCGGCTTCGGCTGCAGCAGCAGCAGCGGCGCCCTCGCCACGACCGACGGCGACACCGGCGCGGACGACTCCGGCGCCGCCGACGCCCCCACGATCGAGACGGGCGGCACCCAGTGCACCAGCGCGCGCGACACGGCGGTCGGCCCGGTCGACAAGGTCTCGACCGGCGCGGTCACGGTGCTCTCCGACACCGCTGGCGTGAAGAAGCTCTACGTCGACGCGACCGCGGGCGGCGTCAACGGCGGTAAGACGAACCCCTGGATCTACGTGAAGCTCGCGACGGCGACGCGCGCCGATCTCACCGATCGGCAGGCCTTCACCTCGACGGACTGGGACCTCGCCTTCAAGCGCTCGAGCATTCACACCAACTCGGGCGACGCGGGCCCCGGCGGCGGCGGCGCGCGCCTCTCGACCAAGACCTTCGACACGGTCACCCTCGCCGACGCCATCAACGTGAAGCCCGAGGCCTGGTTCGACGCCGACTGCAACCTCGCGACCGACCTGATCGGCGGGATCAAGACCGCCTTCGACGGCTGGTACGACTACGACGCGGCGACGATGCACGTCTCGCCGCACCCGGGCACGGTGATCGTCCGCGCGGCCAACGGCGATCTCTACAAGCTCGCGGTGCTCGACTACTACGGCACGCCGACCGGCGGCACCGGCACCGCCGGCGCGAACTTCATCGTCGAGATCGCGGCGCTGAAATGACGCCGCGCCCGCGCTCCACCCGCGTGTCGCACGCGCTCGCAGTCTCGCTCGGCGCGCTCGTCCTGCTCGGCGCGCGCGCCGCGCACGCCGACGACTGCCCGCAGATCCGGCCGACCGATCCGGGCGGCTTCGAGGGGTACGCGTACCCCGCGGGCGCGAAGTCGTTCGCGACGCCGGAGGGCAACGGCCGCATCTGGTGGACGGAGACCGGCCCGCACGCGCCGTCGCTGAGCAGCACGCGCGCCGACGGCGTCCCCGACGCGGTCGCGACGGTCGGCCAGGTGCTCGAGGAGGCCTTCGCCGGCTACGCCAAGCTCGGCTACAAGCCGCCCATCGGCGACGGCGGCTACCCCGCGTGCGCCTCCAACGGCGGCGACGGCCGCGTCGACGTCTACCTCGTCGCGTTCGTGGGCGCCGACGGCCAGACGGTGACCGAGCGCTGCGCCACGACGCCCACCACCGGCGCCGCGCAGCAGTGCCCGGGGTTCATCCTCGTCGAGCGCAACTTCCTCGGCAAAGGCTACGCGAGCCAGCTGCAGGGCGCGCAGACGGTGGTCGCGCACGAGTTCTTCCACCTCGTGCAAGACGGCTACGACGCGCAGATGGATCGGTGGTGGGCCGAGGGGTCGGCGCAGTGGGCGACCAAGCAGCTCTACCCCGCGCTGCGCGATCTCGAGGCGAACCTCCCCGCGTTCTTCAGCGAGGTCGGCCGCCCGCTCGACTCCCCCCCCTCCGGCGCGACCAGCGGCTTCCTCTATGGCTCGGCGATCTGGCCGGTGTTCCTCGGCCAGCACCGCGGCCAGGACACCGTGAAGCTGGTGATGGACTCGATCGGCAAGGGCAACGCCGTGCTGCCGGCGACCGATCTGGTCATGACCACGAAGGGCACCACCCTCGCCGAGGAGTTCGGCACGTTCGCGGTCTGGAACTCGGCGACCGGCGCGCGCGCCGGCACCGACGGCTACCCCGACGCGGCGAAGTACCCGCTGGTGAAGGTCACCGACTTCCCCGACGGCGCGCCGGCGGAGCAGACCGGGATCACGGCGGGGTTCGCCTCGACGTACTTCCACACCACCGATCCCGCGCCGCGCACGCTCACGCTCGAGGCCGACGCCACGCGCCTCGGCGGCTACGCGGTGCCGATCGAGGCGGGCAAGGTGCAGGTCGCCAAGGCCCTCGCGCTCCCCGCCCTGGTGAGCGGCGAGGCCCTCGTCGTGCTCGCGGGGCGCGCATCGAAGAAGACCGACGTCCCGTGGACGCTGCGCGCGACGGCGCCGGCCGACGCGGACGCGGGGCCCACGGCGCCGCCGGCTGCGACGAGCTCGAGCGGTGGGTGCGCGATCGACGCGCGGGGTGCGCGCGAGCACGCGTCGGCGGGCTCGGCGGTCGGGGCGCTCGCGCTGCTCGGCGCG
>CAIXWQ010001264.1 GCA_903923175.1 uncultured delta proteobacterium | reverse complement strand
GGTGGCGCGCGCCGCGCAGCCGGAGCACGCCGCGCGCGTCCAAAGGCTCGTCCGAAAGTCGCTCCGCCAACCCACGGCGGGCCTGGTCAACCAGCTGCTCCTCGCCCTGATGCTCGCCGCGACGTTCCTGGTGCCGCTCGTCGGCTACTGGCTGTGGGCGCAGCGTGGCGTCGCGTTGCTGGTCGCCAGCGCGGCGGGGACGGCCGTCGCGCTCGTGCGACGCGTCGCCGTCGATCGCCACGCGGCGCGCGTGACGAGCGCGATGGCGGCGGTGGCGCCCGTGACCCCCGAGGAGGGCTCGTCGTGTCGGTACTGCGGCGCGCCCCTCCCAAGCTCGCACGACGCGATCGTGACCTGCGCGTACTGCGAGTCGGCGAACGTGCTGGGCTTCGCGGGCTGCCGCACGCCCAGCGATCTCGTGAAGGATCACGCGACGGTGCGCGCGTTCCTCGCCGCCCGCTCGTGGGCCCGATGGTCGGCCGACGCGCGGCTCGCGGCATGGGTCGCCCTCGGCGCCTACGGCGCGCAACTGTTCTGGCGGACGTGACGCCCCGGCGCGCGGCCGGCAGCTCCGCCCGTGAACGGTGTGGGAGGCGAGCGCGACTTCGCCGTCGACGTCTCCGCCAACCGCGCTCTCCGTCGATGCGCCAAGCCCGTCCAAGCCGGCCCCTCCGCCAGCGCCGGCCGCGACCAAGCATTTCGAGCCGACGACTCTTTGAGGGCGCGTAGAGCGAGCTTCGAGCGCAAGTCGAGGCGGTGACGTGGCGCCCTCGACGCCGAGGACGCATCGAAGAGCCCGGCGCTCGCCGTTCTCCTGACCCTCACTCCGCCGCCGCGGCGTGCGGCTCCTCCATCCCGATCGCGGCGTTCTCGGTCAGCTCTTCGCCAAGCTACTTGCACTGCGCGACGGCGGAGGCGGCAGGGAGGCGCGCAGCTGCGCTGAAGTGCACCGCGCCCTGAGCGTCATGCCGCCGCCGACCGCGCGGAGTGGCCGAGCGAACCCGTGGACGAAGCGACGGCGGGTCCCAACGCGACGGCGCGGGCGCGCGCACCCGTCGCGGCACGGTGAGGCAGGTGGCGCTAGGCTTCCGGGATGCGCCTCACGCTGAATCTCGCTGCGGCTTGCGCGCTCGCCGCGTGCACGCACGGCAAGACGCCCAGCGGCGCAACCGTGGCGAGTGCGAGCGACTCGCCGGCGATAGACGCCGTCTGCGCGCATGTCGCGGGCGTCATGCGGCCGTCGTTCGAGAAGGCGCACGGGCGCCGAATGAGCCCAGAAGCGATTCGTGCGTCCGACGCGGTCTGCGCGAGCGACCTCCGCGCCGAGCGCGCCGAGGGCGAGGAGCATTGGCGGTGCCTGGGGGCTTGCCTGCTCGCCGCGGAACGGCCCCACAAGGTGGACAGGTGTTACGACACCTGCCCCCGTCCCGCGCTCGTGCTCGATTGCGATTCCGTGCTCAGCGTCGCCGACGTCGAGAAGACGATCGTCGGCCCCGTCGTCCGCGACGACGCCGCTCCCGCCACGGAGCCGAACGCCGCGACGTGCGAGCGTGGCTACGCGGGAGCCGACGGCGCGAGCGTGGAGCTGTCCGTTCAACTCTGGAATACGCGAGCGGAGGCACGAGGCGCAGTGCGGAGGCTGCCACCGCTCGCGGAAGCGGTGACGCCCGTCGTCGGACTCGGCGACGAGGCGATTCAGTATCAGCAGCCGTTCGCGAATTTCGTCGAGTGCACCGTCGCAGTGGCGAAGGGGCGAAAGACAGCTGCCGTCCGCGTCATCGGCGCGACGTGCCGTTGGGACGCGAATCGGCGAATCGCCTCCCTCGCCGCGTCGCGGCTCTAGCACGACTCTGCCAGTCATGTCGGCACGAGTGTGCGGAAACGCCCGCCGCACGCGGGGCTGCGAACGGGCGAAGCCAGCGCTTGCGCGAGCGCGGGGCGAATCGTCGGTAGC
>CAIXWQ010001263.1 GCA_903923175.1 uncultured delta proteobacterium | reverse complement strand
GCGGCGTTCGCGTCGGCCGGCGCCGCGCCGACGACGTCGCCACCCGCCTCGGCCCCGCTCGGCGCATCGCTCGCCGGGCTCGCGTCATCCGGGCCGGTCGCGCCGTCGTCAGCGCCATCCGCGTCCGGCCCTGGCTCGGCGCCGACGTCCTTCGCCACGATCGCGTCCGAAGCCCCCGCGTCTGCGCTGGTCGGCGGCTCCGACGTCGCGGGGGGCGTCGCGCAGCGGTCGTCGGTGCCCGTCGGCTCGTGCACGCAGCCGAGCGCGCACTTCTGCACGACCGACGCCGTCACGCCGCTGCACTTGTAGAGCGTCGCCTTGTCGGCGTCGTGCAGGCCGGCCTGATCGCCGCAGTTCAGGTGCGTGCTCCAGCCGGGGGTGCAGAACGGCCCCACCTGCGACTTCAGGCGGTAGAAGCCATAAGGCGTGACGCTGGTGGTGTGGATCGAGGGGCTCTTCAGGTTCGAGACCGTGTAGTTCGAGTCCATCACGTAGAGCTTCGTGAGGTCCGACGGGTCGGTCCCCTCCATGTGATCGACCGACGCGACGTGCCCGTACGCGTTGGTCCCGTGCGGGGGGTAGATCACCATGTCGTAGAGCTTCGGCATCTCCGTGCCCCACGCGTACCGGACCCAGGTCGACGAGGACGGCTCGACCTTCGGGCTGACCCAGTACATGCAGGCGCCGAGGTACGCGCAGCTGCCGACGTCGGTCGTCTGCACGCCCGTCGCGCTCAGCGTGACGCCGAACTTCGCCGTGTAGAACGCGCGCGCGCCGGTCACGCACTGGCCGTCGCCGTACTTGCTCCAGTCGCCGTAGGTCGTGACCGCCTGGCTGATCTCGCCGAGCTTCTCCCCCTCGAACCCGGGGCCGCCGGAGCAGCCCGTCGCGAACGGCGAGAGCGCCGCGAGCGCCGGCAGCGCGAGGGCGGCGACGAGCCGGTGGGCGGAGGCGCGCGTGCGGTGCATCACCCCATGATTGCAGGTTCGACGCCCGCTGGCCGCGCCCATCGCCCGCACGTTTTCTCGGCGAATTCCGCGACCGAACCGTCACCTCCGCGTGCGTGGTCTCGCGCGCGTGACGGAGGCAGCGTGGGGCGGTGTGCGCCGCGCAGCGGTCGTTCCCGACACGCTCGCGGCGTATGCTCGTCCGCCTGGAGGCTTCTCGATGCGCCGTGCTCCGCGCCGCTCCGTGACGTGCGTGCTGCGCCCCGGCGCGACGCTCTTCGCGCTCTTCGCGCTCTTCGCGCTCGTCGCCTCGTCGCTGGCGGCGTGTCGCGGTCCGAGCCGCGCCGAGGAGCCGCGCCGCAGCGGCGAGGCCTATGGCGATCCGAGCATGTGGCTATGTCGCCCCGACCTCCCGGACGACGCCTGCCACGGCGATCTCACGGCGACGGAGCTGCACGCCGACGGCTCGCGGTCGATCGACAAGCACGTCGCCGCGGCCGCGCCGGCCGTGGACTGCTTCTACGTCTACCCGACGGTCGACCTACACCTGCGCGCGGGCAACCACGCCGACTTCGAGGACCTGAAGGACGTCCGCGAGACCGCGCTCGCCCAGGTCGCGCGCTTCCGCGAGGTCTGCGCCGTCTACGCGCCGCTCTACCGACAGGCGAGCATCGGCACGTACGCCGCCTCGGACGAGGACAAGGAGCGGTTCTTCGGCGTCGCCTACTCCGACGTCGCTGCGGCGTTCGCGCACTACCGCGCGCACCTCAACCACGGCCGCAGGATCGTGATGATCGGTCACTCGCAGGGGGCGCAGATGATCGCCCGGCTGCTGCGCGACACGTTCGATCGCGACGCCGCCCTGCGCCAGCAGCTCGTGGTGGCGATGCCGATCGGCTTCTACTTCGACGTACCGAAGGGGGCGGCGACCGGCGGTACGTTCGAGAACCTCCCGGTGTGCGCGAGCGACGCGCAGCTCGGCTGCGTGGTCGCCTACCGGACGCTCGCCGCGGGGGACGCCCCCGACGCGAAGTTCTGGCCGTTGCCCGCGGGTCGAGAGGCCATCTGCGTCGATCCCGCCGGCGCCGGGAGCGGCACGACGCCCCTGTCGCGCAGCTACCTCGCGACGGCTCGCGCGCCCGGCGTGCGCGGCGTCGACACGCCGTTCGTGCTGCTGCGCGACTTCTACCAAGCGCGCTGCGTGAGCGCGCCCGACGGCCGCGACTACCTGGAGGTCGCCGAGGCGCGCGCGCCCGGCGACGCGCGCCCCAGCCCCGTCGACCTCGGCCGCCACCACGGCTTCCTCGGGCTGCACGTCTACGACTTCGCGTTCACGCAGGGCGACCTCATCGACCTCGTGAAGAAGAAGGTCGCGGCGCTCCCTCCGGAGTGAATTCCGGGCAGAGGCGCCCGTTGGCGAATACGGCGTGCGAGGCGTGCTGACCCGGAGCGCGCCCCGGAGCGTCAACCGGTCGGCGGCGGGGTGGTCAGCGCGATGACGCTCCGCTGCCCCTGGCAACGCGCCCCTCGGCCGCGTGCGAGCGCGCGCCGCGCCGGCCCGACGAGCGCGCGGAGCGCCTCCAATCCTCGGCGATCGTCGACGATCGGGAGTCGGTCCGGATCGTGCTCAAGCCCTGCGCCATGAGCGTCTCCTCCGTCGGTGCGACCACGACCACCTCGGATGCCTCGAGCGCAGCCGCGGCTGCGAGCAGCTCGACCCTGAACAAGGACGCTTTCCTCAAGCTCCTCGTCGCCCAGCTGCAGCACCAGGACCCGCTCAACCCGACCCAGGGGACCGAGTTCGTCACGCAGCTCTCGCAGTTCGCGCTGGTGGAGCAGGCGGTCTCGCAATCGCAGCAGCTCGGCGTGCTCGGCACGCAGCTCACGGGCCTCTCCAACGAGGGGGTCACCTCGCTGGTCGGAAAGAACGTGACGGTGAAGGGCTCGGGCGTGACGTTCGACGGCGTCACCTCGGTGAGCAGCGGCGCGACCCTCGACGCGCCGGCCGCGAGCGTCAGCGTCAGCGTCGTCGACGCCTCGGGCAACACCGTGAAGACGCTCGATCTCGGTGCGCACGCCTCCGGCGCGATGGCCATCCGCTGGGACGGCCGCGACGAGTCGGGGAACCTCGCGCCGAGCGGCAACTACACCTTCAAGGTGACCGCCGCGACCGCCGATGGGACCCCCGTCACGGTCGAGCAGCAGGTCAGCGGCACCGTCACCGGCGTCACCTACGACAAGGGGTACCCCGTCCTCACGCTCGATTCGGGCGTCACGGCGGCGATCTCGGACCTCGTCGGCGTCACCGCGCCGGCCACGACGACGACTGGCAAATAGCGCCCACGACTCTCGGATTCTCGCACGCCGCGGCCGACGCCGCCGCGCGGGAGCGACTGGAAGATTTCTCGCGCACCTACTCGGAGGCCGCATGTCGATTCTGACGGCAATGTACTCAGGCGTGTCGGGGCTCGCGGCGGAGGGTCAGGCCCTCGGCGTCGTCGGCGACAACGTTGCGAACACCAGCACCGTCGGCTTCAAGGAGTCGCGCTCGGTCTTCGCGGACGTGCTCGGCGGCGCGGCCGGGCCGAACGCGACCGGCGCCGGCGTGCGCTTCGTGCGCGCGCAGCAGATCTTCGCGCAGGGCACGCTGCTCAACACCGGGCAGCCGACCGACCTGGCGCTCTCGGGCGACGGCTTCTTCGTCGTGCAAGGCGCGGTCGACGGTCAGGACGGCAACTTCTACACGCGGGCGGGGCAGACGAACCTGCGCGCCGACGGGACGCTCGTGAACCCCGAGGGGCTGGCGTTCACCGGCTACGCCGCCAACCCGGACGGCACGTTCCAAGCGGCTGTCTCGAAGGTCGTGGTCCCGACGGCGGCGCTCCCGCCGAAGGAGACGACGACGCTCACCGTCACCGCGAACCTCGACGCCACGGCGGCGACCCCTGCGGCGGCCTGGGACCCCAAGAACCCGGCGTCGACGTCGAACTTCTCGACGAGCATGCAGGTCTACGACTCGCTCGGCACCGCGCACAGCGTCGACGTCTACTTCCGCAAGACGGCCGCCGGCTCGTGGGACTACCACGCGCTCGCCAACGGCTCCGAGATCTCCGGCGGCACCCCGGGCGTACAGACCGACATCGCCTCGGGCACGTTGACCTTCGACGCGGCCGGCGCGCTCTCTGCCACCACGCCCACCTCCGGCGGCACCGTGAGCTTCATCGGCGCCACGCCGAGCCAGCCGCTCACCCTCAACTTCGGCAAGTCGACGGGCGCCGGCGGCACCGGCCTCGGCGGCGTCACCCAGTTCGGCTCGCCGAGCAACGTGTCGTCGCAAGGGCAGGACGGCTACGCCTCGGGCGATCTCACCGGCGTGAAGATCGACGGCGACGGCACCGTGAACGGCACCTACAGCAACGGCCAGAACATCGCGGTCGCGAAGCTCTGCGTGGCGAAATTCCGCTCGAACGACGGCCTCGGCCGCGCGGGTCACGGCCTCTGGGTGCAGACCAAGGAGTCCGGCGACGCCGCCCTCGGCGCGGCCGGCAGCGGCGGCCGCGCGTCGGTCGTCTCCGGCGCCCTCGAGCAGTCGAACGCCGACGTCGCGCAGCAGTTCGTCGATCTGATCTCCCACCAGCGCGCCTTCCAGGCGAACTCGAAGACGATCACGACCTCCGACGAGCTCCTCCAGGACGTCGTCAACCTCAAGCGCTGATCTCGCGCGCCGCGCGCCCGCGCGCCGTACGCGTGCTCGGCCCCTCGCGGGGTCCGGGCACGCGCGCGTTTCGTCCGCGCCGATCGAGCGCGCGGCCCCCGGTCACTCGCGCGAGGGCGCGACAGGTTGCTCCGCGCACCACTGCCGCCACATCGAGCGCAGCTCGCCCTCGAGCTCGCGCGTCACGCCGACGTGGTCGAGCAGCGGCGAGCGAGAGAGGCGCCCCCGCAGCTCCGCGCGCAGCGCCGCGAGGCCCGGGAGATCGCGCGCGGCGTCGGTCGCGATGCGCACGTACTGCTCCTCGCTGGTGGCGACCCAGCTCGAGAGCCCCGCGATGCGCAGCACCCGCGTCGCGAGCCGACGCACCAGCGTCTCGCCCTCGAGCGCGACCAGCGGCACGCCCATCCACAGCGTGTGCAGCGCCGTCGTCTCGCCGCTGTACGGGAAGGGGTCCAGCGCGACGTCGACGTCCGCGAACGAGGCGAGGAACTGCGACATCGACGAGTGCCCCCGGAGCTCGACGCGCCCGGCGTCGATGCGCTCCTCGGCGAACCAGCCGAGGTACTGCGCGCGGACGCCTGCGTCGTCGAACGCCCCGTACTTCAGCACGATCCGGCTCCCGTCGACCGCGCGGAGGATCCGCGCGAAGACGCGCACGACCTCGCGCGTGATCTTGGCCGGGTTGTTGAAGCAACCGAACGTGACGTGGCCGGCTCGGAGCGCCGGGGGCGGCGCGACCTCGACCGCGATCGAGGGCGGCTCGTAGCAGTTGGCGGTTCGCGGCAAGCGCCGCACGCGCTCGACGAAGAGCGCTTCGGCCCCCTCGGGGACGGAGGCGAGGTCGGCGAGGCGGTAGTCGATCGCCTCGAGCCCGGTCGTGTCGAAGTACCCGATCCACGACAGCTGCACCGGCGCCGGCTTGCGCGCGAACGCGAGCATCCGGTTGTTGGCCGTGTGCCCCGCGAGGTCGACGAGGAGATCGATCTCGTCGGCGCGGACCGCGTCGGCGAGCGCCTCGTCGCTCCACCCGGCGGTCGCGCGCCAGTGCGACGCGAGCCCTCGCAGCCGCTCCGTGGTGGCGTCCGGGCGCGCCACGTCCGCGTAGGCGAAGACCTCGAACCGCTCGCGATCGTGCGCCCGGAGCACCGGCTCCAGGAAGAACGCGACCGGGTGCTGGCGCAGGTCGGGCGACACGTAGCCGACGCGCAGCCTCCGCTCCGGATCGCGCGAGCGGGCCTCGTGTCGCGGCCACGCCTGCCGGAAGCGCGCGCCGAAGCGGCGCCCGAACGCGCGGTGCTCCTCCAGGATCGCCGCCGGCGTCGCGGTCGGATCGAAGTGCATCGCCATCAGCAGGTTCGAGTGGAAGTGCGCCGATTCGGGCGAGCGGGCGAGCGCACGACGGTAGACCGCCGCGGCTTCCTGGTGCGCCCCCTGATCGCTGAGCGCGCTCGCCAGGTTCACCAGCGCCGGCGCGAGCTCGGGCGAGAGCGCGAGGGCGCGGCGCTGCAGCTCGCTCGCCTCCATGGGGCGCCCCTGCTTCTGCGTCGCGACCCCGAGGTTCACCAGCAACGCCGGCTCCTCGCCCCCGAGCGCGAGGGCGCGGCGAAGGTGCCCCTCGGCCTGCGCGGGGTTGCCTCGCCCGAGCTCGATCTGCCCCAGCAGCAGCAGCGACGCGCGATCGTCCGGCTCGAGCGCGAGGGCTCGACCGAGCTGCTCGGCAGCGCGATCGTCGAGGCCGAGGGCGTGAAGGGCGGCGCCGAGCTCGCGGTGGGCATGCGCAGCATTCGCGGGCGGCGCCAGCGCGAGCACCTGTTCGTACAGCGCCGCGGCGAGCGCCGGGCGACGCTGCTGGCGCAGCAGCCCCGCGAGCACGCGGAGCGAGGCGGCGTCGCGCGGCCGCGCCGAGAGCGCGCGC